>NZ_JAQZAB010000103.1:0-133774 GCF_028640915.1 Pseudomonas sp. B3G-3 | reverse complement strand
TGCTTATTCAACGGATGGATTTCACGGCATGCTGGATGCTAACGCTACCCATATTTCCCTGACGATCGAAGGCGCCTCGGTCGACCTTCAGGTCCTCAGTTTCGTTGGCCGCGAAGCCCTCAATCAGCCCTTCTGCTTCGATATCGAACTGGTCAGCGCACGTCCCGACCTCAAGCTCGAGGAGCTGCTGCACAAGCCGGCCTGCCTGACCTTTGGCGGCTTAGGCAAAGGCAGTGGCAAAGGCCTGATCCATGGCCTGGTGTACCGCATCGCCCAGGGTGATTCCGGGCGCAAGCTGACCCGCTACAGCATCAGCCTGACCCCGCAGCTCAACTACCTGCGCCACAGCTTCAACCAGAAGATCTACCAGCACCTGAGCGTGCCGAAGATCATCGCCCAGGTCCTCGAGGCCCGCGGCATCCTGGCCGACGCCTACAGTTTCCAGCTCGGCGCCACCTACCCGGAGCGGGTCTACTGCACCCAGTACGACGAATCCGACCTGCACTTCATCCAGCGCCTGTGCGAAGAAGAAGGCATTCACTTCCACTTCCAGCACAGTGCCGGCGGCCACAAGCTGGTGTTCGGCGACGACCAGACGGTGTTCCGCAAGCTGGCGGCGGTGAACTACCAGCAGGACTCGGGCATGGCCGCCGAGCAGCCGGTGATCAAGCGCTTCAACCTGCGCCTGGAAACCCGCACCAGCCGCGTCAGCCGCCGCGACTACGACTTCGAGAAACCACGGCTGCTGCCCGAAGGCGCGGCCAAGTCCGGGGTCATGCCGGACCTGGAAGACTACGACTACCCCGGCCTGTTCACCCAGCAGGCCCGCGGCAAGCAACTGGCGACCCGCGCCCTGGAACGCCACCGCAGCGACTACCAGCTGGCCGAAGGCAAAGGCGACGAGCCGAGCCTGGTCAGTGGCCACTTCCTGACCCTGGCCGAACACCCGCGCAGCGAATGGAACGACCTGTGGCTGCTGCTGGAAGTCATCCACGAAGGCAAGCAGCCGCAGGTGTTGGGCGAGAACATCACCAGCGACGTCACCAGCCACAAGGACGACTTCCACCAGGGCTACCGCAACCGCTTCCTCGCCACGCCCTGGGACGCCCACTACCGCCCGCCGCTGGAACACCCGAAACCCAAGTCCCTGGGCAGCCAGACCGCCGTGGTCACCGGGCCCAAGGGCGAAGAAATCCATTGCGACCAGTACGGGCGGATCAAGGTGCAGTTCCACTGGGACCGCGACGGCCTGGCCGACGACAACACCTCCTGCTGGGTCCGCGTCGCCAGCGGCTGGGCCGGCAAGGCCTACGGCGGCATCGCCATCCCGCGGATCGGCATGGAAGTGCTGGTGACCTTCCTCGAAGGCGATCCCGACCAACCGCTGGTCACCGGCTGCCTGTACCACAAGGAAAACGTGGTCCCCTACGACCTGCCGGCGAACAAGACCCGCAGCACCTTCAAGACCCTCAGCTCGCCGGGCGGCAAGGGCTATAACGAACTGCGCATCGAAGACAAGAAAGGCGCCGAGCAGATCTACCTGCACGCCCAGCGCGACTGGGACGAAAACGTCGAGCACGACCAGCGGATCCGCGTCGGCAACGAACGCCACGACACGGTCGAAGCCAACACCCTGACCGAACTCAAGGCCGAAGAACACCGCATCACCCACCTCGACCGCAAGAGCGAAATCCGCGCCAACGACCACCTCACCGTGGCCGTCACCCAGCACGCCAACATCGGCACCGCGCAATTCGTCGAGGCCGGCCAGGAGATTCACTACAAGACCGGCAACATCGTAGTCCTGGAAGCCGGCGCCGAACTCACCGCCAAGGCCGGTGGCAGCTTTGTGAAGCTTGACGGCGGTGGCGTGACCATCAGCGGGGCGAATGTGAAGGTCAACTCCGGTGGCGCACCGGGGGTGGGTACGCCGGCGGTGCCGCTGTTGCCGGGCCTGCTGAAGCTTGCCGACGCCGACAAGGCCGGCGGCCTGCTGCTGGGTCGTTTGAACGTGCCAATACCGCGCCTGACGCCGCCCAAGGGCATCTGTGTCGAATGCCTGCTCAAGGCCATCCGCCAACGCCAGGCGATTCTGTCCGGAGCACAGCCATGAGCGATTTGCAGCAAGGCCAGCAGGACTGGGTCAACGCCGCGGCCAAGGGCTTCAGCCTTGCGGCAATCGTCGAGCAGGCCCTGCTCAACGCGCAGCAGCGCGATGCCCTGGTGGAGCTGGAAGGCGCCCGCTGGCCCCTGATGTACCAGCCCGAGCTGGCCCAACTGCGCAATGACGGGCCGCTGTTGCTGGACATGACCGGTCAAGCTTTCGAGCAGCTGGTGGCGATCCACGAGCTGTTCGGTTCGAACCTGGCCGGCTGGTTGAGCAGCACCCTGCCTGCCAATCGGCTGGCCACCCACCTTGGCGACGCCCTGGTCTGCCAGGACGCCAACGATGCGGTGCTGCTGATCCGCAGTTACAGCGCCGAGGTACTGCCCCTGCTCCACCAGCAAAATTACCAGCCATGGCACCAGTGGCTGTTCGGCCCCCTCGATACCTGGTGGGTCAAGGCTGAAAAGGACTGGCAGCGCTTTGCCGGCCCGGCGCACAGCGAAGTACCCGAGTACCACCCGATACGCCTGGATGAGCCGATGATGCACAGCCTGCAGCATGACGCCCACGCCGAGCAGCTGCTGGTACAGACCGAAAACGTCGCCCCCGAGGCCTTTGCCAGCGACTGCCACGGCGAACGCCTGCAACAGGTGCAAGACCTGCTGCAAATCGCCAGAGCCCAGGGCCTGGACCAGCAGGAGGATCAGTCGACCTTCGTATTGCACAGCCTGATCACCCGTAGCCCGCTGCACCAGCGCCCCGAATGGGCCGAAGTCCTGCGCCAGGTCATCGATGACCAGGACAGCCTGGAAAACGCCCTGGCCGCGCAAGAAGGCGCCTGAGGTGACGTTGCCCCCGTCACTCGCACAGTACTGGAAGCGCCTGTCCAGCCGCCAGAAAACCCTGATCCACTGGCTGGTTTTGGCAGCGCTGGTTGTCGGCTATTTCATCTGGCAATACAGCCGCATGCCGGGCGCGGCGCTTTATGGGCATAACCATACGGATCGCCCGATTTTCAGTTATTTCGTCAATGACAATTGGGGTGGCAATGGAGGCGTGACCTGTTGCTGGCGTATCGAGGGCAAGATGCTAAAGGTGGACTGGATAAAAAGTCGTACGGGCGAACAGGCACGCCAAGGCATTAACGAGGAAACCCTTTCAATCGAGATGCCTAACCCGCCCCGAAAGCGAACCGACGATACCCTGCATGTGCATTTTCTGCCCGGAGATCAGGTGCGGCTGGCCTGGAGCGACAAACACACCAGCCCACTCAAAGAAGAGCTGCGCGAGTTTTATGCCGGGGATCAGGAGCGCAGGCCTGAATGAATGCTCTTAAGTTCGATTGGGCTGTCGTTCTACGGCTTTTGGTGCCATCGGTTGAAAGGCTTGCAGGCAGCCGGACAAGGAGTCTGTTGTGATGGGGTCACTCGTAAACCGCTGGAAATCGTTACCCAGGACTCAGAGAACCCTGATCAACCTATTGGTGTGGGGCGTGCTGATCGCTGCCTACTTCATCTGGCAGTACAGCCAGATGCCTGGGGCAATGCTCTATGTCCATAACCAAACCGATCGTCCCATCTTCAGCTACTTCGTCAATGACAACTGGGGAGGCAATGCCACTGCGAACGGCGGAGGCGGAGCAACCTGCTGCTGGCGCATCGAGGGCAAGACGCTGAAGGTGGATTGGATAAAAAGCCGTACTGGCGAACAGGCGCGCCAAGGGATTAAACAAGAAACCCTTTCAATCGAGATCCCTAACCCTCCCCGCCAACGCAGTGACCGCTATTTGCATGTGCACTTCTTCCCTGGCGACCAGGTTCGCCTGGCCTGGAGCGCCAATCTCGACACCCCTTATGAAAACCTCAAGGAGGCACCCGCAGTGCCTGATGCCAAAGTTCAGGAAGCCCAATCCCAATGAATCACGGGTTTTCGGCGCCAACTATTGAAAGACTTGCAAACAGCGCGAGCTGGGCAACATCAATGCCCCCAGGCAAAAGAACGTGACCGTGCGCAGAAACAGGTTCGCACCAACAAGGAGTTTGTTGTGACATCGATTCAATCACTCAGAAATCGCTGGAAGTCCCTATCTGGGCTGCAGAAAACCCTAATCAACCTGTTGGTTTGGGGAGCACTGATCGCTGCCTATTTCATCTGGCAGTCCAACCGAATGCCGGGTGCATCACTTTATGCCCACAACCACACAGAGCGTCCTATCTTCAGCTACTTCATCAATGACAATTGGGGGGGGAATGCCGCTGCAAATGGTGGAGGAGGTATGACCTGTTGTTGGCGCATAGAAGGCAAGACGCTAAAGGTGGATTGGATATTAGACGTTACGCCCGAACAAATTAAACAGGGGCTTGAAGAGGAAACTTTATCAATCGAGCTCCCTAACCCTCCTCGCCAACGTAGCGATCGGTATTTACATGTGCATTTCTTCCCTGGGAACCAGATCCGCCTGGCCTGGAGTGCCAACCTGGATACCCCTTATGAAAACCTCAAGGAGGCACCACCAGTGCCTAATACCAAGGATCAGGAAACCACCCCCCAATGAGCACCCGTAACGCTGATCTTGCGGCCGCTGCCAACGCCCGTTGTGCGGGACCGTTCAATAACTCTCACGTCACGACTTGTGAACGAACTTTGCGAATCGGATTTTTTTTCGACGGTTTTGGACGCCATTTATTGAAAGACCTGCAGACTGGTCGGATCAGTAATGTGGCCAAGATGTATATGGCACATCCCCATACCGAAAAGGACGAGGATTCTTATAACTATCGACGGGCATATCTTTCCGGGATGGGTGAGGAGTACATCGCAGACCTGAACACTAATGCCAATGCCGGTCTGGATATCATTGGCAAAAAAGCGTCGGATGTCCCCAAGGACGTGGCACAGGACGAAGGAAAAAAAATCCTCAAGGATGTGCTGGAGCGCCGTGACTGGTGGGAGCGCTTGAAGCGCGACCTGAATGACTTGGTACACGCCCCCCTCAAAGGCCTCAAGGTATTGAAGGGGGCGGTGGTTGACGCCGTGGCTGAAGTCGTGCCACCTCTGCGCGATAACCCGATCATGGCTCAAGTGGCCAAGACCGGAGCCAACGTTCGCATTGATGGTGCCATCGATTATCTGAACGTCGAAGTTGGCAAGATCAAGGCATTGAGCGGCCCCCCGTTGAAGCGAATCGAACTGACTGTATATGGCTTCGACTATGGCGCCACTCTGGCCCGGGGTTTTCTCTATCGTCTGCTGGACCGCAGCCTGATCAATGGCGAAGAGGTCGAGTATCAGGGGGCGCGCCTGGTTGTGTTGTTCGCCGGCCAGTTCGATGCGGTGGATCGCAGCCATAGCGAAATACCGCTGATCGACGGCTACATGCCCGTGCCCACGAGCACGGTGCTGGGGGACTTCAACAGCCTGCCCAAGCAGGTGCGGCAGGCGCTGCATCTGGTAGCCGCCCATGAGCGGCGTTTTTACCGGCGCGCCTGCATGCTCGGCAAAGGCAACGCCAAGTGGCGCGAAGAGCTGATGCCTGGGGTCAGTGAGGATGTCGGTGGCAGCCTGCTGCCCGGCGAGCAGAAACCCAGTGCCGAACTGGCCCTGGTCAGCTTGCACCGCATGTACCGCGCAGCATTCCAGGCTGGAGCGCCCTTCCCGCATATTGAAGACCTGCATCTGCAAGGTCGAAAACTCAGCAGTTTGTTCACCTTCAACGACCATATCAACGGCAAGACTGCCCTCGGGCTGGTCAAGAAGTATCAGTCAGCCGCCAAGGCCAGCATCGCCCAGCTGAAAAACCTCAACCTGGGTGATAAAGCGCCCTTCCTCGGCCATATACGTTTGTATATCCGCTGGCTAGCGTCGATCTCGCGCCCTTATGTGCAGCGCCTGCGGGAGATCGGCGAAGAGGAAGATCGCCTGAACGCCAGCCAGTATGCCGCGGGGAATAGCGCCGGGATGTTCGGTCGCCCGGTGGAAACCCAGGAAAAGAGGCAGACCCGCCTCAAGCGCACCCAGGAACTGCAAACCGAGCGCGAGACGCTAAGGGCACAACTCGGCTGGCTCGAAGATGTGGACAGCGAAGCCCGCAGCATGCGCAGCGGCCGGGCACGGGATGGCTACAGGGCCGCCGGCACACCGCAGCAGATGCAGGTGTGGCAGGTACTGTTGGAAGAGGAATGGTTCAAGGAACAACTGTCGCCCTTGCCAGAGGAAGTGAGCCTGTTGTTCGGCCACTTCATTCATGACCAGTTGGTACAGTCCCTCGCTCAGCGTTCAGCCAAATCCGTGAGCGGGCAATGCTACTTCGATATCCGCGGGATCGATCGGCCGGAGGAAGAAGAGAAGGAAAAGGAGAAAGAGAAGAAGTAACTGTATTCAATGCCTGCCCGGAATCGGGCAAGGCGTTGACGACCAGCAAGGCAGGGGCTTCTGTCCCCTGCCTTCAAGCCCCTACCGCTGAACAGCGAATACGCGTTTTTGCCCAAGGAACATCTCGCCGGGCAGTTTCCCTTCCGCACAAATCATTAGCCCCCTACTTAATCTTCGATTAATCCCGCCGCCCAAAACTGTACGGGACCGCGCAGCGCAGAATCCTCTGCCGCCCTCCGCGGCGCGCTCGATGGCGGTTTGTGTCGGGCTTATCGGAGAAATTCTCATGAACATGCGTATTTTGCTGGTCGGGGCCTTGGCTTTGGTCGGGGGCGTGGGTGTGGCTCAGGCGGACACGGCCCAGGTGCAGCCGGTGCCTTATCACTATGGCATGCCGCTGAATGTGGCCAAGGTGGTGTCGATGACCGAGCCTGCGACGCCGGAGTGCAAGGTGATCACCGCGGACATGACCTTTATCGACAAGGCGGGCAAGCTGGAGGCCATCAGCTACCGCAAGCTGTCGGACGCCTGCAGTTATCAGAACTGAAGACTGCCCTGCTCTACCGCGCGCCAGGTTGCAGGCATCTCGGCGATAGTCAGGCAGGGATTTTATTCGCGGTGAGGGTCGAGTCTGTGCCTGGCCCGGGATCTATCCAGGCCAGGCAGGCAACGCGGGCATTGGCAAAGCCGCCGATCAATGAATCCTGGATTTCAGGGTGATGGGCTGGCTTCCCGGATGATTGGCCAGGTCGTAGCGCAGTTCGGCGATCAGGTCGTTGATTTCCCGGCAGCCGTTGAGGCTCGCCGCATCGATACCGGTGACCACCAGGTCCACACGGTCGGTTTCATAGTCGCCATAGACTTTCACGGTCATGTGCAGGTCGGGGCTCAGGGTGCACTCGCAGCGTTTGGGCAGGAAGCTGCATTCAATGATATTGCGCAGTTCCAAGGCAGATAAGAACATGGCAGATCTCTCCGTTGGTGCAGTGGCCATTCAATGATGGCAAGAATATCGTCTCGGGATTCCACCCCCGAAATACGGCGTACGGCATGACTAAACCTCCCTGGAAGAGAAAGCCAATTCCTAGACTAGGCCGTATTTGCGCTTCTACTAAATTCTATTTTGCTCTGAGCAGTGAGGCTTTTTTTCACCCTCAGTCCTGGGACTTTCGCCTGGCTGGAAGACCTCCTGCGGAACCGATAGCTGCCTCTCGCCGATAGAGGATGGAGCATATGCATGCCGTCCTCCCTCCCGTTGTCATGCTTTATAAATCATTGACTTACCAATGGATATTGAAGGAAAACATCATGTCAGTTGCCGCGGCGAAGCGGGCCACGGTTTGCATGATCGGGCGTTACCCGGTCAAACTGCCCGGCGTTTCAAGCAAGCGGCTCCCTCTAAATGGAGAGAGCCATCGATCAACCTGCAAGGAGGCCTTATGCGCTTTTTTCCTGTTTCCACCGCCGTCGCTGTGCTGTTGAGCGGTATTTCCACCCTGAGCCATGCGGCCAAGCTCGAAGACGTGGCGCCCTACCCCAAGGCCGAAGACGGTTTTGTGCGCCAGGTGATCCATCTGCCCAAGCAGGCCAAGGAAGAAGACTTCAAGGTCGAGGTGCTGGCCGGCAAGACCCTGACCGTCGACTGCAACCGTCAGCGCCTGGGCGGCACCCTGGAAGAGAAAAACCTGGATGGCTGGGGTTATCCCTACTACCGCCTGGACAAGGTCAGCGGCCCGATGAGTACCCTGATGGCCTGTCCCGGAGGCACCAGCAAGCAGGCGTTCGTGCCGGTGGTCGGCGAAGGCTTCGTGCTGCGCTACAACAGCAAGCTGCCGATCGTGATCTACGCCCCCAAGGACATCGAAGTGCGCTACCGCCTGTGGTCCGCCTCCGATAAAGTCGAGAAGGCCCGCGCGGAATAATCCAGACCGCGGCGGCTGCATCGCAGGTGATGTAGCCGCTGCCGCAGGCTGCGATCGGCTACGCAGTAGCCGCCAGGCCAGGCAACGCGGTGCAGCAGTGGTTCGGTTGGCGAGCGCTTCGCGCTCGTGCGCAGGCTTCGCCAGCGGCTACATGACACCCGCTGACCTCACACCAATACACCAGCTCCCAAGGCCGCGCGCTCGGCCACATGCCCCAGGCGATCGAAGTTGATGTTGGCTCCGGAATCGATGGCCACCAGGGTTTCGCCCTGCACGCCGCTGCGGGCCACGTACCGCTTGATCCCGGCCACCGCCAGCGCCCCCGACGGCTCGGTGATGGAACGGGTGTCGTCGTAGATGTCCTTCATCGCGCAGCAGAGTTCGTCGTTGCTGACCGTGATCACCTCGTCGACCAGCACTCGGCACAGCTCGAAACAATGGGCGCCGACCTGCGCCACGGCGACCCCGTCGGCGAAGGTGCCGACGCTGGGCAGCACTACCCTTTCCCCGGCCCGCAACGCCTGCTGCAAACAGTTGGAGTGTTCGGACTCGACGCCGACGATGCGCACCTCGGGCCGCAGGTATTTCACGTAGGCGGCGATGCCGGCGATCAGTCCGCCACCACCCACCGGGACGAAGATCGCGTCCAGGCGCCCGGCGTGCTGGCGCAGGATCTCCATGCCCACCGTGCCCTGCCCGGCGATCACGTCCGGGTCGTCAAAGGGCGAGACGAAGGTCTGGCCGCTGTGCTCGGCCAGTTGCAGGGCATGGGCCAGGGCAAAGGGAAAGCTCTCGCCGTGCAGCACCGCCTCGGCGCCACGGCTGCTGACGCCCTGCACTTTCAGCTGCGGCGTGGTGGAAGGCATGACGATGGTCGCCTTGATCCCCAGTTCCCGCGCCGCCAACGCCACGCCCTGGGCGTGATTACCGGCGGATGCGGTAATCACTCCGCGACGCTTCTGCTCGTCACTGAGCTGCACCAGCTTGTTGTAGGCACCGCGGATCTTGAAGGAAAAGGTCGGTTGCAGGTCCTCGCGCTTGAGCAGCACCTGGTTGCCCAGCGCCGCCGACAAGGCCGGCGCCGGCTGCAACGGCGTACGCACCGCCAGGTCGTAGACCGGCGCCGCGAGAATCTTCTTCACGTAGTGCTCAAGCAGGTCCAGTTGCGTGTCGGGCTCGGCGGGATGGTTCATACGGCTCTCCTGGCTGTGTTGAAGGCCCCGGAGACAGAAAGAAAAAACCCGCCTCTAGGGCGGGTTGGGTGCAGTCGTCAGCAAACCCGCCAATCAGGAATGGCGGTAATAATGCTTGGCTGGGAACGCAATGCGGAAAAAGTCATGGCCAGGAAATTAACCGGCGCGCTGCTGGCAAGTCAATGGCCAATTCTTTGAGACGACCGCAGCCTGCGCTACTCTCGCGGCTCGCTCCTCAGCCCTCATTCATAAACCACGGAAGGAAAACATGAAGTCTGTCGGATTACCGTTGATTGCCCTGATCGCCTTTGCCGGCTACACCTTCGCGGTGATGCTGCAGGCGGAACAATCGCTGCTCGAGTTTGGCCTCACGCTGATGTCCCGCCCCGACACCGCGCAGGTGGTGATCGACCTGTACCTGCTGGCGACCCTGGCCGGCATCTGGATGTACCGGGACGCCCGCTCCCGTGGCCAGTCCGCGCTGTCGGTGCTGCCGTATCTGCTGCTGACAGCAGTGTTCGTCTCCATCGGTCCGCTGTTGTATCTGGTGGTTCGCGGCCTTCGTCAACGCCGGTCCGCCCACCCTGCCCGCCAGCAGGCTTGAGCCCGATCGAGCGATTGTCGTTTGCCGACGAATATATGAAACGTATATGCTTCGTATATTTACCAGGACAGAAACCCCGTGGGCATCGTCAAGATTTCAGATCAGCTGCATGAACAGATCCGCGTCGCCAGCGACGCCATGGATCGCTCCATCAACGCCCAGGCCGAGTTCTGGATCAAGATCGGCCTCTTGGCCGAGCTCAATCCGCACCTGGCCTACAACGACCTGATCAACAAGCTGCTGCTGAACAAGAGCGACCTGATCCGGGGGCGCAGCGAATGACCCAGGCCCTGATCAAGACCCCGCAACAACTGGCGCTGATGCGTGAGTCCGGGCGCCTGTTGGCGACGGTGTTCACCTTTCTCGACGATCTGGTCGCGCCCGGCCTTTCCACCATGGAGCTGGACACCGCGGTGGAGCGCTTCATTCGCCACGACCTGGGCGCCCGCCCGGCCAGCAAGGGCCAGTACGGCTACCCCTACTCGATCAACACCTCGATCAACGAGGTGGTGTGCCATGGCATGCCCCATGAAAAGGCCATTCTCAAGGACGGCGACATCATCAACATCGACATCACCCTGGAAAAGAACGGCTTTATCGCCGACGCCAGCAAGATGTACCTGGTCGGCAATGTCAGCCCCAAGGCCCAGCATCTGGTCAGCACCACCTTCGAGGCGATGTGGCAAGGCATCAAGGTGGTCCGTCCCGGCGCGCGCCTTGGCGATATCGGCCACGCCATCCAGAAACACGCGCAAACCCAGGGCTACAGCGTGGTGCGCGAGTATTGCGGCCACGGCATCGGCCGGCAGATGCACGAAGAGCCGCAGATCCTGCATTTCGGTCGTCCCGGCACCGGCCTGGAGCTGCGCGAAGGCATGGTGTTCACCATCGAGCCGATGATCAACCAGGGCAGCGCCCGGGTGCGCGGCCTGAAAGACGGCTGGACCGTGGTCACCCGCGACAACCGCCTGTCGGCGCAGTGGGAACATACGGTGGCGGTGACCCGCGACGGCTATGAAGTGCTGACCCTGCAACCGGCCTGAAGGCTCAGGCGCACTTGCCGCTGCCCCCGGCCAGGCGCCTGAGACCGAGCACCATCCCCCCTGCCGCCAGCAGCATCGCCACGAGGAACAGCGGGTAGGCAATCCACCAGGGGGTGCCGGCGGTCATCATGCTGAATTCGGACATGCCGCCGATGCTGGCGATCAGGTTCAGCGGCAGGAACACCACGTTGATCAAGGTCAGTTTGCGCAGCAGGCTGTTCATGTTGTTGTTCATCAGGTTGCCGCGCGCATCCATCAGCCCGGAAAACACCGTCGAATAGATCTCCGCCTGCTTGTAGCACTGGTTGTTCTCGATGATCAGGTCGTCGATCAGGCCGATGGCCTCGGCGCTGAAATGTTCCTTCTCGGCGTGGTTGCGCAGGCGGGTCAGCACCGCGCCGTTGCTGTGAATGGCGTTGATGTAATAGATCAGGCTTTCGCTGAGGTTGAACATCTGGATCAGGTGGCGGTTTTCCATCGAGTCGTTGAACTGCTGCTGCAACTCCCGGGCGACCATCTTGATCACCTTGAGGTGCCCCAGGTAGTGATGGATGTTGTTGGACAGCAGGTCCAGCAGCACATCCAGGGGGCTATTCAAGGCCTGGCGCGCGCCCAGGCCGCTGAGCTGGCTGTCGTCATGGGCGATCAGCAGCAGCCGTTGCGGGGAAAACAGCAGGCCGCAGGACGACACCTCGAACGACAGGCTGCCGCCGCCGGAATAGTTCTCCGGACGCTTCCAGATCAGGAACAGGTTGTCCGGGTGGAACTCGATGCGCGACACCTCGTCCGGGTCCAGGGCCGAGGCCAGAGCGTGTTCGTCGAGCTTGAAGCCGGTGTGCAGCAGGTCGCGTTCGGCGAGGTCGGGGTTGCTGAACAGCATCACCTCGGCGTCCAGGCGCTCCACCGCCAGCAGGCGGCCCTGGCTCAACTGATAGCTCTTGATCATCGGCCGTTCACCAGGCCTGTCCGCGGCGCTTGAGCTCCAGGCGGCGGACGAACTCCTCGAGCACCAGGGAATACAGGTCGTCGCGCAGGTAGGCATCTTCGATGCCGGCGTCCAGGTTGGGGTTGTCGTTGACTTCGATCACCACCACCTTGTCGCCGGACTGTTTCAGGTCGACGCCGTACAGGCCATCGCCAATCAGGTTGGCGGTCTTCACCGCCAGTTCCACCACCGCCCGCGGCGCCTCGTGGATCGCCAGGGTGCGGCATTCGCCGTTGATGTCCTGGCCCTTGGCCTTGTGGTTGTAGATCTGCCAATGGCCCTTGGACATGAAGTACTGGCAGGCGAAGATCGGCTTGCGGTTGAGCACGCCGATGCGCCAGTCGTACTCGGTGTAGAAAAACTCCTGGGCCAGCAGCAACACCGAATGCTCGAACAGTTCGGCGGTGGCCTCCAGCAGCGCCTGCTGGCTCTCGACCTTGATCACCCCGCGGGAGAAACAACCGTCGGGAATCTTCAGCACCAGCGGGAAGCCCAGGCGTTCGCCAACCCGCTCGAAATCTTCCGGTCGCTCCTTGTAGAGAATCTCGGTGGCGGGCATGCCTAACTGATGGCTTTTCAACAGATCGGTCAGGTAGACCTTGTTGGTGCAGCGCAGGATCGAGGTCGGGTCATCCATCACCACCAGGCCCTCGCTTTCGGCCTTCTTGGCGAAGCGGTAGGTGTGGTTGTCGACGCTGGTGGTCTCGCGGATCAGCAAGGCGTCGTATTCGGCGATCCGCGGGTAGTCCTTCTTCTCGATCAGCTCGACGTCGATGCCCAGGCCCTTGCCGACCCGGACAAAGTTCTCCAGCGCCCGGGCGTTGGAAGGCGGCAAGGCCTCCTGGGGGTCATGCAGGATAGCCAGGTCATACCGGGCCAGTCTTTTCGAGCGCGGCACACGCCAGATCTTGCGACTGAAACTGTCCAGGGAATGGGCGAATTGATCTTCCTGGTCTTCGCGCAACTTATGTAAGGCCCCGGACTTAACGCCTTCGATATGCCAGCCGTTAGTTCGTTTGAAGTCCACCAGCAATATCGGACAGGGGAAAACCTCGAATAACTGGCGGGCCAACTCCTGTAACGGTTCGATATGGGTCTTGCCGAAGTAGAGGGTCAGGGTAAAACCTTCGGTATCGCTGTAAAGATGATTGCTCAGGGCCTTTTCCAGGGTTTTATCCAGGTCGTCCAGGGCCAGCCCGTAGAGCGACTTGCGGGTCAGTTCGCTGATGGTGCGCACCGAGGGAATCACCTTGTGCCCCCGCGCCTCGGCCAGCAACGAACAGTAGTAACCGTGGCCCAGGTACTTGTAGCTGCGGCACAGGTTGATCACCTGGACCCGCTTGCCGGGCTGGGTTTCGCGGGTCTGTTCCAGGTACTCCTGGGCGCTGAGGATGTCTTCGCTGGGGAAGTAGGAAGCCCAATCTTCCTTGCGCTCGACAATAATCACCAACTGACTGGAAGTTTCACTCACCGTTGAAAAATAATTAACCGGCGTTATTGTCGCCGGCAGACTTTGCTCGGATACTCCACGCCAATGACCTTGTACCGCTGACATAATGTTTGATCCGCTTAAGAACAAGACCTTTTCTATTAAGCACGAACTTTTCTGAAAGTCTCGTTTCGTTACGCAACTTTTACGGCGGTTATATGGATCTTGTCTTTCGCATTGCCACACCTGAGGATTTGCCCGCATTAGTGCAACTGGAACAGCAGTGTTTCACCACCGATCGCCTCACCGCGCGCAGCTTCCAGTGGATGATCAGCCGCGCCCATGCGCGCCTGATCGTCGCCGAGCAGGCGGAGCAGCTACTGGGTTACGCCCTGGTGCTGTTCCATCGCGGTACGTCCCTGGCCCGCCTGTACTCCATCGCCACCGCGGTCGAGGCCCGCGGGCTGGGCCTGGGCAAGCGCCTGCTGGAGCGGATCGAGGCCTGCGCGCGGGAGCATGACTGCGCCTACCTGCGGCTGGAGGTGCGCACCGACAACCCGACGGCCATCGCCCTGTACGAACGCAGCGGCTACCGGCGCTTCGCCGTGCTGCACGACTACTACGAGGATCACGCCGATGCCCTGCGCCTGGAAAAGCGCATCCTGCAGCATCGCGAGACCCGCAATATCAGCGTGCCCTATTACCAGCAGACCACCGATTTCACCTGCGGCCCGGCCTGCCTGCTGATGGCCATGGGCGCGCTGCAACCCGGACGGGCCCTGGAGCGGCGCGAAGAGCTGCAGCTGTGGCGCGAGGCGACCACCGTGTTCATGACCTCCGGGCATGGCGGCTGCAGCCCCCAGGGGCTGGCGTTGGCCGCGTGGCGCCGGGGCTTCAGGGTCAGGCTGCAGGTCAATACCCGCGGGCCGCTGTTTCTTGGTGGGGTGCGCGACGAGCATAAAAAAGACGTCATGCGCCTGGTGCACGAGGAATTCTGCACAGAGCTGGATAGCAGCGACGTCTTGCAGGTGCTGGGCGGCCCGCTGGACCTGCCAAGGCTGCTGGCCGACGGCGGCCAGCCCCTGGTGCTGATCAGCAGCTACCGCCTGACTCGCTCCAAGGCCCCGCATTGGGTGATGGTCACCGACTGCGACGAGGAGTTCGTCTACCTGCACGATCCCGATGTCGACCACAGCCAGCACCGTCAGCCGATGGATTGCCAGCACCTGCCGGTGAGCCACGGCGAGTTCGCCAAGATGTGCCGTTTCGGCAGCGGCAAGCTGCAGGCGGCGGTGATCCTCTACCCGACCGCAGTGCCTCTGTAGGAGCGAAGCTTGCTCGCGATAGCCGCGAAGCGGCGATTCATCCTGCCAACACGCGTTATCGTTGAAGATTTTTTTCGCGAGCAAGCTTCGCTCCTACAGAAGAAGGGATTGGTTTATTCCAGGCCAACCTTGTACAGCGTGCCCTTGTCCTCGTCGGTCAGCACATACAGATACCCGTCCGGGCCCTGGCGCACGTCGCGGATGCGCTCTTTGAGCTCGCCCAGCAGGCGCTCCTCGTGGCCCACCTTGTCACCGTCGAATTGCAGGCGGATCAGCTCCTGGGAAGCCAGGGCGCCGATAAACAGGTTGTGTTGCCAGGCCTTGAAGCGGTCGCCGTCATAGAAGGCCATGCCGCTGATGCCGGGGGACTTCTCCCAGACATGCCGCGGCCCCACGGTGCCTGGGGCGGTCTTGCCCTGGGCTTCGGGAATCGGTGCGCCTGAGTAGTTGATGCCGTGGGTCGCCAGGGGCCAGCCGTAGTTCTTGCCACGTTCGATAAGGTTGATTTCGTCGCCGCCCTTGGGCCCATGCTCGTTATCCCACAGGGTGCCGCTCCAGGGGTTGAGCGCCGCGCCCTGGGGGTTGCGGTGGCCGTAGGACCAGATTTCCGGGCGCACGCCCGGCTGGCCGACAAAGGGGTTGTCCTCCGGGACCCGGCCGTCCGGATACAGGCGCACGATCTTGCCCTGCAGCTTGTCCAGGTCCTGGGCGGTCGGGCGCTCGTTGTTTTCTCCCAGGGTGATGAACAGGTAGCCGTCGCGGTCGAACACCAGGCGCGAGCCGAAATGGTTGCCGGTGGAGAGCTTGGGCGCCTGGCGGAAGATCACCTGGAAGTCCTTGAGTGTCTTCAGGTCCTCGGACAGCCGCCCACGCCCTACCGCCGTCCCCGCCGTGCCGCCCTCACCGCCACCTTCGGCGTAGGACAGATAGACCAGGCGGTCCTGCTTGAAGTCCGGCGACAACACCACATCCAGCAACCCACCCTGGCCCTTGGCCCAGACCTGCGGCACGCCGCCCAGGGGCGCCGAGAGCTTGCCGTCAGCACCAACCAGCCGCAGGTTGCCGGGGCGTTCGGTCACCAGGATGCCCTGGCGGTCCGGCAGGAACGCCAGGGCCCAGGGGTGGTCCAGGCCCTCGACCACCGGGGTCAGGCTCAGCGGGCCCTGCTCGCTCTGGAACTGTTGGGTGGCGGCCACCGCGGGTAGCGCGCTGCTCAGGACAAGGCTGGCGCAGACTGTCGCCAAGAGGGTTTTACGCAACATGCACGATTCCTTCTGTCGATAAAAAGGTCCGCCCGGGGCTGGCATCGGCCTCGGGCGGTCAGCGTTTATCGCTGCTGTTGGTTACGGGGTGGGGTCACGGGTGTCGGATCGATGATCCGCGGCTGGGTGATGGTGCGCGGGTAACCGTTGCCGATGCCACCGTTCTCCAGGGTCGGAGGGCGTTGCACCGGTACTGGGTTAACCCCACGAACAGCCGGAGCACTGGGCTGGGTGCCCTGCATGCTGTTGGGGTTGGCCCGGCGTATCGGGCTGTTGTAGGGATTGTTGTTGCTGCTGCCAGGCAGGTTCTGCGCCAGCAGCATGGCGGTGCTGTCCGAGGACGCCTGGGGTGCGGCGAACGCCGCGATGCTGGCCCCGCTCATCAGGGCGAACACGGCAAGACCGCGAAGCAGGTTGTTCATGGCGACCCTCCTGGATGGCAACGAGTTATCGCATTCGAGTCCAGGCTACGTCGCAGGTTCGGCCTTGTTAATTAAATAATCCGCCAGACATGTAACACGAGTTATCGGCTCGCCCCTGCAAGCCGGCACCCCGGGGAAACTTTCGCGCCACGCCACGGGTCACCTGAAAACCAGTCGCTGCATAGCGATTCCACAGTCAATACGGGGACAGGCTCATGGCACGGGCAATCTGGAAAGGCGCGATCAGTTTCGGCCTGGTTCACATTCCGGTGGCGCTGGTCTCGGCGACCTCCTCCCAGGGCGTCGACTTCGATTGGCTGGACCAGCGCACCATGGACCCGGTGGGTTACAAGCGGATCAACAAGGTCACCGGCAAGGAAGTCAGCAAGGAACATATCGTCAAGGGCGTGGCGTACGAGAAAGGCCGCTATGTGCTGCTCAGCGAGGACGAGATCCGCTCGGCCCACCCGCTGTCGACCCAGACCATCGACATCTTCGCCTTCGTCGACAGTCAGCAGATCCCGCTGCAGAACATTGACACCCCTTACTTCCTGGCCCCGGACAAGCGCGGCGGCAAGGTCTATGCGCTGCTGCGCGAAACCCTGCGGAGCACCTCGAAAGTCGCCCTGGCCCTGGTGGTGCTGCACACCCGCCAGCATCTGGCGGCGCTGATGCCGCTGGAGTCGGCGCTGGTGCTGGTAATGCTGCGCTGGCCGGCCGAGGTGCGCAGCCTCGACGAACTGGCCCTGGGGCCGGAGGTGACTCACCCGGACCTGACCAAGGGCGAGCGGGACATGGCCAAGCGCCTGGTGGCGGACATGAGCACCGATTGGCAGCCGGAGGAATACCGCGACAGCTTCACCGACAAAATCATGGCCCTGGTGGAGAAAAAGGCCCAGGCTGGCAAGATCGAAGACGTGGAAAGCCGCACCGGCGAAGCGCAACGCAGGAGTGCCGATGTCATCGACCTCACCGAAATGCTCAAGCGCAGCCTGGGCGGCAAATCCAGGAGCAAGCCGCCCGCCAGCCCGGACAAACCCGGCAAGGCCGCTGCGACCAAGAAAACCACGAAGCGATCCAGTGCCTGAACGGCGCGGCTCGCATGACAAGGTAGTGGGTCATGGCCAGATCCTTGAGTGAATACCAGCGCAAACGCGACTTCGCGATCACCTCGGAGCCGGCGACGGACAAGCCTTCCAGCAAATCCGCCTCGGCCCTGCGTTTCGTGATCCAGAAGCACGCTGCGCGCAACCTGCACTACGACTTTCGCCTGGAACTGGGCGGCAGCCTGAAAAGCTGGGCGGTGCCCAAGGGCCCGAGCCTGGACCCCAGGCAAAAACGCCTGGCGGTGCATGTCGAGGACCACCCGCTGAGCTATGGCAATTTCGAAGGCAGCATCCCGGCCGGGCAATACGGCGCCGGCGACGTGATCGTCTGGGACCATGGCATCTGGCAACCCCATGACGACCCCGACGCCAGCTACCGGGTCGGCAAGCTCAAGTTCACCCTGATCGGCGAGAAGCTCGGCGGCGACTGGACCCTGGTGCGCACCCATATGCGCGGCAGCGGCGACAAGGAACAGTGGCTGCTGATCAAGGAGCAGGATGCCCAGGCACGACCGAGCGACGAGTACGACGTGGTCCAGGCCCTGCCCAGGAGCGTGCTCAGCGGTGCCACGGTGGGCGACAACAAGCGCGCCAAACCCCAGGCCGCGAAAAAAAACGCGAAGAAACCGCCAGGAAAAAAGGTCGTCGCCCTGCCGCAAAGCCTGGCGCCGCAGCTGGCAACCCTGGTGGACAAGGCGCCCAGCGGCGACTGGCGCTACGAGATCAAGTTCGACGGCTACCGGATCCTCGCGCGGATCCAGGACGACGAAGTGCGCCTGCTGACCCGCAACGGTCACGACTGGACCAGCCGCCTGCCCCAGCAAGCCAAGGCCCTGGCCGCCCTGAAGCTCAAGGACAGCTGGCTGGACGGCGAAATGGTGGTGCTCAACGACCAAGGCCTGCCGGACTTCCAGGCATTGCAGAACGCCTTCGATATCGGTCGCAGCGTAGACATCATCTATTACCTGTTCGATGCGCCCTTTCTGCAGGGCGAGGACTTGCGCGAAACGCCGGTGGAACAACGCCGTCAGGCGCTCAAGCAGGCGCTCGGGCGCAAATCGAGCAAGGTCCTGCGCTTTTCCGAAGCCTTTGCCGCCCACCACCAGGACATCCTCGAAAGCGCCTGCGCCCTGTCCCTCGAGGGGGTGATCGGCAAGCGCGCCGGCAGCCCCTATGTGTCGCGCCGCAGCGCCGACTGGATCAAGCTCAAATGCCGGCTGCGCCAGGAGTTCGTGGTGGTCGGCTATACCCGCCCGCAAGGTTCGCGCAGCGGCTTTGGCGCCCTGCTGCTGGGGGTCAACGACGCAAGCGGGCTGGTGTACGCCGGCCGGGTCGGAACCGGTTTCGACCAGAAGACCTTGAAGCAACTGCATGAGCGGATGCAGGAACTTGAACGGGATTCATCGCCACTGGCCAAGCCCCTGACCGCGGCCCAGGCCCGCGGCGTGCACTGGATCGAACCGCAACTGGTGGCCGAAGCCGAGTTCGCCGAGTGGACCCGCGAACAGGTGGTGCGCCAGGCAGCCTTCATCGCCCTGCGCAGCGATAAGCCGGCCAGCGAAATCGTCCGTGAGCGGCCACAGACCTTCAAGGCCGTCGAGACCCGCAGTCGGCATACGGCCTCCCATTCGGATAAATCGGCCGCCCACAGCGTCGCCGGGGTCAGAATCACCCACCCGGAACGGGTCATCGACCAGCAGTCCGGCACCACCAAGCTGCAACTGGCGCAGTTCTATGCCAGCATCGACCAGCAGATCCTGCCGCACCTGCGCGACCGGCCGGTGTCGCTGCTGCGGGCGCCTGAAGGAGTGGAAGGCGAGCAGTTTTTCCAGAAACATGCCGAGCACCTGTCCATCCCCCATATCCGCCACCTGGATCCGGCGCTGGACCCCGGCCATGCGCGGCTGATGAAAATCGACAGCACTTCGGCGCTGATCGGCGCGGTGCAGATGGGCACCATCGAGCTGCACACCTGGGGCGCGACTCACGATCAGATCGAAACCCCAGACCTGTTCGTGCTCGACCTCGACCCGGACCCGGCCCTGCCCTGGAAAAGCATGTTGGAGGCCACCCAACTGACCCTTTCGGTGCTCGATGAGCTGGGCTTGCAGGCCTTCCTGAAAACCAGCGGCGGCAAAGGCATGCACCTGATCGTGCCGCTGGTGCGCAAGGACGACTGGGACAGGGTCAAGGGCTTCGCCAAGGCCATCGCGCAGTTCATGGCGCAGCAGTTGCCGGAACGCATCACCGCGACCATGGGCCCGAAAAACCGGGTCGGCAGGATCTTTGTCGATTACCTGCGCAACACCCGCGGCGCCAGCACCGTGGCCGCCTATTCGGTACGGGCGCGCCCGGGACTGCCGGTCTCGGTGCCTATCGCCCGGGATGAGCTGGGCGATGTCCGGCATGCCCAGCAGTGGAATGTGGCGAACCTGAGTCAGCGCCTGGAGGCCTTGACCGAGGATCCGTGGCACGGCTACGCCCATCGGCAGCGGATCACCGCGAAGATGTGGCAGCAATTGGGGGCGGACAAGCCTTGAGGAAGTGATGGCGGACAAACCTCGTTCCTGCAGAACCCATGCAGGAGCGAGGCTTGCCCGCGATCAGCGATTCGCCGTGCGGCGAATCAGATGAAGATGAACAGCAGCAACAGCGCAGCGAAGATCGCCCACTTTTCCAGGTAATAAAGCTTGCGGTTGCGCTTTTTCAGCTCTTTACCGCGCAGGCGGATCTTGTACAGCTTGGTGAAGGCGCGGTTCAGGCCCCCGGTGCGGTCGCCGGCATCGTTGGGCGCACCGGCGGCGGCCATCACGGTGCGGCTGAACCAGCGGTTGAAGGCGGCGGCCCAGCGGTACTTCATCGGCCGCTCGACATCACAGAACAGGATGATGCGGTTCTGCTCGGTGGTGTTTTCCGCGTAGTGGATGTAGGTCTCGTCGAACATCACCGCTTCGCCGTCGCGCCAGTGATACTTCTCACCGTCGACATTGATGTAGCAACCGGCGCTGTTGGGCGTTTCCAGGCCCAGGTGGTAACGATAGGAACCGGCATAAGGGTCGCGGTGGCGCACCAGCTTCGAGCCCGGCGGCAGTTCGGCGAACATCGCCGCCTTGATCGAACCGATGCTCTGCACCAGCTCGGTGGTCCGCGGGCACAGCTTCATCGCCGAAGGATGGCTGTCGCCGTACCACTTGAGGTAGAAGCGCTTCCAGCCGGTCTTGAAGAACGAGTTGAAGCCGACGTCGTCGTACTGCTCCGAACGCTTGATCTCCCCGGCCCTGAGCAGGCTCTGGCCCTCGGCGCGGATTTCTTCCCAGTGGGCCTGCAACGGGCTCAGGTCGGGAAAGTCGGCCGGATCGAGGTACGGGCGGTTGGGGATCTTCGAGAACAGATAAAGGAAGCAGTTGATGGGAGCCAGGAAGCTCGAGTGATCACTCAGCTGGCGGCCCAGTTTATGGCGCACGCGACCACGCAGGTGCACATACGCAATGGATAAAACGTAAACAGCGGCAATGATGAGTTTCACGGAAATCGTCACATGTCAGAAGAGAACATACTGCGCCCCCATGTGGGCCACCTGGGCCGAGGGGTCATGTGCAGCGTCCGAAAGCGATAAGAGGTCCTGAAGGCACGTCCCTGAGCCCATGCCAATGATGGCATGTGGCAACTGGTCGGCATTTTAGCCACAGTTTGTAACCAAAGGTTAACTCCGATTTGTGAAAATGTGTCCGCCCACGGTGCCACGACCTAAGTCGCATTGCCCGGGACAAATCCGCAGCGGCGACTTTTACAACGGCTGGCGCTGAGCCGCCTGGATGAAAAATCCGTGGCTCGCCGTCATACAACTGCCGGCGCACATATGCGACAATGCGCGCCAAATTCCAACATGACCTCCCACCTTTATTGCCCAGCAACTTGGCCATAGCGTCCAGATGTTGCTGTCTACTTATGCTCGCTGGCTCGACTCTGGCGATGACCGGGGCGAAATGGAAACGCTCCAACATGCCCCGGGAATGACCCAAGAGCCAACACGATGCTCGCAACCCCTTGATAGGTAAAGTAATTGATCTCCACAGCTAACATCACGATGCAGTTCGGCGCCAAGCCGCTATTCGAGAACGTTTCGGTCAAGTTCAACGGCGGCAACCGCTATGGCCTGATCGGCGCCAACGGTTGCGGCAAATCGACTTTCATGAAAATCCTCGGCGGCGACCTCGAGCCGTCCGGCGGCCAGGTCATGCTGGAGCCGAACGTTCGCCTGGGTAAACTGCGCCAGGACCAGTTCGCCTACGAAGAATTTACCGTGATCGACACCGTGATCATGGGTCACGAAGAGCTGTGGAAGGTCAAGGCCGAGCGCGACCGCATCTATTCGCTGCCGGAAATGAGCGAAGAAGACGGCATGGCCGTGGCCGAGCTGGAAACCGACTTCGCCGAGATGGACGGCTACACCGCCGAATCCCGCGCCGGTGAACTGCTGCTGGGCCTGGGCATTCCCCTGGAACAGCATTTCGGCCCGATGACCGAAGTCGCTCCGGGCTGGAAACTGCGGGTCCTGCTGGCCCAGGCGCTGTTCTCCGATCCGGAAGTGCTGCTGCTCGACGAACCGACCAACCACCTGGACATCAACACCATCCGCTGGCTGGAAACGATTCTGACGGCGCGTAACAGCACCATGATCATCATTTCCCACGACCGTCACTTCCTCAACAGCGTCTGCACCCACATGGCCGACCTGGACTACGGCGAGCTGCGCCTGTTCCCGGGCAACTACGACGAGTACATGACCGCGGCGACCCAGTCCCGCGAGCAACTGCTGTCGGACAACGCCAAGAAGAAAGCGCAGATCGCCGAGCTGCAGACCTTCGTCAGCCGCTTCTCGGCCAACGCCTCGAAAGCCAAGCAGGCCACCTCCCGCGCCAAGCAGATCGACAAGATCCAGCTGGCCGAGGTCAAGCCATCGAGCCGCGTCAGCCCGTTCATCCGCTTCGAACAGACCAAGAAGCTGCACCGCCAGGCCGTGACCATCGAGCAGATGTCCAAGGGCTTCGACGGCAAGACCCTGTTCAAGAACTTCAGCTTCACCGTCGAAGCCGGCGAGCGCGTGGCGATCATCGGCCCGAACGGCATCGGCAAGACCACCCTGCTGCGCACCCTGATGGGCGAGCTGACCCCGGACGCCGGTTCGGTGAAATGGACCGAAAGCGCCGAGCTGGGCTACTACGCCCAGGACCACGCCCATGACTTCGAAGACGACGTCAGCCTGTTCGACTGGATGGGCCAATGGACTCAAGGCGAGCAGATCATCCGTGGCACCCTGGGCCGCATGCTGTTCTCCAACGACGAGATCCTCAAGTCGGTGAAGGTCATCTCCGGTGGTGAGCAGGGCCGCATGCTGTTCGGCAAGCTGATCCTGCAAAAGCCCAACGTCCTGGTGATGGACGAACCGACCAACCACCTGGACATGGAATCCATCGAGGCGCTGAACCTGGCGCTGGAAAACTACCCGGGCACGCTGATCTTCGTCAGCCACGACCGTGAGTTCGTATCGTCCCTGGCCACTCGCATCATCGAGCTGAGCCCGAACGGCGTGACCGACTTCAGCGGCACCTACGACGACTACCTGCGCAGCCAGGGCGTGGTGTTCTAAGGAACGCCCGTTGCTTGTCAGTCTGAAAGCCCCGTCCTGGTGACGGGGCTTTTTTTGTCCGGCTATAAAAACATCGCGGGCAAGCGTGCGCACACGTTTCTGTAGGAGCGAGGCTTGCCCGCGATGACGTCCTCCCTGCCCCCACAAATAGCCGGCCATAAAGAAATCGTTAGCCTGCTTCCTTTTATTTCCAGCCCGCGCCATGATGCAGTTCTCCAACCGCCCGCCCGCGAACGAGCCCTCATGTCTGCGCAACAAAAGCCCGTGCCCAGCTCCATGGCGATCACCCTGCAGATCGTCTCCATCGTCTTCTATACCTTTATCGCTTTTCTCTGCATCGGCCTGCCAATCGCGGTATTACCCGGTTACGTCCACGGCGAGCTGGGCTTCAGTGCGGT
The DNA here is from genome assembly GCF_028640915.1 of Pseudomonas sp. B3G-3. Lineage (NCBI taxonomy): Bacteria > Pseudomonadati > Pseudomonadota > Gammaproteobacteria > Pseudomonadales > Pseudomonadaceae > Pseudomonas > Pseudomonas sp. B3G-3. The sequence continues at coordinate 109,957 of NZ_JAQZAB010000103.1, read as the reverse complement.
GGTGGCCGGGCTGACCATCGGCGCGCAGTACCTGGCCACCCTCCTCAGCCGGCCCATGGCCGGGCGCCTGTCGGACAACCTCGGCACCAAACGTGCGATCGTCTACGGCCTGGCGGGGATTTTCCTCAGCGGGCTGCTGACCCTGGCGTCCACCCTGCTGCTGGCAATGCCGCTGCTCAGCCTGGGCATCCTGCTGCTCGGACGTTTGCTGTTGGGGGTGGCCCAGGGCCTGATCGGCGTGGGCACCATCAGCTGGTGCATGGGCCAAGTCGGCGCCGAACACACCGCGCGCTCGATTTCCTGGAACGGCATCGCCTCCTATGGCGCGATTGCCATCGGCGCGCCGCTGGGGGTGGTGATGGTCGCCGACTACGGTTTCGAAAGCCTGGGGCTGGCCTTGTCGCTGCTGGCGGCCCTGGCCCTGCTGCTGATCCGCAACAAGCCGTCGGTGCCGGTGATCCGTGGCGAGCGCCTGTCATTTCGCGCGGTGTTCGGCCGTATCGCGCCGTACGGCGCCGGCCTGAGCCTGGCGTCCATCGGCTACGGCACGTTGACCACCTTTATTACCCTGTTCTACCTCAGCCGTGGCTGGACCGGCGCGGCCTATTGCCTGACGGTATTCGGCGTCTGCTTTATCCTCTCGCGCCTGCTGTTCATCTCCAGCATCAGCCGTTTTGGTGGCTATCGCGCGGCCATCGCCTGCATGAGCATCGAGACCCTGGGCCTGATCCTGCTGTGGCTGGCGCCCTCGACGGCGTTCGCCATGATCGGCGCCGGGCTCGCCGGCTTCGGCCTGTCGCTGGTGTACCCGGCGCTGGGGGTGGAAGCGATCAAGCAGGTGCCCAGCACCAGCCGCGGTGCCGGCCTGAGCGCCTACGCGGTGTTTTTCGACCTGGCGCTGGCGATTGCCGGCCCTCTGATGGGCGCGGTGGCGTTGAACCTGGGTTATTCGTGGATTTTCTTCTGCGCGGCGCTGCTGTCGCTCAGCGCCCTGGGCCTGACCCTGCTGCTCATGCGCCGGGCCGACGCCTGACTCACTGATCCGCGGTCTGCATCCCGGCCCGGCTCGGCTTGCCCAGGGCCTGGGCAAAGAAGCGGCCGGCCTCGGCAATCAGACTACGGTGGATGTCCGCGCGGTCGACGCCATCGGCGTCGGTGCACAAGGCCGGCATGCTCAGTAACTGCTCCTCGGTGCACGGCGCCATGAACACGAAGTGCCCGGCCCCGGCCAACAGCCTGAAGTCCGGCGCCACCGGCAGCTTGCGGGCCAGGGCCGCGGCGTTCTTGTCCAGGGCCACCAGCTTGTCGACGTCGCCGCTGTACAGCAGCACCGGCACATGCACGCCAGACAGGGTCTGCCGCCCGAACTTGAGGCTCAACGGCGCCATCAGCAGCAAGGCCTGGACCCGCGGGTCGGCAACCGGTTGCAAGTCGTCGCGATCGACGATCAGCTCGCCCTGGGTATTGCAGGCATCGTGATCGTCGGGGCGCTCCTGGCAATAGCGGCGCAAGCGATCCAGGTCGGGAGTCGCCCCGGACAGGATCAGCGCGGTTTCACCGCCGGCCGAGTAACCGATGACCCCGACCTGCCCGGCATTGACGAAAGGCGACAGCATCGGGTCGGCCAGGGTCGCGGTGATGGCTTCGGAAATCTGGATCGGCCGGCCATAGAGATTGCTCAGGGTGCCCAGCCGGCTGTGATCCTTGTAGTTGTCACCTGGATGAATCACCGCCACCACCACGAAGCCCTTGCGCGCCAGCGAGGTGGCCAGGTCGTGCAGGGCCAGCGGCGTGCCGGTATTGCCGTGGGACAGCATCAACAGCGGAAAACGGCCGATGGCGATCTTCGAATCCCGGGAGGCGGCAATCTGGTAACCCTCGACCTTGCTGTGGTGCTCGATGCCGGTGGAGGGATAGAAGGCAATGGCGCGCATCGGCTGCTGGTCCAGCGGGTCGAGAAAGCTCATCTCATGGAAACCCACGCTCCAATGCGGATGGGGCGCGGGCGCGGCGTGCACGATAATCGGGCCGCCAAGCAGGCAGATCAGTGACATTGCCCAAAGACGCATCATGGATGCACCACCTTCCCTACCTGATGAAAACGCCGGTTGATTGCTTCACTGGCCAGGGTTTCGCTGGCCTGATGCCTGGGTTGTCGGCCGGATCACGCCGCTGTATGCACTGCAATTTGCATAACCCGGGCCAGAACGAAAAAAGCACGAACACGAAAAACTCCGTATCCCGCTGCCTGGAGGGCATCAGAATACAGAGTTTAAAGGGCCTTGCCTGGGGCGTAAGCGACTTTTACACAAGCCTTACGCGGCAGCGAAAAGTTGCTCGCTGATTTGCGCCTGGGCGTCGTTCAAGGCTTTGGTGCGGACTTCGTCGCCATAAGCCAGGCCGTGGGCGCGGACGAATTCGATGTCGGTGATGCCGAGGAAACCGAACAGCACTTTCAGGTAGTCCTCGTGAGCCACGCCAGTGGCCTGGCCGGCGTGCAGACCGCCGGAGGTGGAGACCACCACGACTTTCTTGCCACCGCACAGGCCTTCAGGGCCAGCTTCGGTGTAGCGGAAGGTCTGGCCGGCCACGGCGATGCGGTCGATCCAGGCCTTGAGTTGGGTCGGAATGGTGAAGTTGTACATAGGCGCAGCGATCACCACGGCGTCGGCGGCCTGGAATTCGGCGAGGGTCGAAGCGCTCAGCTCGGCTTCGTGCTGCTGGGCGGCGTTACGCACTTCGGCCGGAGTACCGGCGGCCACCAGGGTGGCGGAGCTGAAATGGCTGATGGCGTCGGCGGCCAGGTCGCGGTAGGTCACCTCAACGCTGGCGTCGGCGTTTTTCCAGGCCTTGACCACGCTTTCGCTCAACTGACGGGAAGCCGAGTTGTCACCAAGGATGCTCGAATCGATATGCAGCAGTTTCATCTGGGATTCTCCAAGTGAGGATCGCCACCGGGCGATCAATTGAGGACAATCCTACAGATGAAACCAATAGCTGATTAGTCGGCACAAATGCGATAGTTTGTCCCATCAGCAGGACAGTCGAGTCATTCTATGCAAGACCTCAACGATCTTTATTACTTCGCCAAGGTGGTGGAAGCCGGTGGTTTCGCCGCCGCCGGGCGTTTACTCGGGGTGCCCAAATCCCGTTTGTCGCGGCGTATCGCCGAGCTGGAAGAGCGGCTGCACACCCGCTTGCTGCAACGCACCACCCGCCAACTGAAGCTGACCGCGGTCGGCGAGCGTTACCTGCGCCACTGCCAGGCCATGCTGCTGGAAGCGGAAATGGCCGACGAGGCCGTGGCCAGCATGTCCAGCGAACCTCGCGGGCGCCTGCGGGTGTCCTGTCCGGTCGGCCTGGCCCATCATATGTTGCCGACTGTCATCAGTTCCTTCCTCGAGCAATACCCCCAGGTCCAGCTCGACATGCAGTTGCTCAACCGCCGGGTCGACGTGGTCGCCGAGGGCATCGACGTGGCGCTGCGGGTTCGCGAGCATGGCGACGAAGATCCGTTGCTGGTGACCCGGCGCCTGCGCCAGGCGCAGACTGTGATGGTCGCCAGCCCGGCGTTCGCCCGCGAATGGCCGATCCACAGTCCCGAAGACCTGCACAAGGTGCCGGTGCTGGGTGCCCTGGAGGCCGACCGCATGGTGCATCTGCGCATGCTCGACGCCCAGGGCGAGAAATGCGACCTGGTCCTGGAAGCACGCCTGGGCATCGACGATTTTCTGGTGCGCCGCTCCTGCGCCCTCGCCGGTCTTGGCTGTACCATCCTGCCGATGATGTATTGCGAGGAAGAACTACAGACCGGGCAGCTGGTGCAACTGCTGCCGCAATGGTCGTTGCCTGGCGGTTGGCTGCAGGCGGTCTACCCTCACCGGCGCGGGGTATTGCCAGCGGTAAGGGCCTGGATCGAGCATGTCAGCGAAGCGTTCAAAGGCTGCGGAGACCGAACGTTATGACGGCCGCGATAAAAGGAAAAACCATGACTGAAGCGGATGTGGCGCAATTCTGCCTGGACTTGCCGGGTGCGCGCGAAGACTACAAATGGGGCGGCGTGCGGGTGTTTTCCGTGGCCGGCAACAAGATGTTCGCCCTGCAGAACCTGCGGGGCGAGTCACTGGCGTTCAAGGTGGACAAGGAGCTGTTCCTCGGCCATGTCGACCGCCCCGGCATCGCGCCGGCGCCGTACCTGGCCCGGGCGCACTGGATCATCATGCAGACGCCCTACCCGCTGGGCGCCGGCGAGCTGCAGGACTTGCTGCAGCGTTCCCACCAGTTGGTGGTGAGCAAGCTGCCCAAGCGGGTACAGGTCGGGTTGTTACTCTAGAACAGCGAGAACAGGCTGCCTTCGAGAAACAGCCGGTCGATCCAGAACACCTGGTGCAGCAGCACGATCAGCCAGAACACCAGTTGATAGGACAGCTTGCGGGTCTTGTGGCGAAAAGCCTGTTGCGCCAGCAAGGCGCCTGGCCAGCCACCGGCCAGTTCCACGGCATGCAGGACGTTTTCCGGGGTCCGCCAGCTGTCGCTGCGGGCCTTGCGCTTGTCGCTCCAGTAGAGGAAGAACGTCAGCACGCTGACCGCGCCGTAGGCCGCCAGCGGCACCCAGGAAATCCCCTTCACACCCAATAGCAGCGAGCCGCACAGGGGCAAGGCGCAGAGCAGCAGGAAAACCACCGCCTTGAGCCGTGGCTGCTGGATCCGTGCCCCGGCGGCTTCGCCGGGGCGGTTCTGGTTGCGTGCGTTCATCAGGAATGGACCGCGGTCCAGTCGACCCAGCCGAACTGCCAGGTGGCGAGGATCACCAGACCGAAGGCAATGCGATACCAGGCAAAGGCCGCGTAGCTGTGGTTGGCGATGAACTTGAGCAGGCCCCTGACCGCGATCATCGCGAAGATGAACGAGGTGATGAAACCAACGGCGAACACCGGCAGGTCGTCCGGCTGGAACAGGTTGCGGTATTTGTAGCCCGAGTAGACCGCGGCACCGACCATGGTCGGCATGGCCAGGAAGAACGAGAACTCGGTGGCGGTCTTGCGCGACAGGCCGAACAGCAGGCCGCCGATAATCGTGGAGCCCGAGCGCGAGGTGCCTGGAATCATCGCCAGGCACTGGGCGAAACCAACCTTCAAGGCATCTTTCCAGCTGATCTCATCCACGCTGTTGGCATGTATTTCATGCTGCCGGCGTTCGGCCCAGAGCATGACCAGGCCACCCACCACCAGCGCCGTGGCGACGGTGATCGGGTTGAACAGGTATTCATGGATCAGGTCGGCGAAGATCACCCCCAGGACCACGGCGGGCATGAAGGCGATCAGCAGGTTGATGGTGAAACGCTGGGCGTTGCGCTGGGTCGGCAGGCCGGTGACCACGTCAAGGATCTTGCGGCGAAACTCCCAGACCACCGCGAGAATGGCCCCCAGCTGAATGATGATGTTGAACGCCATGGCGCGCTCGCCACCGAAGTTGAGCAAGTCCGCAACGATAATCTGGTGGCCGGTACTGCTGATGGGCAGAAACTCTGTCAGCCCTTCCACAATCCCTAAAATCAATGCCTGTACGGCGGTCCAAAGCTCCATCAATCCCCCGAAGGTCATGCCGTGGCATGCCTTTTTAGTTTTTCTTCAATGTTCACTGACATGTGCGTCGCGACTTCACAGCCGCAATAGGATCATCATCGCCCCTGAAAATTCCGTGAAAAATCAGCCGGATTCAGGTTTTTCGCGATGTGGCCGAAATCCTAGCAGACAGACGCGATAAACGCTGTCGCGTTGCAAGAATCCGATGGACCTGACTGCAAGGAGCGCATGACGGATGTACAGGGTGTTTCCATTACAAGAACAACAATCGGGAGTGACAGATTCATGAACAGCTTACGCAGAATGTCGATCAGCCGCCGGCTGTGGCTGATCCTGATTGTGGCGGTACTGATGCTGATGACCCTGGGCATGCTGATGCTCAAGCAGATCAATGAGGACCTGTACCAGGCCAAGGTCCAGAAAACCCAGCATGTGGTACAGACCGCCAATGGTGTGCTGGCCTATTTCCAGGGCCTGGAAAGCGCCGGCAGCCTCGATCGCGCGACGGCGCAGAAGCAGGCACTGAGCGCCATACGCGGCCTGCGCTACGACCAGAGCGACTACTTCTGGATCAACGACCTGACCCCGGTCATGGTCATGCACCCGACCAACCCCAAGCTCGACGGCCAGAACCTCTCGGCCATTCGCGACCCGGACGGCTTTGCCCTGTTCAACGAAATGGTGGCCATCTCCAAGGCCAAGGGCGCCGGCATGATCAACTATCGCTGGCCGAAACCGGGCGCCAGCGAGCCAGTGCAGAAGACCTCCTATGTCCAGCTGTTCCAGCCCTGGGGCTGGATCATCGGTTCGGGGGTGTACATCGATGACGTGCAGGCCGAGTTCCGCAGCCAGGTGGTGAAGGCCTCGGTCGTCGGTATCGCCATTGCCCTGCTCATGGCCCTGCTGGTGCTGCTGATCGCTCGCAGCATCGTCCGTCCGTTGCAGGAAACCGTGCACGCCATGGCCAACATCGCCAGCGGCGAAAGCGACCTGACCCGTACCCTCGACACCCACGGCCAGGACGAAGTCACCGAACTGGCCCGGCACTTCAACGGCTTCACCGCCAAGCTGCGTCTTGTCGTCAGCCAGTTGCAGGTGTCGGCCAGCGCCCTGGCGCAATCCTCCGCCGACCTGGGCAGCAACGCCAGCCAGGCCCAGGAGCGCAGCCAGCAGCAGTCGCAGCAGATGGAGCTGGTGGCCACCGCCATCAACGAAGTGACCTACGGCGTACAGGACGTGGCGAAGAATGCCGAACACGCCGCCAGCGAGATGCGCGACGCCGAGGCCCAGGCCCGGCAGGGCCAGGTGAATATCGACGGCAGCCTGCAACAGATCGACCGGCTCTCGGCCACCATCGACCAGGCCGTGGAAGTGATTCGCACCCTGGCCCAGGAAAGCACCCAGATCGGCAGCGTGCTGGAGGTGATCCACTCGATCGCCGAACAGACCAACCTGCTGGCGCTCAACGCGGCGATCGAAGCCGCGCGGGCCGGCGAACAGGGTCGTGGCTTTGCCGTGGTGGCTGATGAGGTGCGCCTGCTGGCCCAGCGGACGCAGAAGTCCACCGCCGAGATCCAGTCGATGATCGAGCGCCTGCAAGGGCACTCGGAAGCCGCGGTGAAAGTCATCGGCGACAGCAGCCGGGCTTCGCAACAGACCATCGAGCAGGCCGGGCTGGCCGGGGAAAGCCTGAATGCCATCGGCCAGGCCCTGCGCAACCTCAATGGGCTGAACGCCTCCATCGCCAGCGCCACCCTGCAACAGGCCCATGTGGTCGAAGACATCAACCAGAACGTGACCCAGGCCGCCGGCCTGTCCCACAGCACGGCCCTGGCGGCCGAGCAGTCCAGTGCCGCCAGCCTGCACCTGAAAGAGCTGAGCGAGCAGCTCAACGGCCTGTTGCGCCAGTTCCGGGTCTGAGACGTTCCGTTGGCGGGGTTCGCCCCGCCACGGTTGCCGGCCTTCACTAACATGCAAGGCCGCTTCTGGTTACAATCCGCACCCTCCTCCGCTTCCAGGTAGTTTTCATGTCCGGGCTTGAACTGTTCGCCGCTGCACTCGGCGTGATCGCCGTCTGGCTGACAGTCAGACAGAACCCCTGGTGCTGGCCGATCGGCCTGGTCATGGTGCTGCTGTACAGCTGGATCTTCTTCGAAGTGAAGCTGTATTCGGACATGCTGCTGCAAGTGGTCTACGCCGCCCTGCAACTCTATGGCTGGTGGCAATGGACCCGTGGCGGCGCCAGCCATCAGGGGCGTCCGGTCAGCCTGCTAGGACCCCGCTCGATGCTGTTCGGCCTGAGCCTCGGAGCCGTCGGCAGCCTGCTGCTGGGAGCGGCCATGGCCCATTGGACCGATGCCGCGCAACCCTGGCTGGATGCCGCGCTGACCGGCTTCAGCCTGGTGGCGCAATGGTGGATGGCGCAGAAACGCGTGCAATGCTGGCCGCTGTGGATTGCCGTCGACGTGATTTTTGTCGGCCTGTTCATCTACAAGGACCTGTACCTGACAGCGGCACTGTACGGGCTGTTCACCCTGCTGGCCGTGCAGGGCTGGCGCGCCTGGCGGGCCGACCCGGCGCTGCGCCCGGCATGAAGGTCCTGGTGCTGACCGGCCCCGAGTCCAGCGGCAAAAGCTGGCTCAGCGGCCACTTGCAGGCGCGCTTCGGTGGCATCCAGGTGGGCGAGTACGTCCGCCATTTCATCGAACAGCATCGGCGCGACACCTGCCTGGCGGATATCCCGGAGATTGCCCGCGGCCAGTTGGCCTGGGAAGACCAGGCCCGGGCGCAACACCCGCCGCTGCTGATTCTCGACACGCACCTGCTGAGCAATATGCTCTGGAGCCAGGCCCTGTTCGGCGCCTGCCCGGACTGGCTGGAACCCGAGCTGCTGGCTCGCTGCTATGACCTGCACCTGCTACTCTCCCCGGAAGATGTCGGCTGGAGCAACGACGGCCAGCGCTGCCAACCCGAACTGAGCGAGCGCCTGGCCTTCTTCAAGGCCACCGGTGATTGGCTGGTGCAACACCAGCAGCCCTTCGAAGTGATTCGCGGCGATTGGGAAGCCCGTCGGCAACGGGCATTCGAGCTGGTCGAGCGCCTGCTTCAGGGTTGACCGAATACCTTTCGTGTCCGCGTTTTTTTCTCCTGCGCAAGCAGGACAAATGTCCACTCCTGAAACACCCGCCGCTGCGCAAAGCAGCCAATTCAAAGGGCTTCTCATTGCCCTTCAGCCATCTGTTAAAACGCTGATACAGCCCGACGCGAGCCTCCCGATCCAGAGCGTCGCCACGGTACTGCCGGGCTGCCGGAGGCGGCACCGGTCTCATCGTTGAAACACTCCTGTCCCTGTAACGCCCTTGGTTATTCGTAACCTGTTGAATTTTTGAAACAATCAAAAAAGCGGCACGGCTTCTGCTCTCTACCCTCGCAACGCCGGCTAGGGCCAGCGACAGAAGAAGGGAATGCTGCCGTGGAGAATCGCAATTCAGCTCTGACCCACCTCCTGCTGATCGGCTGCGCCATCGGCTCGCTGCTCAGCCTCCCGGTCCAGGCTGCCGACGACATCAGGGACGGCAGGATCGTTCTCGACCGCGACGTTCAACCTCGTAGCGTCGGCCGCCCTCCGCTGCATCCAGATCCCTACCCGACCACCGTCAATGCCAACCCTTCGGCCCGGGTCAAACAGATGACCAGCAACACCGAATTGAGCGACGGCGATTTTGCCGGGGTCAGCAGCGGTTCCACGATCAGCAGCAGCGTCATGCCCAACGGCGTCAACCTGCAGGGGCTGAACAGCGTCGCCAACCCCAACGGCATGGCCGGCATGAGCGCCGGCCACGGCGGCGGCAGCGGTGGCGCCATCTCCGGCACCATCAACCGCTCGCTGAATTCTGGCCTGGCTCCTTTGGGCAGACTGGCCGGAGGCCAATGAGATGATTCGCACCCTCGTATTGCTTGCCCTGTTCGGCTGCCCTTCGGCAATGGCCGACCCAGGCATCCAGGCGGTGGACACCGCCACCCTTCACAACTCCGGCGCCCGCTACAACGGCAACTTCAACGTCAACCAGGCCGCCGGCGACCAGCAGCAACAGACCAACACGCGCGCCATCGCCATCGGCACCGACGCCCAGGCCACCACCGTGGTCCGGCAGAAGCTCGGCACGCCGGCCAGCAGCGCGATCGACGCCACCAGCAGCATCGGCGGCAACGCTTTCAGCAACGGCAACGGGGTCCTGGGCGTGAACCAGGGAGCCGGGGCCAACAACCAGATGGTCAACGCAATGCGGGTGAGCATCAGTGCCCAGCCGCAAAGCATCGACGACAGCGTCCTGTCCCAGCAGAACGTGGCGCTGTTACCAGGCTCGGGAGCAACTGACGCTTCCAAAGGCAGCCGCCAGGTCGTTACCAGCGACCAGGCCTTCACCGGCAGCCGGGGAGTGATTCAGGTGAACCAGAGTGCCGGGGTGGGGAACCGAATGGCTAACACCCTGAGCATACGGGTCGCTGACTGACCCGCAGCAGTGCGATTGGAAGGTACCAACACTTAACCAACTAAATAAGCACGGAGAAACACCATGAAACCTACAATGGCTCTCAAGCCACTGGTTTTTGCCCTCGCCGCAGTCATGGCGATCGCCGCACATGCGGGCAACGACGACAATCACGGAGGTCACGGCGGTCATGGCGGCCACGGTGGCCATGGCGGTCACAATGGTCACCACGGTGGTCATGGCGGTCATGGCGGTCATGGAGGCCACGACGGTCTAGACCTCAAAACCAAGCTGCAAATCACCGCCGGCGCCGCGGCCAACGTAACCGATGAGCAGTTCAGCTCGGGCAACAGCGTCAGCAACCGCGGCACCAACAACAACGCCGACGCCAGCGACTCGATGAACAACTCCAACGGCAACATGGGCGCCAACGTGGCTGCCGGCGCCGGCAACCAACAAGACAACGCCGTCGCCCTGGCCACCGCCGATGAAAGCTTCATCTTCGGCAGCGCGGTAGCCACTTCCAGCGCTACCCAGACCAACACCAACAACACGGTGAAAAACTGGTCCACGCAAAACAACGCAACACTCGACAATGCTGGCAACGGCGGCTCCGGCAACATCGGCATCAACGTCACCGCCGGCGACCTCAACCAACAGAAAAACAACCTGGCAATCGCCGTATCCGGCGGACGCGTAGCGACCGCATCGGCTTCGGCCGACCAGACCGTCACTGGCCTGGACGTGGATAACAAGGGTGTGCGTACCTACAAAAAAGACACCCTTACCAGTGAGTTCAATGCCTCCGGCACCTACAAAGGCACCGGCTACGGCAAGATCCAGGGCGACGACGATCACCATGGCGGTGGTCATCATGGCTACGGCGATCGTAGTGGTGGCTACGATAACGACGATCAGAAGTTCACCTTCAAGGAACAAGGCACGATCGAACTTTCCGGCGTCTGGACGAAGCAAGTGCTGACCAAAGACGGCTGGAAAAACCCTGTGATCAACAACGCGTCGATGTCTGGCTCGATGAACGGCTTCTCCGGCAACGGCGGCGCCAACGTCTCGGCGGGTGTCGGCAACCAACAAAGCAACTCGCTGTCCATCGCTGCCGGCTGCAGAGCCTGCCTGTAATCACGAGCGTGACGAAAGCCCCGGAAACGGGGCTTTTCCACAGTCCCACAAGGCGTAGCGATCATGCGAATGGCGACCTTCTCCCTTTTGCTTTGTCTGACGGGCCTGGCTCAGGCCGCACAGATGCCAGTGGCCGTATTGCCGGGCGGAAACCTGGTGTACAAGCAGGTGCAAAGCGTGCGGGAGCGCAAATTCGCCGACCTGGTCGAGCAGAAAACCGACTTCAGCTGCGGCGCCGCCGCGCTGGCGACGGTACTGCGCCAGGCCTACTGGCTCGACGTCGATGAGGAGCAGGTCATCAAGGGCATGCTGGCCACCGCCGACCAGGACCTTGTGCGTACCCAGGGTTTCTCCATGCTGGACATGAAGCGCTACCTGGAAAGCATCGGCATGCGCGCCCGGGGCTACCGGATACCTCCCGACAAACTGCAGGCGGTCTCCATTCCGGTGGTGGTACTGATGGACATTCGTGGTTACAAGCACTTCGTGGTCATGCAGCGGGCATACAAAGACTGGGTCTATATCGGCGACCCCGTCCTCGGCCATAAACGCTACTCCCACGAAGACTTTGTCAAAGGCTGGAACGGTATCGTCTTCGCCATCGTCGGCCCCGGCTACGACAAGGCCAACGCCTTGCTCGACCCGCCCAACCCGCTGACCGCAAAGAACAAGCTGGATACCTTCAACCCGGTCAAAGACGCAGAACTGATGGAATTCGGTTTCATTCAGAGCGACTTCTTCTAGGGTCGCCCTAAGGATAAAGGGGCAGGATGCTCCGGGAGCAGCAGATGAAAAGCGCTTACTGGCTGGCCGCTGCCTGCCTGGTCACAAGTTTTCCTGCGTATGCCAACGCAGGGTTCAAGCCTATAGAAATCAAGGACCAGGAACTCTCCGAGCTCCGCGGTCGCTACGTCATGCCGGGGCGGATCATCAGCTTCGGCATTGTCATGAGCAGCACCTGGCGCAACGCCTCGGGCGATCTGATCGGCGCCACGACCTCGATGCAGATCCAGCAATCGACGATCAAACCGGAATTCTATGTCTCCACGATCACCGAAACCGGCAACGGCTCGACGCCGACCCAGGGCTCGGGCAACGTGATCGGCGGCGCGGGCCTGGCCACCACCCAGGGTGTGACCCAGAGCGTGCGCGCGGCGGGCGATGGCAACACCGCCTATAACAACCTTTCCATCGACGTCAAGGAAGCCAGCCATGCTCCGGCGCTGGTGCCGGCGCAAGGCCAGCTATTGATGAGCGGGCAAACCATCAGCGGCAGCAACGCCGCGGGCAGCGTGGCCGTGTCCGCCACCGGTGGCGGCATCCAGATGGCCATCCAGGCCAATAACAACCAGGGCTCGGCCGTGCAACAAGTGGCCCAGGGCGGCTTGCTGCAGAACACCCGCCTGCTGGGCGACAGCAACCTGGTCAGCAACATGACCCAACTGAACGTGGTGCTCAACAATAACGGGGCGAGTACTGGCGCGTTGGATTGCAACCTGACCCAGCTCAAGGGCCTTCGCAACCTGGGATATTGAACTACGCTGATTCTCGATCATTAGGCTCAAAGGGACGGCTTACTCATGTATCGATCAGTCTCGCTGCGCGCAGTTGTATGTTTGAGCACGCTCTTCCCGGCTGCACTGCTGCAGGCAGCGCCTGATGCCGACGTAGAGGCCCTGAAACAAGAATTACTGGAGCTCAAGCAACGTTACGAAGTGCAGCAGAAAGCCCTGGCGGTATTGGAACAACGGGTACGCCAGGTCGAGGAGCAACCGGCGGCGCCACCACCGAAACGCCTGGCCAAGTCGCCAGCGGACATGCGTGGCAACCAGCAGGTGGCCGGGACCACGAGCAAAGGCCCGACCCCGGCCGGCGGCAGCTCCTACGGGGAATCGCTCAGGGATGATTCGCAACCGGCACAGAGCGTGTCCAACCTGTACGACGAAGCCAGCGGCTTCTTTGGCGGCGGCAAGTTCAGTGTCGAGACCGGCCTGACCTACTCCCGCTACGACACCCGGCAGCTGATTCTCAACGGCTTCCTGGCGCTGGATTCGATCTTCCTCGGCAACATCAACCTGGACCGGATCAAGGCCGACAACTGGACCCTCGACCTCACGGCCCGCTACAACCTGGACAACCGCTGGCAGTTCGATGTCAACGTGCCGGTGATCTACCGCGAGTCGACCTACCAGTCCGGCGGCGCCCAGAACGGCGCGGCGGGCGTCACCAGCGAAAAAACCGTGTCCAAGGACCCGACCCTCGGCGACGTGAACTTCGGCATCGCCTACAAGTTCCTCGACGAGTCGGTCAATACCCCGGACGCGGTGTTGTCCTTGCGCGTCAAGGCGCCGACCGGCGAAGAGCCGTTCGGCATCAAGCTGCGCCAGGTCCAGGACAACACCAACCTGTTCGTCCCGGATGACCTGCCGACCGGTAACGGCGTCTGGTCGATCACCCCCGGTATCACGCTGGTCAAGACCTTCGACCCGGCGGTGCTGTTCGGTACCCTCTCCTACACCCACAACCTGGAAGAATCCTTCGACGACATCAGCTCCACGGTCAACCTGAAGACCCCGGGCAAGGTCAAGCTCGGCGACAGCTTCCAGATCGGCATGGGCATCGCCTTCGCCCTGAACGAGAAGATGAGTATGTCGTTCTCCTTCTCGGACCTGGTCCAGCGCAAGAGCAAGCTCAAGGAAGACGGCGGCGACTGGCAGTCCGTGGTGTCCAGCGATGCCAATGCCGGTTACTTCAACGTCGGCATGACCGTGGCGGCCACCGACAACCTGACCATAGTGCCCAACCTGTCCATCGGACTGACCGACGATGCGCCGGATTTCACCTTCAGCCTGAAATTCCCCTACTACTTCTAAACACCAGGCAAAAAAAGGCCCGCGGCGATCACCTCGCCGCGGGCCTTTTCGTCGCACCGCCCTAGCGGATCTGATGCTTGTGCAGCAACCGGTAGAAAGTCGGGCGCGATACGCCCAGCACCCTGGCCGCGACACTCAGGTTGTCGCTGTGCCGATTCAACACATCGCACAGGGCCTGGCGCTCGGCCCGGTGCTTGTAGTCCTCCAGCGTGCCCATGGGCGCGATGCTGGCCTGCGGACTGAGCAGCCCCAGGTCCCGGGCCTCGATCTGCCGTCCCTCGGCCAGCACCAGGCCGCGCCGCACCCGGTTGGCCAGCTCGCGGACATTGCCCGGCCAGTCGTGCTTGCCCATGGCCACCAGTGCGTCCTCGCTGAAACTGCGCGGCCGGCGCCCGGTCTCCAGGCTATAGAAGTGGGAAAAATGGCTGGCCAGCATGCCGATATCGCCATGCCGTTCGCGCAATGGTGCGGTAACCACCTGCAACACGTTCAGGCGGTAATACAGGTCTTCGCGAAAGCGCCCCTTGTCGATCGCCGCCTCGAGGTCGACGTGAGTCGCCGCCAGTACCCGTACATCCACCGGGATCGGCTGGCTGCCGCCCACGCGTTCAATGTGTTTTTCCTGCAAAAAGCGCAACAGATTGGCCTGTAGCTCCAGCGGCAGGTCGCCGATTTCGTCGAGAAACAGCGTGCCGCCATGGGCCGCCTCGATACGCCCGACCTTGCGTTGATGGGCGCCGGTGAACGCGCCCTTCTCATGGCCGAACAGTTCGGACTGGATCAGGTGCTCGGGGATCGCCCCACAGTTGATCGCCACGAAGGGCTTGCTGTGGCGCTGCGACTGGCGGTGCAGGGTCCTGGCCACCAGTTCCTTGCCGGTACCGCTTTCGCCGCGAATCAGCACCGGCGACTCGGTGGGCGCCAGTTTGCTCAAGAGTTTGCGCAAGTCGCGGATCGGTCGGCTGTCGCCCAGCAACTCATGCTCGGGCTGAGCGACATGGATGTGCCCCTGGCCA
Organism: Pseudomonas sp. B3G-3; assembly: GCF_028640915.1. Taxonomy (NCBI): domain Bacteria; kingdom Pseudomonadati; phylum Pseudomonadota; class Gammaproteobacteria; order Pseudomonadales; family Pseudomonadaceae; genus Pseudomonas; species Pseudomonas sp. B3G-3. The sequence continues at coordinate 94,850 of NZ_JAQZAB010000103.1, read as the reverse complement.
CGCAGGCGGGCCATGCCGAAGGCCCGCCCGAGGGTCACCTGGACCCGCGAGACATCGAACGGCAGGGTGTGGAAATCGAAAAACCACTCGCAGACGAAATCGCCGACTTTCTGCAGGCGCAGCACCTCCGGGCTGAGCACCGCTATCCACTCGGTGCCGCTGCGGCTGATCAGGTCCTTGACCGCTTCCGGTCGCTCCAGGTGAAAAGCCTGCAAACGCAGCAAGCCGACGTCACAGCCGCGATCGACGGCCGCTTCCAGGTCACAACTGTCGACATCCCAGCCCGCCGTGCGTAATCCAGGCAGCAGACGATGGCAATCGTCGCACGGGTCAACCACTAAAAGGCGGCGTAAGGCGGTCGCTTCAAGCATGACTGTTCCTTGGCGCCAAAAAGAGGAAAAGTTATTAGAAACAGTAGTTTGGCAAACCTGGCTGTAACATTAGCAATTACTTGACGGGGGTCTTGTATCGATTGTTTATAGCGCCAATCACCATTTGGACTAACTGTTACATGGATCCAAAAGCCTGGTTTAATTCCGTGCGCCAATCTTTCATTCAGCTTTCAAAAGAAGGCTCTGCATCGCGGGTGTGAACAAAAGTTGTAAATTCTGGTCTTTCTATGTGACCTGATCCCTGGTTCGAGACATCAGTACAAGTAACCAGCCGAACGGTAAGCCCAACCGACGGCACATCATTTGATTGGGCACATAGAGAGAAGACCCCATGAACGCCCCGCTCCGTATCAACGAAGCACTTTTGATCGCCGACCGCGCATTCCAGCCATTCCAATGCGTCGCCTGGGCCCCACAAGACGGTAACGGCGAACTGAGCCTGACCGTCATCGACCGCACCAATACCCGTATTGGCCGCAAACAGATTCCAAGCAGCGCCTACTCCGACCCGGCGCAACTGGAAGACCTGCTGAAACAGGCCCGCGCCGAACTGAGCCAGGAAGGTTACAAACTGCAATCCTGGGCCATGCCGGAATAAACGGAAAAGACGGATCACTACCCAGTGATCCGTCTTTCTTATTCATCTGATATATCCTCCGCGCTTTTAGTACATCCCCCCTGCGACATTTTGACTCGCTCAGCATTAACTATCAGGATGAGTCCTGGACTTGGCGATGAGGGTAATTACATGGTTCGACTCGAACAGGTAACTCCCTCGCACCCGCCTACCCTTTCTCCAGGGCGCGCCAAGATCCTTATGAAGCTCGATGGTAAACCCGTCACTATCCAATGCCTGCAGAGACACATCCTTAAAGTCCAGACGGGCAGACGTTTGTGGATGGATAAACTTATAAAACGCCTCTTTTGCGGAGAAGATCAGCGTGGCGGTTTCAAGTAAGTTCAAGTGCGATGCCTGCATCTGCAATTTATCCGTCTGGGTGAAGACCAGATGTTCCAGCGACAGGAGCATCTCTGTACCCACGATCTTTTCGATGTCGATACCCAGCCCGCTCCATTCGGACTGCCACGCCACGCAGGCAATAACCCGTTCCTCCGTATGAGACAAACTGCCCAGAACGCCCTCGGGCCAGTCGGGTGCACCATCGGCCTTGCGCCCTACTGCCCATGTAGCGGCACCCAGCTGGCCAAGCGCTTGGCGGGCACAATAGCGGCCCGCCAGGTACTCGACTCTCCTCGTGTGCACACTATGTTGAATGTCTACAGGCAGTTCAGCGCCATGTTGCAGCAACTGCCCCAGATCAATACGGCTTCTGTCCAGCAGGAGACAGACCATACCGATGCCGTCCGTAATGAAATGCGTTGCCAGCTCGATGGGGTCAAGTCCAATCATCTTGTCATACCGTGGCTCTTTTCAGGACCGGCAGCGACCCACATGGCCGCTGCCGAGCTTCCTTCTCAGATTATTGATCCGGTAATGACCCTGATGATCTCGTCGCTGGATTCCAGAATGTTGTGATGATGGCAGGCAAGCGGGACGACGCTCAGCTGCGAGCAAGCCGCGCCCAACCCGTTATCCGTGACAGCAACAAGCGACTTCATCACAGAGCCCGGCAACTGCGGATTGGCCTGCATCGCCTTGAACAACGTGACCGTCGTCGCCTGCAATTTGACGCTCAACTGCCCTTGCGACAACTGCTCCTCCACTTCGGCGACCCTCCGGGCACGTTCGGCGGCGGCTCCCGTAAGCCCCAGCACTGGCAGCAGTGCGGCAAGCGGAATCTCCGCCGTGCCCTGCTGGTAGAAGCTATCGAGCAGATAGAGCGAAACAGCGGTAGCTCCCCGTTGCTCCAACTTGGCGGCAATTTCCAGGGCAATCAACCCGCCCAGCGACCAGCCCAGGATATGCACCCTGCCGGTATCCACCTGCAGTCCATTGACAATCATTTCATCCAGGTACCGGTCAGCCAGCGCCCCAAGTGAGCTGATCGTCGGCTGGTGATAAAGGTTGTGATTATCGATGCCCTGACAGTTCATCCTGCCCTGGAACTCCTGCGCGAGGGGATAGAAGACTTCGGCCCCAACCAGGGCCGGATGAATCATCCACAACACTGGCGCGCCGCTCTCTGCCGGATTCAACGGTATCACCAGGCCACTTTCAGTGACCGCCAACAGGTTTCTCAACGTACGGCACTGGAAAAGCCTGACGACAGGGATCGAGGTTTTCAGCAACTCCGACATCTTCATGCAGACCGAGATCGCCATGAGCGAAGTGCCTCCCGACCTGAAGAAGTCATCCGCCATACCGACCTGCTCGCGCTTCAGGGTGACCTGCCACAGCTCGCACAATTGCTGTTCCAGTCCATTGGCGGGCGCGACGTAGTGGTTCTGCTCTCTCTGCCCGGGGGCGGGCAACGCCTTGCGATCCAGCTTGCCGCTGGAGTTGAAAGGCAGCGCCGGCAGGCGTATCAAGACGGTCGGGATCATGTACAGCGGTAACCGCTGACTCATGGACTCCAGCAGCTCGGACTCCACCAGCGGCTCGTCACAGACGTAGTACAACGCCAGACGCTCTTGAACTTCATCCTTGCAGACGATGGCGCAGCAGGATTTTATCGGGTCAAAGGCCAGAGCCTGGCTTTCCACCTCCCCCAACTCGACCCGGTAGCCATTGATTTTCACCTGGAAGTCCATGCGCCCCATGAACTCCAGGTTACCGTCAGGTAGATAACGTCCCGCGTCCCCGGTCCGGTAAAGCCGCTCGTCCAGTTCAGGGTGGTAGATGAATCGCTCCCGGGTTATCGGTTCATTGCGGAAATAGCCTCGGGCAACGCCTGCCCCACCGATGTACTGCTCGCCGGGCAAGCAAGGCGGCAGCAAGCGCATGTGGCTGTCCAGTACATAAAAGCGCTGATGCGCCATGGCTTTGCCATAAGGCACGCTCGGCGCCAGTATCGGAGCATCCGGAATGTCGTAGAGAATCGACCAGATGGAACTTTCCGTCGCGCCGCCGGCACTGACCACCCTGCAACCTCGGTTCCATTGGCGGATACGCGCCGGTAGCGGTTTGGCAATCACCTCCCCTACCAATACCGCCGTACGTAGCATCGGCCAGCCATTTTCATCGGCCTGGACGGATTCGAGGTACTCCACCAGCAATGTCATCACCGAAGGCGCGGAGTTCCAGAACGTCACCCCATGGGTCACCATCAAACGATGCCAGGCATCCGGTTGGTAACGCTCCGCTTCCGATGGCATCACCATGGTGCCACCCACCGACAGCAAGCCAAAAATATCAAACGCCGAAATATCAAAACTCAGAGCACTAAGGGCCAGGCCACGATCCAGGGCATTGAGATTGAGCTGTTGAATGGTGTCGACAATGCTGTTCACCGCCCCCCGATGTTCAATGGCGACGCCCTTGGGGACACCGGTAGAACCTGAAGTAAAGATGACATAGGCGAGTTCAGACGCGTCGGGGAGCATGGGTTCACCCATACTCGCGGCGGGTAACATGGCAACCGCACCGTATGGATCGATCAATAGCAGCCTGGCCTCGGGTTCCTCCTTCCATGGCTTGCTGCTGAACACCACCCGGGTTTGCGACTGCCTGAGAACATCCCGCCGCCGACCTTCCGGCCAGGAGCTGTCCAGTGGCAGGTAAGCCTTGCCGGACATCACGATCGCCAGCACCGCGATGATCTGGGCCCGACCTTTGTCGACCATGACCGCAATGGTCTCGGCGTCCATGTCCACATGCTGGCGCAGCTGCAACGACAGAGTCAGAGCAGCCTGATACAACTCACCGTAGGTCAGCTCGCCAAGGCCGTCGATAATCGCAATGGCTCGCGGCTGCTGCCGGGCATGCTGGATAAAATCGTGATGGATCGCCCGTTCGAAATCATAGGCTGGCGGGCAGGACTTCCAGGCTTCGCGCTGCCGCCGGACCTCTACAGTGGGTACCAGCTCCAGCTGATTGATCCGCAAATGCCCCTCCCCGACGATCTGTTCAAGAATGCGCAGATAGTACCGAGACAGGCAGCTCATGGTTGGGGCAGTGAAGAGCGCGGTCGCGTAGTTGAATACGGCCTGCACGCGCTCACCTTCTTTCTGTATGTTCAGGGTCAGGTCGAACTTTGCCGCCTGGTACTGCTCGATCAGGCTTTGCGGTTCCAGCCAATCAGGCAAATTCGGGGTCTGCCCGTCATCCTCCAGCACAAACAGCACCTGGAATAGCGGATGCCGCGACAGATCGCGTGGTACCTGCAGAGCATCGATCAACTGCTCCAGCGGCAGGCTCTGATACTTCTGCACCTGAAGCACAGACTTGAAGACTTCGCGCACGTACTCGGACAACGGCATCTCGTCGTTGATCTGCGTGCGCAACGGTAGGGTATTGACGAAGAAACCCACTACCGATCGGGTTTCCGTCGTCGGTCGGTTGGCTACCGGCGTACCGACCAGAACATCCTGCTGGCCGCTGAAACAGCTGAGCAGCAGATTGAATGCCGACAGGAAAAGCGCAAAAGGCGTTACGCCTTCCCGTCGAATGAACTGCTCGGCCCGAGCCATCAGCGCCTCGGGCAATACAATGCCATGGTTGGCCCCGCGGTGGTCAAACTGCGCCGGCCGCACAAAATCGAGCGGCATCTCCAGCGTTTGCCAGCCCTGCAGTTGGTGCTGCCAGAAGGTTTTCAGTTCTGACAACCGAGCCGAATCGAGGTATTCACGCTGCCAGCAAGCGTAATCTCCATATTGCAGGAGCGGGTCCGGCAATGTCGGTTGCTGACCTCGTCGGTACGACTCATAGAGGTTTTGCAACTCCTCCAGGAACAGGTTTTGTGACCAGCCATCGAAGGCCAGGTGATGCACGACAATCAGGCTGTACAAGATCGTACTGCCGTCAGGCTGGCGGACCTCATAGAGACTGGCTCTGAGGGGAATTTCCGAATCGAGAGCAAATGGCCGGTCAATGTCGCCGAGCAACTGTTGTTGCCAGCCAGCGGCATCGAGCCGCAACTGCTGCACCCGCAACTCGTTGTCGGTCAACTTCGACAATGCGGTAAGAGCCGACGGCTGGCAAATGACACTGCGCAGCACGTGATGGCGGGCAACGATGGACTTCAGGCTCTGGCGATAAGCGCTCAGATCGACCTCGGCGCTCAGGCGGAACAGCATCGGTACGTGGTACAGATTGCTGCCACCGTTGAGCTTCTCGATAAACCACAGCTGCATCTGCGAGAACGACAGTGGCCAGGTATCACGCTGCAGCGCCGGAATCAGCAAAGGCCCGGACTCATTGCCGTTAAGCTTGAGGTAACAGCACAAGGCGCGGATCGTCGGATATTGCCCCAGTTCGCCCAGGGTGACCTCCCTCCGTAACCTGCGGCTGATCTGGTAACAGGCCTGGATTGCCAGAATGGAGTTGCCGCCCAGGGAGAAGAAGTTGTCTTCCACGCTGACGCGCTCCAACTTCAACAATCCCCCCCAGATCAGGCAGCACTCGCGCTCCAGATCACTCTCGGCGGCGACCAGGGGGCGTTGTTCGCTCTCGGGGAGCGGCAGCGATTTTCGGGCGATCTTGCCGTTCTCGGTCAGAGGCATGCTGTCCAGCTGGATAAACGCCTTTGGCAGCATGTATTGCGGCAACTCACCACGCAGATACTGACTCAGCGCTTGAATGTCCACCGCCTTGGTAGCGACCAAGTAGGCCGCCAGATAAGGTTGCGGATGCTGAATCAATACCACGCAACACATGGTTATATCGGGATAGGACAGCGTGATGTTCTCGATTTCCCCCAGTTCAATGCGGTAACCGTTGATTTTGACTTGCTGGTCTATCCGCCCCATGAACTCGAGGTTGCCGTCGCTGAGGAAACGCCCGGCATCCCCGGTACGGTAGACGCGTTCCTGCAAGTGCTCATGCCAGAAGAAGCTGTCGGCGGTGCGCTGTGCATCCGCGTAATAGCCGCGCGCCAACCCTTCACCGGCGATATACATCTCGCCTTTCACCCCCACAGGCAGCGGTCGCAATTCAGCATCCAGAACATAGAAACGCTCGTGTGGCAACGGCTTGCCATACGGAATGCTGACCGACCGGACTGGTTCCTGCGGGACCTCATAAAGAATCGAGAAGACCGCCGCCTCCGTTGCGCCACCGGCGCTGCAGAAACGGCTGTGCGGGGCCCACTGCCGACAGCGTTCAGGCAATGACGTGGCAATCCAGTCCCCCCCTACCATCACCGCGCGCAACGCGGGTACCGGGCCGGAGAGAAGTCCGGCATTGCCGACATAGTCCAGCAACAGCTCCAGCAGCGCGGGCGCGCTCAGCCACACCGTAACGCGATGGTTGATGATCGATTGATACCAGGCCTGCGGGTTGACCCGATCGTTCTCGGCCGGCATGACGACCGCGCCCCCCACTGAAAGAGGGCTGAAGATGTCAAAAATGGCCAGGTCGAAACTCAGCGCGCTGAGGGCCAGGCTGCGGTCGTACGCGTCGATAGCGAAATAACGACGGGTACCTTCGAGCATATTCACCACACTGCGATGCTCGATCGCCACGCCTTTTGGCGTGCCTGTAGAACCAGAGGTAAAGATGATATAGGCCAGGCTGTCCGCAGCGGCATCGACGGCAGGCAAGAGCCGCGCCGGCGGTGGTAGCGTGAGGGCCTGCCCCGTGGCGCTCAGGCCGACGACATTGATCTGCGACGTCTCCCATGGCTCGCTGCTCAACAGGGTATTGATGCTCGCCTGGGCCATCACGCCCAGGCGGCGCTGCAACGGCCAGCCTTTATCCATCGGCAGGAAGGCTTTGCCACACATCAGCGCCGCCAGTATCGCCACAGGCTGCAGGCGTCCCTTGTCCGCGAGTATCGCAATCGCCTCGCCTGTCATGCCGCCCTGCAAGCGCAACTGGGTAGACAGCGTCAGGGCCGCCAGATACAGCTCGCCATAGGTCATTTCACCCAGCTCATCGATCACCGCCACGGCCTGCGGATGCTGCTGCGCGTAACGGATGAAATCGTGCTGCAGGGTACGCTCGAACGAATACTCGAAACGCCGCTCCTCAGCCATCGCAAGCTGCGTCTGCATGTGCGCGGCGCTCGCCAGGCCAAGGCTTCTCAGCGGCTGCTCGGCCCCCTCGACCATCTGCTGCAAGACCGTGACGTAGTAGCCGGCCAGGCGACTGATCGTGTCCTGGCTGAACAGCGCGGTGGCGAAGTTAAACCGGGCATTGATCCGCCCGGCAACGGGCGTCAACGTGAGGGTCAAGTCGAACTTGGCCGTTTGCTCATACGCACTCAGATCCACCACCGAAAGCCAATCCGGGCAAGCGGCGCCCACCGTGCTTTCCAGAGCGAACATCACCTGAAACAGTGGATGCCGCGAAAAGTCCCGTGGCACTCCCAGGCGATCCACCAGTTGCTCCAGCGGAAAGCTCTGATGTTGTTGCACTTGCGCCGTATTGGCCGCGACCTGGCGGATAAACTCGCACACCGAGAGTTCGTCAGGCACCCGATTGCGCAGCGGCAAGCTATTGACGAAAAAGCCGATTAGGCTTTCCAACTCCGGCTGGCTTCGGTTGGCCAACGGTGTCCCCACCACGATGTCATCCTGGTTGGTATAACGTGCCAGTAACAGGGTAAAGCCGGCCAACAGCACGGCATGCAGCGTAACCCCTTCCTTGCGGGCCAACGACTCGAGTGCTGCCACCAAGGATGCAGTCAGCAGGACCTCGCAGTGACTGCCGCGTGCATCAAAAAACGTGGGGCGAAGGTAATCCGGAGCAATATCCAGCTGCTGGTAGCCATCCAGCGCCTGATCCCAGAATGCCAGGGCCTCGGCACTGGCCCGGTCATCGGACTGCTCACGCTGCCAAACCGCATAGTCGAGATATTGCACATCAAGCGCCGGGGGAGCTTGTTCCGTTTGCCCGAGGAAATATTGATAAAGCGCCGCCAGCTCCCGCAGCAGCACGTCCATTGACCAGCCATCGAAAGCAATGTGATGGAACACCAGAAGACTCACCGTAACCTCTGCCCCGACCTCATTCCGGTAGCGGTAGATCGCTGCCCGCAACGGCAGATCGCGCAGCAGGTCAATCGGCTGCTGCAGCGCCTGTTGCAGGCAGGCAGTGAACTGCACTTGCGTCACCGAATGGATCGGTACCGCCAGCTCCTGCTCGGTGACATGCAGATACGCCTCGCCCGTTTCATCCTGGCGAATCAGGCTCCGCAGCACCTGATGACGAGCCACCACCGCCTGTAAACTTTTGATGTAGGTCGCGCAGTCGGCATCGGCGGACAGCTGCAACAGCACCGGCGACAGGTAATGCGTGGCGCCACCCGACAGATTCTCCATAAACCACAAGCGCGACTGCTGGAAAGACAGCCGCGCCTCGCTGCGCCCGCTCCTTGCGATCGAGGGTTCCGACAGCGTCCGCTCTTGCTGGGCAAGATGCTCACTCAGCAGCGCCACCGTCGGATACCGGTTCAGTGTCAGCGCCGATACTTTTATGCCAAGGGCCTTATAGATTTCATGGCACAACCTGATCGCCAGAATCGAGTTGCCGCCCAAGCGGAAGAAGTGATGGTCAATGCCTGCGTGGCTACCAAGCAGGCGGTTGAACAACGCCAGCAACCGGCTTTCCAACTCATTGCCAGGCGCGCGGAAAGGGACACTCTGATCGATCATCGCCGGCTCGGGCAACGCTCGGTAATCCACTTTTCGACTGACCGTCAGCGGGATCCTCGGGATCGCCATCATCGCCGTTGGCACCATGTGGGCCGGCAATTGGGTACTCAACTGCCGCCACAACCCCTCGACCGTCAGATCGCTGCCGGAAGCGACGACGAACCAGGCCTGAAGCTGCGGCGCAGGCTCCTTGCGCGCCGTGACCAGTGCTTCGGCCACTCCCGGCACGGCACGCATCACACTCTCGATCTCACCCAACTCGATGCGGTAACCGTTAATTTTCACCTGCTGGTCCGCTCGGCCACAGTATTCCAGGCTGCCATCAGCCAGGCGCCGCACACGATCGCCGGTGCGATACAGCCGACGGTAGTCCGGATCCTGGCTGAAGGGGTTTTCGATAAACGCCGAGGCCGTCAGTTCCGGCAAATTGAGATAACCGCGGGCAAGGCCGACTCCCGCCAGGCAAAGCTCGCCTTCAACCCCCAATGGCAGCGGGTGAAAATGCTCATCCACCACGTAGCAGCGCATATTGGCAATGCCCAGGCCAATATTGCGGGCACCATTATTTCGATACAGGTTGATGCTCACACTGACCGAGGCTTCGGTGGGCCCATACAGGTTGGCAACCTGCAAACCCGCCGCCAGATAGTGATCGAGCACATCCTGCGAAGTCGACTCCCCGCCTACGGCAAGGCAACGCAGAGAGTCCGGCAATAGAGGACGGGGACCCAGCAGTGCGGGCGGCAGAAGGCAGAAGTTGATTTGCCACTCGCGCATCTGCGCGGTGAGCAACTCAAGATCCAGGCGCTGGGGTTCGCTGGCGATACACAGGCGATGCCCGTTGTTAAGAGCGATGAAGACTTCGAACACATGCGCGTCGAAGGCCAGGGTGGCAAATTGCAGACAGTTCAGAACACCCTGCTCACGACTCAGCAGCCGGCGGCCATGACCCAGAATCATGTTCGCGGCACCCCGATGTTCGCACAGCGTGCCTTTGGGCTTCCCTGTTGTCCCGGAGGTATAAATGACATAAGCCAACTGCTCGCCGCTCACCTCGGGAAGCAGTATCGGCTCTTTGCCAGACACTCGGTCTCCCGGCCGATCGATCAGCAGGCAGTAGCTATCGGCCGTACTTTCCTTCAATGAGCTCTCAAGAGCCGTTTCGGTCAAGACAATGGGGCTGCCCACATCGCTCAGGATATACGCCAGCCGTTGCGCGGGGGCGTAAGGGTCCAAAGGCACATAGGCCGCGCCAGCCTTCATGATTGCCAGCATGGCCACGACTGCGTTGGCCCCCCGCTGCACATACAAGGGGATCAAGGTATCGGCCGGCATTTCCTCGCCGCAAATACGCAGATATTCCTCACGCAACCTACGCGCCAGGCCGCTGCTACGCTGCGCGAGCTCCCCATAACTGAATGCCTGCCGGCTGTCGACCAATGCCATCCGCGTGGGGTAAAGACGGGCATTTTCCTCAAAACCGGCGAACAGCGTCGTGACGTGTTCCAGCGGCACTTCACTGTCGTTATTGGATTGATTTTCTAGACGCTGCGCCTGCTCTTCGGATAAATATGGCAGCGTGGAAAGCGGCCGATCCGGCTCGCTTAGTGACGACCACAGCAAATGTTGGTATTGCTCCGCGAGTTCAGCCATTTGTACCGCGTCGAATAGATTCGCGTCATACCTGAGCCTGAACTCAAAGGCGTCTTTCGACTGCTGATACTCCAACAACAATTCAGTGCCTGCCAGGTCGTCATTGAAGCGATGATTGACCTGTGCCCGGCAACCATCAAATGTCAACGGAAAATTCTTCAGAAAACCCTGGGAAAAACTGACGTTCAATTCGGCAACCGGACTCTCGCTGAGCATGTAATGAACCGGCAACTTGGAGTGGCGCAGCCGTCCCGAGACCTTAAGTTTTTTCGTATAGTCGAGGGTCGTTTTATACAAGCTTGAAAAGTTCGAATCAGCAAGTAACGCCAAGGGAAATACCGCGGTATTCACCTGCCCGCCATAATAGACTTTTTCCCCTCCTTCCGCTGCGACAGGATAGGCGATGCAAACTTTTTCCTGCCCCGTCTGACGGGCAATCAAGATCGCCCACAACGTCTTGAATATTAGAAAATGATTGGCATATTTGATCCCGGCCTTCAGATCTCGCCAGTCGGCGAACGAGACATCAAAACGCACTTCGCCCGCTGTCTCTTGCCTCTGTCCGGAGGATATGCAGGGCAACTCGGCACGCCGCGGACAACCAGACAACAAGTCGCGCCAGAACCCGGTCGAGTCAAACCGCCCACGCAATTGAGCAACGTCATCTTCATAGCGCGCATATAAATCGAGGAGATCACTAAACGCCTCTGCCGGCGCGAGCCCAAGCGGGCCCTTGTTGTAATATTCAGATAACAAGGCATAAAACTCGTCGCCAGACAGGCCATCCAGTAGCACGTGGTGTACGACGACAAGAAAGTTGTAACGTCGTTCGCCAGTCTTGATCAGATGGAAGCGACAGAGAGGCCCTTGGCGGAGGTCAAAGGGAGTACGTACCAGGGATTGGGCATCGCAGGGTGAATCGAAATACTCGAGGGTTATGGGGTTATCGGCTTTCACCCAGAAAAGCTGTCCATCTTTTTCATCGAGAACATGATTAAACAGAATATAGTCTCGACTTATACCCTCTACGGCCAAACACAGCCTGTTTAAATCCAGATCACCTTCGATGTCCTGATCCAGAACCAGGTTATATTCGCATGACTGCGGCTTGATAATATATTCATCCCAGAAGATCCTGGTGTAAGGCGAGGCAGAAAACATACGATATCCTTAAGGTTTATTAGAGTGAGCCTTCACGTCTAAACTGATCGCCGCATTTTAACGAGAGACTCTCTCGCCACTAAAAACAAGACTACGATTAAAAATCCTTTGCCTTGGGCCAAAGCCGAAAAGCGTGCCTGCTTCTTAATTCAATTATGTTCCTCTTACCCCCAGCCCAACCCTTCATCTGCCTTTCACCAGCACAGATTCCAAGTTAAATAAATATTTATGATCACCAATCGAGAAAGATACGCACTCACGAATTCTCGCGAAATAATATATTTAACGAAAACCCAATATCTATAAGATATTTCCTTTGCACTCATAAGATAAAACTTAACTAAAAAAGAGAATCAAGCAGAATCTCCACGGCAATATCTGAACACAAGGACTGGGTCCTATCCGGGGTTATCGCTCCGATCGACAGCAGTTCGCCGCCGCCCCAACTCTGTATCGGGGCGCAAGTCTTTGATGGAGGGGGAGAAACCGGGAACAGTTTTGTCCGGCGAGCACTTCTATCCGGGAAGGTTGACGAGATCGCAGCCAGGGCTGCCGACGATCCTGAGGGTCTTTGCAACAGGCAGGGCGTCCGGATGTGGCTTATATCGGCGATGGCGACCGGTACGCCTGCTGCTCGTCGAATTCAAGTACGAGGGTTCGCACCACAAGTGACAAAACCGCAGCTGCCGGATCGGCAAGCGGGCTGATGCCATCCTGCACGACCGTGGCGACACCCTGCGGCCAAAAACCTGATCAGTCAGTATCCGGGGGACACTTTGCGAGCGCCTTACTTCAAACCGCCAAACCGCCGATAGAAACTTTCGCCGGCGTCGGGCAACGGACCGTCGGCGTTTTCCAGCGCGTCGTTGAGCCATTCCTCGGCCTTGGCGTAGATCAGACGATAGATGTTGCGGCAGAGCTGGCGCGCCGCCCGGCCTTCCCAGTCACCAGGGAGCAGTTCGTCCGGCAGCTGCGGATCGCGCAGCAGCAGTTTGCGGTATTCGTGGATCAGCAGCAGGCGCGCCAGGAAACAATCGGCCGGCTGCAGTTGCTCCTGCTCGCGCAGCGCTTGCCACAGCGGCCGGAACAGCTGGATGAACTCGCTGTAATGAGCCGCCAATTCGTCGATGTTCCAGCTTTCGCGCACCTGCAGGCGCAGCGCCTTGGAGGCCAGCACGTCCTGGGCGGTGGTCTCGAACACAATGGTGTCTTCCTGGGCGCCGAGGTCCACCAGGGTCGCGTTGATATCCGCCCGATCGCTGCGCGGACAGGCCAGCAGCACCGGCGAAATCGCGCCAAAACCTTGCCACTCCAGCTCTTCGCGCACCTGCTTGCGCTTGTCCTGGCCGAGCTGCGACAGCATCACCAGGCACCAGGAACCGTCCCAGGCCGGCACGCTGGCGTTGTAGACCCGCTTGAAGGCCTTGTCGAAACGCCGGCGGCCGGTACCGGTCAGGCTGTAATAGCTGCGGCGCCCGACTTTCTCGGCGGTCAGCCAGCCTTCCTTGGTCAGGCGGAAGATCGAGGTGCGGATCAGTCGCTCGTTGATGCCGATGGGTTCGAGCAACTGGATCAGGCTGCCCAGCCATACCGTACCGCCGTGGGGTTCGATGGCATCGCCGTACAGGGTAATGATCAGGGAACTGGCGCGAATCGGCGTCTGCTCCTGGAAACGGGTCACAAGGTGATTCAAAGGTGCTAGGGACGACATGGGCGTACCGGACAAAAAGGAAGAAATATACCGGGTTTCACCGGCTTGGAGTGGCCTGGAGCGCACGACCCACTGTGCCCTGGTTGTTCACTGGGCGGTATTTTTCGGGCGCAGGCCGCTGTCGGTGATACGCGGGCGATTGGCTTCGGGCTCCGCGAGCGGCTCACAGACCTGCATCTGCTCCAGGCAGCGCCTGGCCAGCTGTTGGTATTCACGGGTGCCGGCCTGCTTCCAGTGCAGCTCTTCGTCGCTGAGGCGGCGTTTGACACTGGCCGGGGCGCCCATGACCAGCGACTGCTCCGCACACTCGAAGCCGGCCTTGACGAAGGCCGCCGCGGACACGAAGCAGCGTGGCGCGATCCGGGCGTTGTCCATCACCACAGCATTCATCCCCACCAGCGCATCGGCGCCGATCCGGCAACCATGCAGCACCGCGCCGTGGCCGATATGGCCGTTGCGCTCGACCACCGTGTCGCTGTCGGGAAAGCCGTGCATCACACAGGTGTCCTGCAGGTTGGCCCCCTCCTCCAGCACGATCCGCCCGAAATCACCGCGCAGGCTGGCCAGCGGGCCGATGTAGCAATGGGCACCGACTATCACGTCACCGATCAGCACGGCGGACGGATGCACATAAGCACTGGGATGGACCACCGGGGTCAGGCCGTCGAGGCTGTAGCAGGTCATGAGGTACTCCTTGGCTAGGCGGCAAGTCGACATAGCGCGCAAAGCGATGCCGATCAGGATTTATTTTGTATCACATCAAGCTTAAACGAAAAAGCGGAAAAACAGTATCGCGTCTCTACTCAGCGAAGGCCGCCAGACAAAGGCCACAAACCCCGATAAAATCTGGAAAATCACGACTTGATCGCCCCTCTCCGTCCTGGCGCAACAGACTCAAATCTTCAACATAAAGACACACTAATCATATTTTTACATTGCATTTATGTATCGCATTGGCGATATACTCGGCGAAAACCGGCTCCCCAGCCGATCCAATAATGACCCGGCCCTGCGCCGAGCGTGCACCGTGAGGGCATCCGCCATGCCTCAAACCCTTGCTGTCGAAAACCTCGATGGCGGCGTTCGACTGATTACCCTGCAACGCCCCGCCGCCCTGAATGCCCTGACCACCGAATTGCTCGGCGAACTGGCAGCCGCCCTGGACGCCGCCCAGGCCGACAGCGAGACCCGGGTCGTGGTGCTGACCGGCAGCCGCAAGGCATTCGCCGCCGGCGCCGACATCAATGAAATGGCCGAGCGCGACCTCACCGGCATCCTCAACGACCCGCGCCAGGCTTCCTGGCAGCAGATCACCGGCTTCAGCAAACCGCTGATCGCCGCGGTCAACGGCTTTGCCCTCGGCGGCGGCTGCGAGCTGGCCATGCACGCCGACATCCTGATCGCCGGCGAGGACGCGCGCTTCGGCCAGCCGGAAATCAACCTCGGGATCATGCCCGGCGCCGGCGGCACCCAGCGCCTGCTGCGAGCGGTCGGCAAATCCCTGGCCATGCAGATGGTCCTCGGCGGCGAGTCGATCGATGCCCGCCATGCCTTGCGCGCCGGCCTGGTCAGCGAGGTCACCCAACCGGAACTCACGGTCGAGCGTGCCCTGCAGCTGGCGCGGCTGATCGCCGGCAAGGCGCCGCTGGCCCTGCGCCTGGCCAAGGAGGCGCTGCTCAAGGCGCTGGACACCGACCTCGCCAGCGGCCTGCGCTTCGAGCGCCACGCCTTCACGGTGCTGGCCGGCACCCGCGACCGCGAAGAAGGCATCCGCGCCTTCCAGGAAAAACGCCGGCCCAGCTTCACCGGCTACTAGGCCGCCGCAGCGGCCAACGACTCACACGACCCGTCAGAGAGCGCCAGAACCATGAACTTCGAACACATCCTGTTTTCCGTCGAGGCCGGCGTCGCCCTCCTCAGCCTGAACCGCCCCGAGCAGCTCAACAGCTTCAATGCGCAGATGCATGGCGAGGTCCGCGAAGCGCTCAAGCAGGTGCGCGCCAATCCCGAGGCCCGGGTGCTGCTGTTGACCGGCGAAGGCCGTGGCTTCTGTGCCGGCCAGGACCTGAGCGACCGCAACGTCGCCCCCGGCGCGGAGGTGCCGGACCTGGGCGAGTCCATCGAACGTTTCTACAACCCGCTGATCCGCCAGTTGCGCGACCTGCCGCTGCCGGTGATCTGCGCGGTGAACGGCGTGGCCGCCGGGGCCGGGGCCAACATTCCCCTGGCCTGCGACCTGGTGCTGGCCGGTCGTTCGGCCAGCTTTATCCAGGCGTTCTGCAAGATCGGCCTGATCCCCGACTCCGGCGGAACCTGGACCTTGCCGCGCCTGGTCGGCATGGCGCGGGCCAAGGCCCTGGCCCTGCTGGGCAATCGCCTGACGGCCGAACAGGCCGAGCAATGGGGCCTGATCTATCGCTGCGTCGAAGATGCCGAGTTGCGTGACGAAGCCCTCAAGCTCGCACGCCACCTGGCCACCCAGCCGACCTACGGCCTGGCGCTGATCAAGCGCAGCCTCAACGCCAGCCTGAACAACAGCTTCGACGAACAGCTGGAACTGGAAAAAGACCTGCAACGCCTGGCCGGGCGCAGCGAGGATTACCGCGAAGGCGTGAGTGCCTTCATGGACAAACGCACACCGACCTTCAAGGGGCGCTGAACATGAGCGCACTGACACTCCAGGCCCGTGTCGCGGTGATCGGCGCCGGCGCGATGGGCGCCGGCATCGCCCAGGTCGCGGCCCAGGCCGGCCACCCGGTCTGGCTGCTGGACAACCGCCCGGGTGCCGCGGCGCAAGCCATCGCCGGCATCGACCGGCAACTCGCCAGGCGCGTGGCCAACGGCAAGCTCGACGCCCAGGCGCACAGGGCAAGCATGGCCCGGTTGCAGGCCGCCGAATCCATCGAGCAACTGGCCGACAGCGAGCTGATCGTCGAAGCCATCGCCGAGAACCTCGAAGCCAAGCGTGAGCTGTTTCGCCAACTGGAAAGCCTGTGCCGCGACAGTTGCATCCTCGCCAGCAACACCTCTTCGCTGTCGATCACCCGCATCGCCGCCGGCCTGAAGCATCCCGAACGCCTGCTGGGCCTGCACTTTTTCAACCCGGCGCCGGTGATGCCGCTGGTCGAGGTCGTCTCGGGGCTGGCCAGCGACCGGCAACTGGCGCAGTGCCTTTACGACACCGCGACAAACTGGGGCAAGAAGCCGGTGCACACCCGCTCCACCCCGGGCTTTATCGTCAATCGCGTGGCCCGGCCGTTCTACGCCGAAAGCCTGCGCCTGTTGCAGGAAGGCGCCAGCGACTGCGCCACCCTCGACGCCCTGCTGCGCGAAGCCGGTGGTTTTGCCATGGGTGCCTTCGAGCTGACGGACCTGATCGGCCATGACGTCAACTACGCAGTGACCCGCTCGGTCTTCGAGGCCTATTACGGCGACATGCGCTTTCAGCCGTCACTGATCCAGCAGGAACTGGTGGATGCCGGGCATTTCGGCCGCAAGAGTGGCCAGGGCTTCTATTCCTATGCCGAGGGCGCCGAACGCCCAGCCCCTGTCGAGCTGCACAGCGATCAGCCCATCGAACACTGTGTGGTCGAGGGCGACCTGGGGGTTGCCCAAGGTTTGCTGCAACGCCTGCGCGAGTCCGGCGTGCGCCTGGTCGAGCGCGACGGCCCTGGCCTGTTGCGGGTCGGCGACGCAGTACTGGCTGTCAGCGACGGGCGCCTGGCCAGCCAGCGCGCCCGCGACCACGGTTTGAGCAACCTGATCCTGCTGGACCTGGCCCATGACTATGCCAGCGCTGGCCGCCTGGCCATCAGCTGCTGCGCCGGCACCAGCCCACTGGCCCGCGACCAGGCGGTGGCACTGTTGCAACGCGCCGGGTTCAAGGTCAGCCAGCTCAGCGACAGCCCGGGGCTGCTGGTCCTGCGCACCGTGGCGATGCTCGCCAACGAGGCCGCCGACGCCTTGCTGCAAGGCGTGGCCTCGGCGGTGGACATCGACCTGGCGATGCGCGCCGGGGTCAATTATCCAGAAGGCCCCCTGGCCTGGGCCGACCGCCTGGGCCTGCCATGGGTGCTCGAGGTCCTGCAAAACCTGCAGGCCGCCTACGGCGAGGAACGTTATCGACCGTCCCTGCTGTTGCGCCGCCGGGTTGCCGAAGGGAGGACGCTGCATGCTTGATCACCCTGCCATGAGCCTGGCCAGCGCGTGCGCCCAGAGCCTGTTCAAACGCGACAACGCCAGCCAGGCGCTGGGCATGCGCCTGCTGTCGGTGGCGCCCGGCGCCGCCCGGCTGGGCATGAGCGTGCGCGAAGACATGCTGCAAGGCCACGGCACTTGCCACGGTGGCTTGCTGTTCACCCTGGCGGACTCGGCCTTCGCCCTGGCCTGCAATACCTACGACGAAGCCACGGTGGCCATCGGCTGCAGCATCGACTACATCGCCCCGGCCCGCCTCGGCGACACCCTGACCGCCGACTGCATCGAGCAAAGCCGCAGCGGCCGCACCGGCAACTACGACGTGC
The DNA here is from genome assembly GCF_028640915.1 of Pseudomonas sp. B3G-3. Lineage (NCBI taxonomy): Bacteria > Pseudomonadati > Pseudomonadota > Gammaproteobacteria > Pseudomonadales > Pseudomonadaceae > Pseudomonas > Pseudomonas sp. B3G-3. The sequence goes on along the minus strand of NZ_JAQZAB010000103.1, from coordinate 76,695 downwards.
GGATCGAAAACCAGCATGGCGTGCTGATCGCCCTGTTCCACGGCAAATCCTACAAAGTGCGCGGCCCGGTGCTGGCGCAGGAGACCCCCAATGAATGACGCCCTGATCATCGATGCAGTCCGCACCCCCATCGGCCGTTACGGCGGCGCCCTGAGCAGCGTGCGCGCCGACGACCTGGGCGCAGTGCCGTTGCGCGCCCTGATGCAGCGTAATCCCGGAGTCGACTGGAGCCGGGTCGACGAAGTGATCTACGGCTGCGCCAACCAGGCCGGCGAAGACAACCGCAACGTGGCGCGCATGTCGGCGCTGCTCGCCGGGTTGCCGGTGGAGGTCCCCGGTACCACCCTCAACCGCTTGTGCGGCTCCGGCCTGGACGCCATCGGCACCGCCGCCCGCGCCCTGCGTTGTGGCGAGGCCCGGCTGGTGCTGGCCGGCGGCGTCGAATCGATGTCCCGCGCGCCGCTGGTGATGGGCAAGGCGCAGACCGCGTTTTCCCGCCAGGCCGAGCTGTTCGACACCACCATCGGCTGGCGCTTCGTCAATCCGCTGATGGAACAAGGCTTCGGCATCGACTCGATGCCGGAAACCGCGGAAAACGTCGCCGCGCAGTTCGGCATTTCCCGCGCCGACCAGGACACCTTCGCCCTGCGCAGCCAGCAGCGGGCCGCGGCGGCGCAAGCCAGCGGACGCCTGGCCAGGGAAATAGTCGCGGTGTCCATTCCCCAGCGCAAAGGCCCGCCGACCCTGGTCGAGCACGACGAGCATCCGAGGGGCGACACCACCCTCGAACAGCTGCAGAAGCTCGGCACGCCATTCCGCCAGGGCGGCAGCGTCACCGCGGGCAACGCCTCGGGGGTCAACGACGGTGCCTGCGCCCTGTTGCTGGCCAACGCGGTAACCGCGCAACGCTACGGCCTCAAGGCGCGTGGTCGGGTGGTCGCCATGGCCACCGCCGGGGTCGAGCCACGGATCATGGGCATCGGCCCGGTGCCGGCCACGCGCAAGGTGCTGGAGCTGGCCCGGCTGAGCCTGGCGGACATGGACGTGATCGAACTCAACGAAGCGTTCGCCGCCCAGGGCCTGGCGGTGCTGCGCGAGCTGGGCCTGGCGGACGACGACGAGCGGGTCAACCCCAACGGCGGCGCGATCGCCCTGGGCCACCCCCTGGGCATGAGCGGCGCGCGCCTGGTGACCACCGCGCTGCACGAACTGGAGCAACGCCAGGGTCGCTACGCCTTGTGCACCATGTGCATCGGTGTGGGCCAGGGCATCGCCCTGATCGTCGAACGAGTTTAAGACCAGATACACCCGCGCCCGGAGCCCCCCGCGGGTATCCTGGGCGCAGGCACTCAGGAGTCGCCCGCCGGCGGCTCGACACAACAATAATTCGAGTGAAGCCATGAACATGCCAATTGCCAAAGCCGTGCTTGATCCTCTGCTGGACCCGCTGGAAACCGCCAGCGTCGACCAGTTGCGCCAGCATCAACTGGAACGCCTGCGCTGGAGCCTGAACCACGCCTACCGGAATGTGCCGCTGTACCGTCAGCGCTTCGACGCGCTGGGCGTGCACCCCGACGATGTGCGCAGCCTGGAGGACCTGGCGAAGTTCCCGTTCACCAGCAAGTCCGACCTGCGCGACAACTACCCCTACGGCATGTTCGCCGTGCCGATCCAGGATGTGGTGCGCCTGCACGCCTCCAGCGGCACCACCGGCAAGCCGACGGTGGTCGGCTACACCCAGAACGACATCGACACCTGGGCCAGGGTGGTCGCGCGCTCGATTCGCGCCGCCGGCGGCCGGCGTGGCGACAAGGTCCATGTGTCCTACGGCTACGGCCTGTTCACCGGCGGCCTGGGGGCGCACTACGGCGCCGAGCGCCTGGGCTGCACGGTGATCCCGATGTCCGGTGGCCAGACCGAAAAACAGGTGCAGCTGATCAAGGACTTCCAGCCGGACATCATCATGGTCACGCCCTCCTACATGCTCAACATCGCCGACGAGATCGAGCGCCAGGGCATCGATCCGCAAAAGCTCGCCCTGCGCCTGGGGATCTTCGGCGCCGAACCCTGGACCGCCGAACTGCGCAGCGCCATCGAGCAGCGCCTGGGCATCACCGCGCTGGATATCTACGGACTCTCGGAAATCATGGGCCCCGGCGTGGCCATGGAATGCGCCGAGACCAAGGACGGGCCGACCATCTGGGAGGACCACTTCTACCCCGAGATCATCGACCCGGTGACCGGCCAGGTGTTGCCGGATGGCCAGATGGGCGAGCTGGTGTTCACCTCGCTGAGCAAGGAAGCCCTGCCGATGATCCGCTACCGCACCCGCGACCTGACCCGCCTGCTGCCCGGTACGGCGCGGCCCATGCGGCGTATCGACAAGATCACCGGGCGCAGCGACGACATGCTGATCATTCGCGGGGTCAACGTGTTCCCCACGCAGATCGAGGAGCAGGTGCTCAAGGTCCGGCAACTCTGCGAATGCTACGAGATCCACCTGTACCGCAACGGCAACCTCGACAGCGTCGAGGTGCATGTGGAGCTCAAGAACGAGCACCGACAGCTGGGCGACGAGCAGCAGAAAGCCATCTGCGACGAACTGAGCCGGCACATCAAAACCTACATCGGCATCAGCTCGCGTATCGTTTTGCGCCCGGCCTTTTCCCTCAAGCGCTCCGAGGGCAAGGCCAGCCACGTGGTGGACAATCGGCAGAAATAGGCCTTTCCAAGCTTAAAACCCCGCTTCGGCGGGGCTTTTTTTGCCCGAGGGAAAACCCTTGCCGGGCAAAGCGATACAAAAACATATACGACACGTTATTTTGTGTTTGATATTTATTTTTGTATCACATATAAAGTTCTCCATGCCCAGGCAATCCTTCACGGCAGGAGACGCACCATGTACGCACAGCTGGTAGAGACCGGAGTCAAAAGCATCAAGCCCCGTTCGGAGATGTCCGAACAGGAACGTGCCTTCCAGGAAAAAATCGATTCGGAAATCAAGATCGAAGCCAAGAACTGGATGCCGGATGCCTATCGGCAAACCCTGATCCGGCAGATTTCCCAGCACGCCCATTCGGAAATCGTCGGCATGCTGCCCGAAGGCAACTGGGTGACCCGCGCCCCGACCCTCAAGCGCAAGCTGCAACTGATGGCCAAGATCCAGGACGAAGCCGGCCACGGCCTGTACCTGTACAGCGCGATGGAAACCCTGGGCGCCGACCGCGACGAGGAAATCGCCAAGCTGCACAGCGGCCGCGCCAAGTACTCGAGCATCTTCAACTACCCGACGCTGAACTGGGCCGACATGGGCGCGGTGGGCTGGCTGGTGGACGGCGCGGCGATCGTCAATCAGGTGGTGCTGCAGCGCACCTCCTACGGCCCCTACTCCCGGGCCATGGTGCGCATCTGCAAGGAAGAGAGCTTCCACCAGCGCCAGGGCTACGAAATCCTCCTGACCCTGATGCGCGAGGGCAACCAGGCGCAGAAGGACATGGTCCAGGACGCCATCAACCGCCTGTGGTGGCCGGCCCTGATGATGTTCGGCCCCAGCGACGAACACTCGCCCAACAGCGCGCAGTCCATGGCCTGGAAGATCAAGCGCCAGAGTAACGACGAACTGCGCCAGCGCTTCATCGACCAGACCATCCCGCAGCTGGAACTGCTCGGCTGCACCTGCCCGGACCCGGACTTGAAGTGGAACGCCGAACGCGGCCACTACGACTTCGGCGAGATCCAGTGGGACGAATTCTACGAAGTGCTCAAGGGCAACGGCCCGTGTAACCAGGAACGCGTCGCCACCCGGCGCAAGGCCATCGAGGATGGCGCCTGGGTCCGCGAAGCCGCGGTCGCCCACGCCCGCAAGAAAGCCAATAAAAACGCCGCGTGAACCCTGGCCGCGGCAACCCGCGGCCAGGGCCACAGCGCTTCAGCCCCTGATGTGGAGTCACCCTTATGTCTGAATGGACCCTCTTCGAAGTCTTCGTGCGCAGCAAGCACGGGCTCAACCACAAGCACGTCGGCAGCGTGCACGCCGCCGACAGCGCCATGGCCATCGAGAACGCCCGCGAGCTCTACACCCGCCGCAGCGAAGGCGTGAGCCTGTGGGTGGTGCCCTCGGCGCTGATCGTCGCCTCGTCCCCGGATGAAAAGGACCCGCTGTTCGACCCGGCGGACGACAAGGTCTATCGCCACGCCAGCTTCTACGAACTGCCGGCCGAAGTCGGGCACATGTGAGGTCGACCATGAACACGCAAAACGAATTGATCCAGTACCTGCTGCGCCTGGGCGACAGCGCCCTGGTCCAGGGCCAGCGCCTGTGCCAGTGGTGCGGCCGCGCGCCGGCCCTGGAGGAAGAACTGGCGCTGATGAACGTCGGCCTCGACCTGGTGGGCCAGGCCCGCAACTGGCTGGACTACGCCGCCGAACTGCTGGACGACGGCCGCGACGCCGACCACCTGGCGTTCCGCCGCGACGAGCGGGCCTATCGCAACCTGCTGCTGGTGGAGCAGCCCAACGGCGATTTCGCCGTGACCCTGCTCAAGCAGTTTCTCTACGACGCCTGGCACCTGGAAGTGCTCAAGGGCCTGGCCCGGTCCAGCGACGAGCGCATCGCCGGGATCGCCGCCAAGGCGGTGAAGGAAGTCACTTATCACCTGCGCCGCTCCAGCGAATGGGTCGAGCGCCTGGGCGACGGCACCGAGCACAGCCACCAGCGCATGCTGGAGGCGATCCCCCTGCTCTGGCGCTTCACCGTCGAGTTGATCAGCGGCGACGACAGCGAAAACCACCTGCACGACGCCGGCCTCATCGCCGACCCCGCGCAGGTCGCCAGCGCCTGGCAGGCCACGGTGACGCGGATCTTCGCCAGCGCCACCCTGCCCCTGCCAGCGGCCCCCAGCCATTTCTACCTGGACGCCCGCCGCGGCCTGCACAGCGAACACCTGGGCATTCTGCTGGCGGAAATGCAGGCGCTGCCACGAGCGTACCCCGATGCGACCTGGTGAGCTGATTTCCAGCGACCGTGGCGCCCGTGCCCTGCAACCGGGCGACCTGGAGGCGGCCTGGAACATCCTCGGCGCGGTCATGGACCCGGAGGTGCCGGTGGTCAGCGTGGTGGAGCTGGGCATCGTCCGCGACCTCGGCTGGCACGACGGCCACCTGCAGGTGGTGGTCACCCCGACCTATTCCGGCTGCCCGGCCACCGAGGTGATCGAGGGCGATATCCGTGCCGCCCTGGAACTCGCCGGGTTTCCCGCGCCCCGCCTGCAACGCCGACTGACCCCGGCCTGGAGCACCGACTGGATCACCGCCAGCGGCCGCGAACGGCTGCGGGCCTACGGCATCGCCCCGCCTGTGGGCAGTAGCAGCAAGCGCAGCCTGCTGGGCGAAAGCGCTGCCATCTGTTGTCCGCAATGTGGCAGCAGCCACACCGAACAGCTCAGCGAGTTCGGCTCGACCGCCTGCAAGGCGCTGTATCGCTGCCGGGACTGCCTGGAGCCGTTCGACTATTTCAAGTGCATCTGACGCCGTGTCAGTGGGAGAACAACCATGAGCAAATTCCACAGCCTGACCATCAAGGATGTGCGCAGCGAAACCCGCGACGCGGTGTCCATCGCCTTCGAGATTCCGCAGCACCTGCAGGACAGCTTTCATTTCACCCAGGGCCAGCACCTGGTAATGCGCACCCAACTGGATGGCGAGGAAGTGCGCCGCTCCTATTCGATCTGCGCCGGGGTCAACGACGGCGAGCTGCGCATTGCCGTGAAGCGCGTGGCCGGCGGGCGCTTTTCGGCGTTCGCCAATGACCGGCTCAAGCCCGGGCATTGCCTGGACGTGATGCCGCCGGCCGGGCACTTCCATGTCCAGCTCGACCCCGTGCGCCATGGCCAGTACCTGGCGGTGGCGGCCGGCAGCGGCATCACGCCGATCCTGTCGATCATCAAGAGCACCCTGGAAACCGAGCCCCACAGCCGCGTCACCCTGCTGTACGGCAACCGCGCAAGCTCCGCCGCCCTGTTTCGCGAACAGCTGGAAGACCTGAAGAACCGCTACCTGCAACGCCTGAACCTGATCTTCGTGTTCAGCCGCGAACAGCAGGACATCGACCTCTACAACGGCCGGATCGACGCCGACAAATGCGCCCGGCTGTTTTCCCGCTGGCTCGACGTCAAGGCCCTGGACGCCGCCTTCATCTGTGGCCCGCAGGCGATGACCGAAACCGTGCGCGACAGCCTGAAAGCCCACGGCATGGCCGCCGAGCGCATTCACTTCGAGCTGTTCGCCGCCGCTGGCAGCCCGCACAAGCGCGAGGAGCGCGAGGCGGCCCGGCAGCTCGATGCGGCGGTCAGCCAGATCACCGTGATCAGCGACGGTCGCGCCCTGGCCTTCGACCTGCCGCGCAACAGCCAGAGCATCCTCGATGCCGGCAATGCCCAGGGCGCCGAGCTGCCCTATTCGTGCCGCGCCGGGGTGTGCTCCACCTGCAAGTGCAAGGTGATCGAAGGCGAAGTGGAAATGGACAGCAACCACGCCCTCGAGGACTACGAAGTGGCGGCCGGGTACGTACTGTCGTGCCAGTCGTTCCCGGTCAGCGACAAGGTGGTGCTGGACTTCGACCAGCTCTGACCTGTGGCCGCTGCCGGAGGCTGCGATCGACTTGGGCGCCACTCCGACGAAGCGGGCGCACGGTCTTGAGATCGCTGAAAGCCTTCGGCCTTATCGCAGCCTGCGGCAGCGGCTACAGAAAAAATTCACCGCGTTTCAACCAAAACAAAAACAACATCAAGAGAGCGCTCCCATGACCCCGCAAGACATCGAACAGATCCGCCAGCACCCCGACTTCGTCCAACTGGTGCGGCGCAAACAGAACCTCTACTGGTCCCTGACCCTGGCCATGCTGGTGATCTACTACGGCTTCGTGCTGCTGGTGGCGTTTTCCCCCAGCACCCTGGGGCGCTCGCTGAGTGGCGGGGTGACCACGGTCGGCATGCTGGTGGGCGTGGCGATCGTGCTGCTGGCCTTCGCCCTCACCGGCTTTTACGTCTATCGCGCCAATAACGTGATCGACCCGCTGAACGAAAAGCTCAAGCAGGAGTGCGCCCAATGAAGCCCTTGCTGGCGTTGTTCGCCCTGCCGTGCGTGTTCGCCACCGACCTGGCACTGGCCGCCGAAGGCAGCGCGCGCCCCTTGAACTGGAACGCCATCGGCATGTTCCTGGTGTTTGTCCTGTTCACCCTCGGCGTCACCCGCTGGGCCGCCCTGCGCACCCGCTCGGCCAGCGACTTCTATACCGCCGGCGGCGGCATGAGCGGCTTGCAGAACGGCCTGGCGATCGCCGGCGACATGATCTCCGCGGCGTCCTTCCTGGGCATCTCGGCGATGATGTTCCTCAACGGCTACGACGGATTGCTGTACGCCCTGGGCGTGCTCGCCGGCTGGCCGATCATCCTGTTCCTGATCGCCGAACGCCTGCGCAACCTGGGCAAGTACACCTTCGCCGACGTGGTGTCCTACCGCCTGGAACAGACCCCGGTGCGCCTGACCTCGGCCTTCGGCACCCTGACCGTGGCCCTGATGTACCTGGTGGCGCAGATGGTCGGCGCCGGCAAGCTGATCGAGCTGCTGTTCGGCATCAGCTACCTCTATGCGGTGATGCTGGTCGGCGTGCTGATGGTGTTCTACGTGACCTTCGGCGGCATGCTCGCCACCACCTGGGTGCAGATCATCAAGGCGGTGATGCTGCTGTTCGGCACCAGCTTCATGGCCTTCATGGTGCTCCGGCATTTCGGCTTCAGCACCGAGGCGATGTTCGCCGGGGCCAGCGCCGTGCATGCCAAGGGCAGCGCGATCATGGCCCCCGGCGGGCTGCTGTCGAACCCCATCGATGCCATTTCCCTGGGCCTGGGCATGATGTTCGGCACCGCTGGCCTGCCGCATATCCTGATGCGCTTCTTTACCGTCAGCGACGCCAAGGAAGCGCGCAAGAGCGTGTTCTACGCCACCGGCTTCATCGGCTACTTCTACCTGCTGCTGATCGTGGTCGGCTTCGGCGCGATCGTCATGGTCGGCACCGACCCGGCGTTCCGCGACGCCAACGGCGCGATCATCGGCGGCGGCAACATGATCGCCGTGCACCTGGCCCAGGCGGTGGGCGGCAACCTGTTCCTCGGCTTCATCTCGGCGGTGGCCTTCGCCACCATCCTCGCGGTGGTCGCCGGCCTGGCGCTGTCCGGCGCCTCGGCGGTGTCCCACGACCTGTATGCCTGCGTGCTGCGCAAGGGCCAGGCCAGCGAGCAGCAGGAAATGCGCGTGTCGCGCATCGCCACCCTGTGCATCGGCGTGCTGGCGATCGTCCTCGGCCTGCTGTTCGAGTCGCAGAACATCGCCTTCCTGTCCGGGCTGGTGCTGGCCATCGCCGCCTCGGTGAATTTCCCGGTGCTGTTCCTTTCGATGTTCTGGAAAGGCCTGACCACCCGCGGCGCCGTGACCGGCAGCCTGGCCGGGCTGGTGTCGGCGATCGTGCTGCTGGTGCTGAGCCCGGCGGTCTGGGTCAACGTGCTGCATCACGAACGGGCGCTGTTCCCCTACTCCAACCCGGCGCTGTTCTCCATGAGCCTGGCGTTCTTCAGCGCCTGGCTGTTCTCGGTGACCGACACCTCGGCGCGGGCCGAGCTGGAGCGTGGTCGCTACCTCGCGCAGTTCATCCGTTCGATGACCGGCATCGGCGCCTCCGGCGCCAGCAAACACTGACCCCGTTCCGATCGATGACAGGGAATAACAACAATGAACCCCGTTTCCATCGCCTCACCGAAACACCTGCTGCCGGCCATGGCCTCGCTGGGCCTGGGCCTGTTCACCTGCAGCGTACAAGCCGACTTCATCAGTGACAGCAAGGCACGGATCGAAATGCGCAACCACTACATCAACCGTGACTTCCGCCAGGCCAACGCCGCGCAGTCCAAGGCCGAGGAATGGGCCCAGGGCTTCACCGCGCGGATCGAGTCCGGCTACACCGAGGGCACCCTGGGTTTCGGCCTGGATGCCCTTGGCGAGCTCGGGCTCAAGCTCGACTCCAGCCCGGATCGCCGTGGCACCGGCCTGCTGCCGTTCGGCCCCAACAGCCACGAACCGGCGGACGAGTTCAGCGAACTGGGCCTGACCGGCAAGCTGCGCCTGTCGAAAAGCGTCTTGAAGATCGGCACCCTGCAACCGCTGCTGCCCGTGGCGACGTACAACGACACCCGCCTGCTCGGCTCGACCTTCCAGGGCGGCCTGCTGACCAGCCAGGAAATCAGCGGCCTGACGGTAAATGCCGGGCGCCTGACCGAAGCCAACCTGCGCGATTCCTCGAGCAACGACGACATCGGTTATGGCGCCGCCCGCAGCGATCATTTCGACTTCGCCGGCGCCAGCTACGCCTTCAGCCCGCAACTGAGCCTCAGCTATTACTACGGCAAGCTCGAACAGATCTATCGCCAGCACTACCTCGGCCTGCTGCATACCCAGCCCCTGGGCGGCGGCTTCAGCCTGCGCAGCGACCTGCGCTACTTCGACAGCCGTGGCGACGGCGCCGAGCGTGCCGGGCGGATCGACAACCGCAACTTCAATAGCATGTTCAGCCTGATCAAGGGCCCGCACAAAATCAGCGCCACCTGGCAGCAACTGTCCGGCGACAGCGCCTTCCCGTTCCTCAACGGTGGCGATCCCTACGTGGTCAACCTGGTGACCTACAACACCTACACCCGCGCCGAGGAAGATTCCTGGCAGCTGCGCTACGACTACGACTTCGCGGCCATGGGCCTGCCCGGCCTGACCTTCATGACCCGCTACACCGACGGCCGCCACGTCAAGGCGGGCACTGTCGACAACGGCCGCGAAACCGAGCGCGACACCGACATCACCTACGTGATCCAGAGTGGACCGCTGAAGGACCTGAGCCTCCGCTGGCGCAACGTGACCTTTCGTTCGGGCAACGGCCTGGCCACCGACCTCGACGAGAACCGCCTGATCCTCGGCTACACCCTGGCTCTTTGGTAAACCCCGCCGGCGCGGTCGTTGGCCGCGCCGGCCTCATTCATCATCCGGAGGAATCGTGATGCCTCACGCCCCTACCCTGCAAAGCTTCATCGCCGGCCGCTGGATCGGCCAACACGGCGCCCAGGTGCTGCGCAGCGCCATCGACGGCCACGAACTGGCCCGCACCCACGAGGAGCGCCTGGATTTCGCCGAGGCGCTCGACCATGGCCGGCGCCAGGGCATCGCCTCCCTCATGGCCCTGGACTTCCAGCAGCGCGCCCAGCGGCTCAAGGCGCTGGCGCTGTACCTGAGCGAACGCAAGGAACAGCTGTACGCGATCTCCCACCACAGCGGCGCCACCCGCGCCGACAGCTGGATCGACATCGAGGGCGGCAACAGCACCCTGTTCACCTATGCCAGCCTGGGTTCGCGGGAACTGCCCTCGGGCAATATCGTCCACGAAGGCCCGGCGCTGCAGCTGAGCAAGCTCGGCAGCTTCGCCGGCACCCATATCCTGGTGCCCCGCGGTGGCCTGGCGGTGCATATCAACGCGTTCAACTTCCCGATCTGGGGCATGCTGGAAAAATTCGCCCCGAGCTTCCTCGCCGGCATGCCGTGCATCGTCAAGCCGGCCACCGCCACCAGCTACCTGACCGAAGCCGCGGTACGCCTGATGGATGAATCGGGGCTGTTGCCCGCCGGCAGCCTGCAACTGGTGATCGGCAGTACCGGCGACCTGCTGGATCGCCTGCAGGGCCAGGACGTATTGACCTTCACCGGTTCGGCCGACACCGCGGCCAAGCTGCGCGCCAATCCGCAGCTGATTCGCAACTCGGTGCCGTTCAATGCCGAGGCCGACTCGCTGAACTGCGCGATCCTCGCCCCGGACGTGAGCCCGGACGACGAAGAGTTCGAGCTGTTCATCAAGGAAGTGGCCCGGGAAATGACCACCAAGGCCGGGCAGAAATGCACCGCCATTCGCCGCGCCATCGTGCCGGCCAGGCACATCGACGCGGTCGCCAGCCGCCTGCGCGACAGGCTGGCCAAGGTGGTGGTCGGCGATCCGGCGGTGGAAGGCGTGCGCATGGGCGCGCTGGCCTCCCACGACCAGCAACGGGACGTGGCCGGACGCCTGGAGAGCCTGCTACAGAGCAGCGACCTGTTGTTCGGCGCCCGCGACGGCTTCGAGCCGCGCGGTACAAACACCAGCCAGGGCGCGTTCTTCGCCCCGACCCTGTTGCAGGCTCGCGACCCGCATGCCGAAGGCGGCGCCCACGATATCGAGGCCTTCGGCCCGGTCAGCACGCTGATGGCCTATGACGACCTCGACGAAGCCCTGGCCCTGGCCGCGCGAGGCAAAGGCAGCCTGGTGGCCAGCCTGGTGACCCGCGATCCACACATCGCCGCCAAGGCCATCCCGGTGGCCGCGGCCTGGCACGGGCGCTTGCTGGTGCTGGACCGCGAATCCGCCGCCGAATCCACCGGCCATGGCTCGCCGCTGCCGCAACTCAAGCACGGCGGCCCGGGTCGCGCCGGCGGCGGTGAAGAGCTCGGTGGCCTGCGCGCGGTGAAGCACTACCTGCAACGGGCGGCGGTGCAAGGCTCGCCGACCATGCTGGCGGCGGTCACCGGTGAATACGTGCGGGGCGCCAAGGTCATCGAGACCGAGGTGCATCCGTTCCGCCGGTTCTTCCAGGACCTGCAGATCGGCGAGTCGCTGCTGACCCACAGGCGCACGGTGACCGAGGCCGACCTGGTGAACTTCGGCTGCCTGTCCGGCGACCACTTCTATATGCACTTCGACGAGATCGCGGCCAAGGAGTCGCAGTTCGGCAAGCGCATCGCCCACGGTTATTTCGTGCTGTCGGCGGCAGCCGGGCTGTTCGTGTCCCCGGCGCCGGGCCCGGTGCTGGCCAACTACGGCCTGGATACCCTGCGCTTCATCAACCCGGTGGGCATCGGCGACACCATCCAGGCGCGCCTGACCTGCAAGCGCAAGATCGACCAGGGCAAGAAGAGCCCGCAAGGCATCCCCCAGGGCGTGGTGGCCTGGGACGTGGAGGTCAGCAACCAGTTGGGTGAACTGGTGGCCAGCTACGACATCCTGACCCTGGTGGTCAAACGCGAAGACTGACCGACGCGGCCCGCAGGAGCTGGTTTATCGGCTCCTGCACGGGCCTCGGTGGCATTTGTGGCAAAAGGTTTCAGAGTTTCTTGATCTTCACCGGTGCTTGCGGCAAGTTGCGCGCTTCGTCAATACAAGGAGCAGCCAATGTCCGGTTCACTGGCCCAGGCTTTCACCCACAACTTTCTCGGCCATTCACCGCGCTGGTACAAAGCCAGCATCCTCGCCTTCCTGCTGCTCAACCCCTTGCTGCTGTTCACGGTCGGCCCGGTGGCGGCCGGCTGGATGCTGGTGGCCGAGTTCATCTTCGCCCTGGCCATGGCCCTCAAGTGCTACCCGCTGATGCCCGGCGGCCTGCTGGTGCTGGAAGCCGTGGCGCTGGGCATGACCACGCCCCAGGCGCTGTACGACGAACTGGTGCACAACTTCCCGGTGATCCTGCTGCTGATGTTCATGGTGGCCGGCATCTATTTCATGAAGGAACTGCTGCTGTTCCTGTTCTCCCGGCTGTTGCTGGGGGTGCGTTCCAAGGCGCTGCTGGGCCTGCTGTTCTGCTTTCTCTCGGCCTTCCTCTCGGCGTTTCTCGACGCGCTGACGGTCACCGCGGTGATCATCAGCGCCGCGGTGGGCTTCTATTCGGTGTATCACCGGGTGGCCTCCGGCAACGACCCGCGCCAGGACAGCGAATTCAACGACGACCAGCACCTGCCTCAGTTGCATCACCAGGACCTGGAACAATTCCGCGCCTTCCTGCGCAGCCTGCTGATGCATGGCGCGGTGGGCACCGCCCTGGGTGGCGTCTGCACCCTGGTGGGCGAGCCGCAGAACCTGCTGATCGGCCATGAAATGGGTTGGCACTTCGCCGACTTCTTCCTCAAGGTCGCCCCGGTGTCCCTGCCGGTGTTGGTGGCCGGTCTGGTGACCTGCGTGCTGCTGGAGAAACTGCGCTGGTTCGGCTACGGCACCCTGCTGCCGGACAACGTGCGCGCGGTGCTGGCCAACTACGCCGCCGAAGACAACGCCGAACGCACCGACCGGCAACGCGCGGCGCTGCTGGTACAGGGCGTGGCCGCGCTGATCCTGATTGCCGCGCTGGCCCTGCATATCGCCGAGGTCGGCCTGATCGGCCTGATGGTGATCGTGCTGATTACCGCCTTCACCGGCATCACCGACGAGCACCGCCTGGGCAATGCCTTCAAGGATGCGATGCCGTTCACCGCCCTGCTGGTGGTGTTTTTCGCGGTGGTGGCAGTGATTCACGACCAGCAGCTGTTCACCCCGCTGATCCAGTGGGTGCTGGCGCTGCCGGCGGGCCAGCAGCCGGGCATGCTGTTTATCGCCAACGGGCTGTTGTCGGCCATCAGCGATAACGTGTTCGTCGCCACCATCTACATCACCGAAGTGAAGCAGGCCTTCGTTTCCGGGCAGATGAGCCGCGAGCACTTCGAGACCCTGGCGGTGGCGATCAACACCGGCACCAACCTGCCGAGCGTGGCCACGCCCAACGGCCAGGCGGCGTTCCTGTTCCTGCTGACCTCGGCGATCGCGCCGCTGGTGCGCCTGTCGTATGGGCGCATGGTGTGGATGGCGCTGCCTTACACCCTGGTGATGGGTGTGCTGGGCTGGTATGCGGTGAGTTACTGGCTGTAAAGGACTGTAGCCGCTGCCGAGCCCGCGAGGCTGCGATCGGCAACGCAGTTGCCGCAAAACCTGCCTCCGTGATCTGCCTGGATAAAGGCGTTCGCCGGGTTGCGACGGCTGCGCCGCCGATCGCAGCCTGCGGCAGCGGCTACAGGGATCGCGGTGTCGNNGTAGCCGCTGCCGAGCCCGCGAGGCTGCGATCGGCAACGCAGTTGCCGCAAAACCTGCCTCCGCGATCTGCATGAATGAAGGCGTTCGCCGGGTTGCGACGGCTGCGCCGCTGATCGCAGCCTGCGGCAGCGGCTACAGGTTTTGCATTAGCGCGGCAGGATAAATCGTTCGATCGCTTCGGCGGCGCCATCGGCGACATTGCTGCCCGTCACCAGGTCGGCCTGGCGTTGTACCGCCGCTTCGGCCTGGCCCATGGCAATCGACAACCCGGCCTGCTGGAACATCGCCGGGTCGTTGCCACCATCCCCCAGCGCCGCGGTGCGCTCCAGCGGCACCCCGAGAAACTCCGCCAGGGTGATCAGCGCCTGCCCCTTGTTGGCCTGCAACGCCGTCACATCCAGGTACACCGGCTGCGAACGGGAGATTTGCGCCTGCCCGCCGACCTGCGCCAGCAAACGCGCCTCCAGCTCCACCAACAGCTCGGTGTCGGCACTGGCGGCGACTATCTTGTCGATGCGCGGCAGATAGTCATCGAAACACTCCACCACCACGGGCGGATAACCCAGGCCATGCTGCTCGCGCGGCACCATCGGCCCGTGGGGATTGCGCAGCAGCCATTCACCGTCGGCAAACACCCAGACCTCCACTTCCGGCTGCGGCGACAGCAGCGCCAGGACCGTGTTGGCGACCGCTACCGGCACAGGGTGGCGCACCAGGAAACTGCCATCGGGATTGACGATGGTGCCGCCATTGAACGCCGCGGTCGGCAGGTCGACGCCCAGGGCTTCGATCTGCTGCAACATGGCCCGCGGCGGCCGCCCGGTGGCCAGGCTGAAGTACACCCCGGCTTCGCGCAGCGCGCGTACCGCGGCGATGGTGCGTTGGCTCAGGCTGTGATCGGGCAGCAGCAAGGTGCCGTCCATATCACTGAGCAGGAACTGGATGGGATGCTGCCCCTCGCCCCTCATCCGAGGCTGTGCCATTCGCGGCCGTCGCGGGTCAGCAACTCGTCGCCGGCCGCCGGTCCGTCTTCGCCGGCCCGGTAGATATGGACCTTGGCCTTTTCCTTCCAGGCATCGAGGAACGGCTGCACCGCACGCCAGCCGTTCTCGATGTTGTCGGCGCGCTGGAACAGGGTCTGGTCGCCAGTCAGGCAATCGTAGATCAGCGTCTCGTAGCCGGTGGAAGGCTGCATCTCGAAGAAGTTCTTGTAGGCGAACCCCAGCTCGATATTGGCCATCTCCAGGGTCGGCCCGGGCTTTTTCGCCAGCAGGTCGAACCACATGCCTTCATTGGGCTGGATCTGGATGCGCAGGTAGGTCGGCTGCAAGTGGTCGACCTCGGTATCGCGGAACTGCGCGTACGGCGCAGGCTTGAAGCAGATGGCGATCTCGGTGTCGCGCACGCTCATGCGCTTGCCGGTGCGCAGGTAGAACGGCACGCCGACCCAGCGCCAGTTGTCGATCATCACCTTGAGGGCGACGTAGGTTTCGGTGTTGCTGTCCGCGGCCACGTTGGCCTCTTCGCGGTAGCCGGCCACCGGCTTGTCGCCCGCCTTGCCCGCCACGTACTGGCCACGCACCGAGTTGGCCAGGGCATCTTCGGTGCTCCAGGGACGAATCGCCCCCACCACCTTGGCCTTTTCGCCGCGCACCGCATCGGCGCCAAAGGCGGCCGGCGGTTCCATGGCGACCATCGCCAGCAGCTGGAACAGGTGGTTGGGCACCATGTCGCGCAGGGCACCGGTGTTTTCATAAAAGCTGCCACGGGTTTCCACCCCGACGGTTTCCGCCGCGGTGATCTGCACGTGGTCGATGTAATGGTTGTTCCAGAAAGCCTCGAACAGGCTGTTGGAGAAACGGCTGACCAGAATGTTCTGCACCGTCTCCTTGCCCAGGTAATGGTCGATCCGATAGATCTGCTTCTCGCTCATCACCTTGAGCAGGCATTCGTTCAGCGCTTGCGCCGTTTGCAGGTCGGAGCCGAACGGCTTTTCGACCACCACCCGGCGAAACGCATTGTCGCCTTCGACCAGCAACCCCGACGCGCCCAGGCGCTGCACCACTTCACTGAAGAAGCGCGGTGCGGTGGCCAGGTAGAACACCGCATTGCCGGTGCCGCTGGCGGCGATTTTCGCCGCCAGCGCGTCGTAGGTGCTGTCGTCCAGGAAGTCGCCCTGGACATAGCTGATGCCATTGGCCAGCTTGGCCCAGAGCGCCGGGTCCAGCGCTTGCGCGCCGTTGCCGACCTTGCCGGCGGCCTCGGTGCGAATGAAGTCCTCGAGCTTCTTGGCGAAGTCCACATCGCTGATCGCGTTGTGATCGACGCCGACAATCTTCAACCCCTCATCCAGCAAGCCGTCACGGTTGAGGTTGTACAGCGCCGGCATCAGCAGGCGCTTGACCAGGTCGCCATGGGCGCCGAACAGAAACAGTGTGGTGGGTGGAGCGGGTTGAGCCTTGGACTTCTTTCGCGAGGAGGTCATTTTTTCGGAGTCTCCACGTGGCCGCCGAAGCCGAAGCGCATGGCCGACAGCATCTTGTCGCCATAGGTGCTCTGCTGGCGGGAACGGAAACGGGCGAACAGCGAGCTCGACAGCACAGGAACCGGCACTGCCTGCTCGATGGCGGCTTCGATGGTCCAGCGACCTTCACCGCTGTCGGCCACTTCGCCGGAGAAACCGTCGAGTTGCGGATCGGTGGCCAGGGCGTCGGCGGTCAGGTCCAGCAACCAGGACGAGACCACGCTGCCGCGGCGCCAGACTTCGGCGATATCGGCGACGTTGAGGTCGAAGCGCTGGTCTTCCGGCAGGCTTGGCGAGGCTTTGGTCTTGAGGATGTCGAAGCCCTCGGCGAAGGCCTGCATCATGCCGTACTCGATGCCGTTGTGGATCATCTTGACGAAGTGCCCGGCACCGGCGGGGCCGGCGTGGATGTAACCGCGCTCGGCGCGATCGTCTTCAGCCACCCGGTCCTTGGTCCGCGGGATGTCGCCCATGCCCGGTGCCAGCGCATCGAACAGCGGGTCCAGGCGGCGCACCACCTCGGCGTCGCCGCCGATCATCATGCAGTAGCCGCGCTCCAGGCCCCAGACGCCGCCGGAGGTGCCGACGTCGATGTAGTTCAGGCCCTTTTCCGCCAGCGCCTGGGCGCGACGAATGTCGTCCTTATAGTAGGTGTTGCCGCCATCGATGATCACGTCGCCCGGTTCGAGCAACTGGCTGAGGGTTTCGATGGTGTCTTCGGTGGGCGCGCCAGCCGGCAGCATGACCCAGACCGCGCGTGGCTTTTCCAGGCCGGCGACCAGGGCCGGCAGGTCGGCGACGCCCTTGGCGCCTTCGCCACTCAGGGTGCTGACAAAAGCGCTGTTGCGGTCATAGACCACGGTTTCATGCCCATTGAGCATCAGGCGCCGCGCAATGTTCCCGCCCATGCGGCCCAGTCCGATAATCCCCAGTTGCATGTGCTGATGCTCCTTACTACTAAATTGTGTCAAAAGGTTATAGCCCAACGAGGCCAGTGAGGGTTAGTCCAGAGCGGCTGGACTAAGTTTCCTAAAGCAGTGTTTCCCAAGCAGTGAGTGGATAACGACGCGAATCGCCGCGAAGGCACAACGACCGCTGAAAATAAAAAAGTTCCCTTTGCCGGCAAAAGAAATCAAAATTGCCGCCGATAGTGTTTCAGGCCCCGGAATTCGAGCGGCCGGACCACAGTTGATGCACGCCATTTGCGAGGTGAGCAATGGGCACAGTACTACCGGCACGACCTGCACAAACCCTCTACGTCACTATCCGTCGTGACGAGTTGCGCGAACTGAAGAACGAGCGCGACCAGTTGAAGCAAGAGCTGGCGCAACTGCGCCTGGCATTGCAGAACCAGGGTCAGGTGGCTGCCGTCACCCAGCTCCACGCCTGAGGATCCGAGGAACCCGCCCGTCGCGGCCGGTCCTTGCAACAGGTTGTTAATGAAGCCGGCCGAGTCCTCGATGGATCGCCGGCTTCTTTTTGCCCGTCGCCTTTTACCCTACCCGCCTCCTGGCGACGGCATTATCTGACACGCAGGTACCAACTCACAAAGTTTTCACACCTTCTTATGGATACTCCGGCGCAATATTGCCGCCCCCACGGGCGCGGCGCGCGTTCGCCGAGGTAGTCGAAGCTTTCCGGCGAATGTCCTGTTCAATGAAGCTGGAGCGCTCGATGGCTGTGTTTAAACGCGACAAGACGTCCGCGAAAGGGTTTGACTGGGCGGGCCTGGGCTGGCTCTTCCTGTTCTTCTGGTACTTCTCCGGCATCACCCAGTTACTGATCCAGTTGACCGACACTTCCGGCTTCGCCGGTTTCCGCCAGGCGTTCATCATGAGCGCGATCTGGCTGGCGCCGATGCTGCTGTTCCCGGCCCGCACCCGCGCGATGGCCGCCGTCATAGGCGTGGTGCTCTGGGCCTGTTCCATGGCCAGCCTGGGTTACTTCTTCATTTATCAGCAGGAGTTCTCCCAGAGCGTCATCTTCATCATGTTCGAGTCGAACCCCTCCGAAGCCGGCGAGTACCTGACCCAGTACTTCGCCTGGTGGATGGTGCTGGCGTTCCTCGCCCATACCGCTTTCGCCATCTTCCTCTGGACCCGCCTGCGCCCGGTCTACCTGCCGCGCGGCCGCGCGCTGGTGGCGGCCATGGCAATCCTGATCGCCGTCATCGGCTACCCGCTGATCAAGCAGACCGCACGCACCGGCAGCTTCGCCGGCGGCCTGGAGAAATTCGAGACGCGCATCGAGCCCGCGGTGCCATGGCAGATGGTGGTGGCCTACCGGCGCTACCGCGAGCAGTTGGAAAACATGCAGGGCATGCTCGACAACGTGAGCAAGATCCCGCCGCTGCACAACCTCAAGGACAGCATGGCCAACCAGCCGTCGACCCTGGTCCTGGTGATCGGTGAGTCGACCAACCGCCAGCGCATGAGCCTCTACGGCTACCCGCGCCAGACCACGCCGGAGCTGGACAAGCTCAAGGACCAGCTGGCGATCTTCGACAACGTCATCACCCCGCGCCCCTACACCATCGAAGCCTTGCAGCAGGTGCTGACCTTCGCCGACGAAGAAAACCCCGACCTGTACCTCAAGACCCCGTCCCTGGTCAGCGTGATGAAGCAGGCCGGCTACAAGACCTACTGGATCACCAACCAGCAGACCATGACCAAGCGCAACACCATGCTCACCACCTTCTCCGAGCAGGCGGACGAGCAGGTGTACCTGAACAACAACCGCAACCAGAACGCCCGCCAGTACGACGGCGACGTGCTGGAGCCGTTCTCCAAGGCGCTGGCCGACGGCGCGCCGCGCAAGTTCATCGTGGTCCACCTGCTGGGCACCCACATGAGCTACCAGTACCGCTACCCGCCGAGCTACGACAAGTTCACCGACCGCAACGGCGTGCCGGCCGGCGTGCGTGACGACCAGGTACCGACCTACAACAGCTACGACAACGCGGTGCTGTACAACGACTTCGTGGTCTCGAGCCTGATCAAGGACTACGCCAAGACCGACCCCAACGGCTTCCTGCTGTACCTGTCGGACCATGGCGAAGACGTGTTCGACTCCGCCGGCCACAACACCCTGGGCCGCAACGAAGGCAAGCCGACCGCGCCGATGTACACCATTCCCTTCATCGCCTGGGCCTCGCCGAAGTGGAAGCAGGACCATGACTGGAACTTCGCCGGCGACCTCGGCCGCCCTTACAGCAGTTCGCACCTGATCCATACCTGGGCCGACATGGCCGGCCTGAGCTCCGACGAGCTGGACCGCAGCAAGAGCCTGGTCAGCGACAGCTTCAAGCCGCGCCCGCTGCTGATCGGCAATCCTTATGAGCGCAACGAGAAAGCCCTGATCGACTTCAGCCTGATGAAGCCCAAGGCGCCGCCACCCACCGCGGTGGTACAAAAATAAATCTCACAGAAATAAGCGATGCCAGAATAAGCCTTTTCCTACGGGGCTCACGCAGCCCCGTACTACCGGCCTTCAATGCCCCTTCATGGGGCATTGTTGTATCTGAAAGATAATAATTATTCTCGTTTAGCCTAAATACCCTTCCTCCTTTTCGTCTCAGTGCAAACGGATTTTTTCCCTCGACGACAAGGAGACGGCAGCGATGTTCGCGCCATTCACTCGTTCCATGACTTTGACATTCGGCCTGTGCGGCGCGGTTCTGAGCCCCGGGCTGCTGGCTGAAAGCGAACCCGCGCAGAGCGCCGAGCCTGGCGCCCAGGCCCTGGAGCTCGATGCCACCAGCGTCACCGCCCAGGGCCTGGGCGCGACCACAGAGAACAGCGGTTCCTACACCACCGGCAGCATGAACACCGCCACGCGCCTGAACCTGTCGATCAAGGAAACCCCGCAATCGGTGTCGGTGGTGACCCGCCAGCAGATGGACGATTTCAAACTCGATACCTTGTCCGAAGTGCTGGGGCAAACCACCGGGGTGGTGGTCCAGCACCTGGACTCCGACCGGGTGATCTATTCCTCCCGCGGCTACTCCATCAACAACTTCCAGATCGATGGCATGCTCAACACCTTCAACCGCATGAAGTCCGATTCGGACACCATCATCTACGACCGCATCGAGGTGGTCCGCGGCGCCACCGGCCTGACCACCGGCGCCGGCGACCCTTCGGCCACGGTCAACATGGTGCGCAAGCGGCCGACCCACGAATGGGCAGCCAAGGCCGGCGTCAGTGGCGGCAGCTACGACAACTACTACAGCTACGTCGATGTCGGCGGCCCCCTGGGGTTCGACGGTCGCCTGCGCGGGCGCACGGTGCTGGCCTATCGTGACAGCCAGTCGTTTCGCGACCACTACCAGCTGCAGCGGGAAGTCGGCTACGGCATTCTCGAGGCCGACCTGACCGACAGCACCACCCTGGCCGTGGGCTACGACTACCAGGACAAGCAGGTCCAGGGCACCTCCTGGGGCACCGTGCCCTACTGGAACGCCTCGGGCGGCAAGGCCAACCTGCCGCGCTCCACCAACATGGCGGCGCACTGGAGTTCCTGGCCGCTCAAGGACAAGACCGCCTTCGCCACCCTCGACCAGCGCCTGGGCCACGACTGGCACCTGAAAGCCGCCTACACCCACCGCGACAGCGACAGCGACGGCAAGGTCTATTACGGCGGCGCCGGTTTCCCGGAAGCCGACCGCTCGGGCATGACCGCCTGGGCCAGCCATATGATCGGCACGCAGAAAATGCGCGTGTACGACTTCAACCTGGCCGGCCCCTACAGCCTGCTGGGCCGCGAGCATGAGTTGATGCTGGGCTACGGCGAGGCCGAGCGCCGCGAGTCGTCGCCCTACACCGTCGACGGCCCGACACCGCCGGGCTACGCCAGCATCACCGACTGGAAATACATGGGCGGCATCGCCAAGTTTCCCGACACCGTGACCAACCTGCCCGGCTCCGGCGACAGCACCCGGCAAAAGGCCGGCTACCTGGCCACCCGCCTGAGCCTGAGCGACGACCTGCATGCGGTGCTCGGCAGCCGTTACGGCAGCTGGAGCGCCCACAGCCGCTCTCGCAGCTACGACGCCAACAACCAGCTGACCCGCCTCGAGGACACCCGCCAGCAGCACAACGACATGTGGACGCCCTACGCCGGCCTGCTGTACGACCTCACCCCCGAATACACGGTGTATGTCAGCTACACCGACATCTTCAAGCCCCAGACCGAGCGCGACGCCAGCCGCAAATACCTCGAACCGATAGTCGGCAGCAACTACGAGCTGGGGCTCAAGGGCAGCCTGCTGGAGGAACGCCTGAACCTGGCCACCGCGGTGTTCTGGAGCAAGCAGGACAACGTCGCCGAACTGGACAGTTCGGTGCCGCCGGACCCGGTCACCGGCGAGGAGTTCTACAAGTCGGGCGGCAAAGGCGGCAAGGTGCAAGGGTTCGAGGCCGAGGTCTCGGGGGAAATCCTCCCGGGCTGGAACCTCACCGCCGGCTACACCTACACCCACGCCCTGGATGGCGAAAAGCAGCGCGCCAACGGCGGCGAGCCGATGAACATGCTGCGCCTGTCCACGGCCTATCGCCTGCCGGGCCAGTGGCGGGCGCTGACCGTCGGCGGCAGCCTGAACTGGCAAAGCGAAATCTACGGCAGCAGCCGGCGGCCGGTGGGGCGCGACGGCGACGGGCGTATCGTCACCGAAAACACCCGCATCCATCAGCAGGCCTACAGCGTGGCCGGGCTGATGTCGCGCTACGAGTTCGACCCGCACCTGTCGGCCTCGCTCAACGTCACCAACCTGTTCGACAAGAAGTACTACGAACGGGTCGGCTTCTATAACGGCGTCTACTGGGGTGAACCGCGCACCATGACCCTGAGCCTGGACTGGAAGCTGTAACCCGCCCTTCTTCCTACACGGCCATATCAGTGGGCCGTCAGTGCCTCTCATCCGGGATGACAGAATTGTCATCCCGCCTTCAGCGCCCTGTTAACCCCGCGTTAATAAGATCGCGCCATACTTCTATGACTGCTTCGTCACAGGGACGCGACGGAATTCCGATAACCGTCAATGGGACACCGCACATGAAAGCCTCCACACTCCTGCTCGCCGGTCTGATGATTGCCAGCTCGGGTGCAGCGTTCGCCGAAGGCGGCGCTGAACGCATGAAGCACTACTGGGACAACTTCCCCATCAGCCAGCAGATACCCCGCACCGATAGCGAACAGACGTCCTCCGAGAGCGGGAAAAAACCCCAGGCACCCGTCGAGGATCCGAGCCGCACCCCTGCGCAACCGGACGCCTGAAACGCCCCGAGCTCTACTCCTCTCTGGCGATAATGCTCCTTTGGCAGAGAGGATCTTCCGGCGCCCTTTCACGGGCGCCTTTTTTATCGCCGTCGATATCAGCGACATGACCATGGGCTATCAACTTTCTGACGTCAAAATGACAATTACGCCATATAGGCAACCGTCACTGCCCGCTGTATTAATATAAGTTCCCGCTGAACTTAGACATATATTGAAACAGTAAATAACACATGATCAGTTTCTAGGAGCGAGCGGGCGGCGATCCGACTTGCCCGCGATGAACTTGAGAGCACCGCGCGTCTCCACTCGATACGCAGTAGCGTTAACGACCATCGCGAGCAAGCTTCACTCCTACAATGGATCACCTTACTTGGGGCAGTCAGTGACCGGCTGTCTAAAACAGGCACAAGCCATTGATATCAGGCACTTAAAATCTTGACCCTAAAGCCACTTCAGGCTTGAGCATTCCCTCACCCGAACGGCTGAGGCTATTTATCAGCTGCAACTTCTCGGGGTTTTATGGCTGGTCCAACAACAACTTCATATCCAGCGCCATTGAATTCTTTTTAATGATCAAGAGGTCACTTTTCCATGCGCATTCTGGTTGTCGAAGACGAGCGTAAAACTGCCGATTACTTGCATCAGGGGCTGACCGAAAGCGGTTATGTGGTCGACCGCGCCGCCACCGGCGTCGACGGGCTTTACCTGATCGAACAGCAAAACTACGAACTGGTGATTCTGGACGTCAATCTGCCGGAAAAGGACGGCTGGCAGGTGCTGGAAGACATGCGCAAGGACAGCAGCACCCGGGTGATGATGCTCTCGGCGCGCGGGCGCCTGGCCGACAAGGTCAAGGGACTGGACCTGGGGGCCGACGATTACCTGGTCAAGCCATTCGAGTTCCCCGAACTGCTGGCGCGGGTGCGCACCCTGCTGCGGCGCAGCGAGAACCTGCCGGCGACCGACACCCTGCGGGTCGCCGACCTCGAACTCGACCCGCGCCGGCACCGGGCCTATCGCGGTTCGCGGCGCATCGACCTGACCACCAAGGAATTCACCCTATTGCAGGTGCTGATGCGCCAGTCGGGCGAGGTGCTGACCCGGACCCAGATCATTTCCCTGGTCTGGGACATGAACTTCGACTGCGACACCAACGTGGTGGAGGTCTCCATCAGCCGCCTGCGGGCGAAGATCGACGACGCCAGCGATATCAAGCTGATCCACACCATCCGTGGTGTCGGCTATGTCCTGGAAGTGCGCCAATGAAAGCCGCGCAACGCACCGCCAGCAGCCTGTCCATGCGCCTGGGCCTGACCGTCAGCCTGATGGGCGCCGGCCTGGTTTTACTGCTCGCGACCCTGGCCTACCTGGCCCTCAGCCATGAACTGGGCAGCCTGGCGCGGGAAAGCCTGGACAGCAAGCTCGAACAGATCCGCCACACCCTGACCAGCGACCTGAAGACCGGCGATATCGCCGCCCGCCCGCATTCGCTGCTGGACCTGGTAATGGGCCACGACAACCTGCACCTGAGCATTTTCGGCGCCGAGCCCCAGGCCGAAGCGCTGCTGAACATCGGCAATCGCAACCTGGGTCCGCTGCCCGAAGCCCTGACCCAGCCGGAAAGCCCGGCGTTCCTCGACTGGCTCGACAGCGCCGGCAACCGGTTGCTCAGCGCCTCCAGCCTGATAACCCTGCGCAATGGCGAACAGGTGCGGGTGGTGCTGTCCCTGGACCGGGCCAACGACCAGGCGCTGCTCAGTGCCTACCTGCGTTCCACGGTGATCGCCCTGCCCCTGCTGCTGATGCTGATCGGCATCGGCGCCTGGTGGGTGGTGCAGCGTGGCCTGGCGCCGTTGCAGCAGTTCAGCCGGGTCGCCGCCAAGGTCACCACCCAGGACCTGACCCATCGCCTGTCGCCGGACAACCTGCCACGGGAGCTGGCCGAGCTGGCCCACAGCATCAATTTCATGCTGCACCGGCTCGACGGCGGCGTGCAGCAACTCTCACAATTCTCCGACGACCTGGCCCACGAGCTGCGCTCGCCCATCACCAACCTGATGGGCAAGGCCCAGGTCACCCTGTCCCGGGAGCGCCCGCCGCACGAGTACAAGGCGGTGCTGGAGTCAAGCACCGAAGAGCTGGAGCGCCTGACCCGGATCGTCAGCGACATGCTGTTCCTCGCCCAAGTCAGCCACCCGGCCTCCCAGGTGGCGTTCGAAGAAATCTCCCTGGGCGATGAAGCGCGGCGGGTCATGGAACTGTTCGCCCTGAGCGCCGAGGAAAAACACCTGGGCATCAGCCTGTCCGGCGATGGCCTGGTGTACGGCGACCGCCTGATGATCCAGCGGGCGATCTCCAACCTGCTGTCCAACGCCATCCGCCACAGCCCCCGGGCGTCGAGCATTTCGATCCTGGTGGAGGAACACGATTCGAGCGTGTCGCTGTCGGTGGGCAACCCCGGCGCCGGTATCCCGGAGCAGCACCTGGAGCACCTGTTCGAGCGTTTCTACCGGGTCGACAGCAGCCGCTCGCGCGCCGAAGGCGGTACGGGACTGGGCTTGGCGATCGTGCGCTCGATCATGAACCTGCATCAGGGGCGGACCGAGGTCAGCAGCGTACCGGGCAGCTTTACCTTGTTCCGCCTGGTGTTTGCCCGGCTCAATCATCCGCCGCGGGCGTAATGCTGCTAATTGCAGGAGTGTGGCGTCAGGCCCCCAGCAGCAGGCCAACAGCGCCACCGGCGAGCACCACCAGCCAGGGTGGCAGCTTCCAGCGCATCAGCGCGGCCAGGGCCAGCAGCGCCAGCCCCAGGTCCAGTGGCTTGAGGATGGTGCTGGTCCACAGCGGGTCGTACAGCGCCGCCGCCAGCAGGCCGACCACCGCCGCGTTGACTCCGGCCAGCGCGGCCTGGACCCGACCCAGGTGGCGCAGGTTCTGCCAGAACGGCAGGACACCGACGATCAGCAGCATGGCCGGCAGGAAAATCATGACCAGGCACAGCAGCGCGCCGCTCCAGCCGTCGATGGCCGCGCCGAGAAAGGCCGAGAAAGAAAACACGGGCCCCGGCATCGCCTGGGCGGCGGCATAACCGGCGAGGAACAGATCGTTGCTCAGCAGGCCCGGCGTGACCACCTCACTCTGCAGCAACGGCAGCACCACATGACCGCCACCGAACACCAGCGCGCCGGCGCGATAGAAACCGTCGGCCAGCACCAGCGGCAGGCTGGGCCAGAACCCGGCCAGCAACGGCAAGCCGGCCAGCAACAGGGCAAACAACGCCAGGGCCAGGTAGCCCGTGCGCTTGCCGACTGCGATTGCCAGGCCGTCTTCGCGGTCGTTGAAGGCCGGCTGGAGCAGACCCGCGCCGACCATGCCCGCCAGCAACATGACGCAGACCTGGCCGAGGGTGCTCGGCCAGAGCAGCACACTGGCCGCCGAGGCGAGTGTGATCAGCATCCGCAGCGGCCCGCGGCACAAGGCACGGGCCATGCCCCACAACGCCTGGGCCACCACCGCCACTGCGACTATCTTCAGGCCATGCACCAGCCCACCGGGCAGCCCCGTGCCGCTGCCGGTCAGGCCCATGGCCAGGGCAATCAGGATCAGCGCCGAGGGCAAGGTGAAACCCAGCCAGGCGCTCAGTGCACCGGCCAGCCCCGCCCGCGACCAACCGAGGGCAAAGCCCACCTGGCTGCTGGCCGGCCCTGGGAGGAACTGGCACAGGGCGATCAGTTCGGCATAGGCCGCCTCGCTCAGCCAGGCGCGGCGCTGGACGAACTCGGTACGAAAATACCCCAGGTGCGCCACTGGCCCGCCGAAGGAACCCAGCCCCAGCCGCAGGAACACCAGGAACACCGCCCAGGCGCTGTCACGGCGGGTCACGGTGGCATCCTGGGGGCGTGAATTCATCGGCCGGCGGGCTCCAGGGGCTTACAGGGTCTTGTTCCAGAACAGCATCCGGCCATGGCTCGGGTCGAGCATCGCATCGTCGAAGCCGAACTTGCGGTAGGACGCCTGGGCCACCGCGTTGCCCTCCAGCACTTCCAGGGTGATCTTGCAGCAGCCGCGCTGGCGGGCGATCTCCTCGACCTTCTGCAGCATCTTCTGGCTCAGGCCCAGGCCGCGGAATTTATCGATCACCGACACGTCGTGCACATTGACCAGCGGCCGGCCGGCAAAGGTGGAAAAGCCCTCGAAGCAATTCACCAGCCCGGCCGGTTCGCCTCCGACAAAGGCCAGCACGCTGAAAGCATGGGGGCGCTTGGCCAGTTCGCCGGGCAACTGCCGCAACAGATCGGCGTCCAGCGGCTGGCCGCCGCCCATCGGGTCCTGGGCATAGTGATTGAGCACCAGGGCGATTGCCTCGGCGTGTACCGGATTGGTGTAGCTGGCCTGGAGTACCAATACGTCTGCAACGTCCATGTCTGTCCTCAACAGTGATTGATCCGGGCGGGTCCCCGGGAGAGCGATTGTAAACACCGGCACATGACCAAACGAGCGGCTAGCGCGTCAAGCGCTACCGTTCTTTGTCCTCGACCGCCTCCGCGCCCCAGATCTGCGCTTCGCTCCAGCCCAGCTCGGCAAAATCCTCGGCGCGCAGGGCCGCCTCGCCCGCACAGAAAAACTCGTCCAGCTGCGGCGGCGCCACCCGGGTGCCGCTGAGCATGGCATGCACCTGGCCACGGTGATGCAACTGGTGCTCGAACAGGTGCGAAAGCATGCGCAGCCGGGTATCGCGCTGCGGCTTTTCCCGGGCGATGGTGACGATCCGCGCAAGGTCCACATCCCGTTGCTGCTCGCAATAGGCGATCAGCCGGCGGTCCACCAGCGCCTGTTCGCGCCGCAGGTCGGCGGCCTGGTCGAAAGGCTCCTCAATCTCGAAAAACACATAGCAGTCGGCCCGTGGCGCCTCGCCGCGCAGCTCCCGCTCCAGCGCGTCGACGTAGAACCAGTCGCAGGTGAGGATGTGGTTGAGGGTGGCTTTCAGGCTGGGAAAGAAGCTCACCCGTGGCGCCGCCAGCTCGCTCGGGGTGAGTATTTCCCAGGCCTTGCCCAGGCGGTGATTGGCCCAGGCGTTCTGGTAAGCCATGGTCAGCAGATGATGGGACAGGGGCTGGTTCACGGTCAGGTCTCCCGTGTGATGATCAGGCGTGTTCAGCCGAAACGCTGCAGCTGCATCTCCTTCAGACGACTGAGGGTACGGCGGAATGGAAACTCCAGGTAGCCCTCGGTGTACAAGGCCTCCATCGGTACTCGCGCTTCGAGGTACAGCGGCACCTTGCGGTCGTAGCACTCGTCCACCAGGGCGATGAACCGCCGCACGCTGTCATCGTGGATCGACAACTGCGGCAGCTCGCGATCGCCGGCCACCACTCGCTCGGCGCCGTCCTCGGTGCCCCGGGCAATCCGCCCCGGGCGCTGTTGCGCGCTGAGCTCGGGCACTTCGCTGAGCAGGATCGCGCTGAAACGGTCGCACAGGGCCATGAAGTCCATGGCGGCGAACGGCTGCTCGCACAGGTCGGCGAAACGACACCAGAGCACCCGCTCGCTGGCCTTGATCACCTGGACCTCGCGGTAGCCCACCGGCAGTACCGCACTGGACGCCGCCTGCCCCGCCGCCAGCTGTTCGAACACCGGGCCCAGGGCACTCGGTTGGCCGGCCGGGGTCAGCCAATAACGCTGGGTCAGCGCCCCCGGGTGCAGGCGATGGTCCTGGGCGCCGTCCACCGCCACCACCTGCAGATGCGCCTCGATCGCCGAGATTGCCGGCAGGAACCGCTCGCGGTTGAAACCGTCGGCATACAGCTGTTGCGGCGGCTGGTTGGAGGTGCAGACCATCACCACGCCCTGTTCGAACATCACCTGGAACAGGCGCCCGAGAATGATCGCGTCGCCGATGTCGTTGACGAACAGTTCGTCGAAACACAGCACCCGCACCTCTTCGCTCAGCTCGCGGGCCAGGGCTTGCAACGGGTCGGCGGTGCCGGTCAGCTGGAATGAGCGCTGGTGGACCCAGCCCATGAAATGGTGGAAGTGCTGACGCCGCGCCGGCACCTCGAGGCTTTGATAGAACTGGTCCATCAGCCAGGTCTTGCCCCGGCCCACGGGGCCCCACAGATAGACCCCGGTGATCGACTTGCGCCCTTCATGCAGGGCGACATGGCACTGCTGCAGGGCCCGCATCGCCCGCTCCTGGGCCTCGTCGGCGACAAAACCGCGCTCCTGGAGGGCGTACTGATAGGCGCTGAGGGGAGAATCGAAAGGCATGGGATCCACGCATCCGCAAATGGGCCGCGCAGTATGCCATGCCTCGCCTGGCGACCGCTGCGTCGGGATGCCGCCCAGGTCGATCGCAGCCTCGCTGTCGCTCCGCAGCGGCTACAAGGAACACGACGCCTATGTAGCCGCTGCCGAGCAGCGCGAGGCTGCGATCGGCAACGCAGTTGCCGCAAAACCCGGGCACGCGGTGTGTCAGGCAGAACGCGCACGGCAACTGCTTTGCCGATCGCAAGCTTCGCCAGCGGCTACAGCGAGCGCGGGCGCGACGGCTACAGCGAGATATCCAGCCGGGCGATCTTGCCCTGCTCGTCGAGGCGGAACACGTAGCGCAATTCCAGCGGGCTGCCGGGGAAGCTGCCGGAAATCAGGTTGTCCACCAGCACCTTGCCGGTGCGCTGCTGGACCTTGAGCACCTCGAGCCGTGGCTGGTAACGGCGGGCGGTGTCCTCCATCCATTGGGCGATGGCGCGGGTGCCGGCCTGATGCTGGCCCTCATCGAACACCTGGGCGTCTTCGGCGAAGAAACTGGCGACCGCCGAACTGTCACGACCATTGGTGGCTGCAAGGTAGGCGGCGATGGCCGGTGCGAGAGAAGTGGCTGTGCTGGACATGGTACTGCGGCTCCTTGTTTATCGTTGCTGGAGCCATGCTAAAACGCCGTCGCGTCAGTTCTTGTCAGGAGTGAAACGCCCGGCATCGTCCAGTTGCATGCGCTGGCGCCAGGTGCGCAACAGGTCGCTGCGACGCCCCGGATAACGCTGGCCCTGCTCGCTCGCGGCGGCGATCCGGTCGGTGCGAAAGGTGCGGAAATCATCGCGCAGCTCACACCAGGCGACTATCACCCGCGCCTCGTTCATAAAGCCCAGGGCCAGCGGCCAGATCAGGCGCTGGCTGGGGGTCTTGTTCACATCGGCGTAATCGATGTGCAGCTTGGCCTGCTCGCGGATCGCCTGGCGAAACACGTTCAGCGGCACCACGTTTTCCGGGTAGCAATAAGCCGGCGGGCCGGGCAGCACCGTCGGGTTGTGCAAGGCTTCCTGGGCCGCCGGGGCCAGCACCGCGGCGATCTTCGCCAGGGCATCGGCGGCGGCCTTGCCCAGCACCTCGTCGCCACGCTGGTCGACATAACGCAGGCCGAGGACGATGGCTTCGGTCTCGTCGGCGTTGAGCATCAGTGGTGGCAGGAACAAGCCGCTGCGCAGCACATAACCGATCCCCGCCTCACCATGGATCGGCGCGCCCAGGGCCGTCAGCTCGGCGATGTCGCGGTACAGGGTGCGCTCGGACACCTCCAGCTCGGCCGCCAGCGCCGCGGCGGTCACCGGGCAGCGCTTGCCGCGCAGCACTTGCAACAGGGTCAACAAACGAGTGGTGCGCGACACGTCATCAGGCTCGGCAGGGAAGGATCGGCGCAGCTTAACAGAGCCCCCTGTCAGGATCTGTCAGTAGCGAACTCTGACCTCGCTGGAGAAACGCGGTGCCTGGTTTGGCGAGCGCTTTGTCGGAATGCCGCCCAGCTCGATCGCAGCCTCGCTGACGCTCGGCTGCGGCTACGGACGCGGTGCCTTTGTAGCCGCTGCCGAGCCCGCGAGGCTGCGATCGGCAACGCAGTTGCCGCAAAACCTGAGTCCGCGGTGGATCAGGAGGAACGCGCGGCCTGTAGTGCGTTGTGGCGCGGCGTTAAATCAACCCTTCTGGCCCCGACGCCTTTCTGGCATCCTGCGCCTCCATTTTTCTGACCGGGTCCGCAGATTTTGCCTTACGTCCTCCGACAGCCCGCGTCGCGCCCCTTTTCTCCACGTGTTTCATGCCCTATCGACACGTCATTGGCAGGCTTTTCCCATGACCGCACCTGATCGCTCCACGCCGCGCTACAAGTCCGACCTGATCTATGGCCTGGAGGACCGCCCGCATTTCAGCGCGGCGATCTTCGCCGCGCTGCAACATGTGCTGGCGAGCTTTGTCGGCATCATCTCGCCGACCCTGATCTTCGGCGGCGTGCTGGGCCTGCAGAACGAAACGCCCTACCTGATCAGCATGGCGCTGTTCGTCTCGGGCCTGGGCACCTTCGTCCAGGCCCGGCGCCTGGGGCCGATCGGCTCCGGGCTGCTGTGCGTGCAGGGCACCAGCTTTTCCTTTATCAGCGTGCTGCTCAGCGCCGGGCTGATGGTCAAGGGCCGCGGCGGCAGCAACGAGGAAATCCTCTCGACCATCTTCGGCATCTGCTTCTGCGCGGCCTTTATCGAGATGTTCCTCAGCCAGTTCATCGGCAAGCTGCGCAAGCTGATCACCCCGGTGGTCACCGGCACCATCATCACCCTGATGGGCCTGTCGCTGATCAAGGTGGCGGTCACCGACATGGCCGGTGGCTTCGGCGCGCCGGACCTGGGCGCCGCCAGCAACCTCGGCCTGGCCGCCCTGGTACTGCTGACCATCGTGGTACTCAACCGCTTCAGTCATCCGATGCTGCGCCTGGGCTCGATCGTCATCGGCCTGACCCTGGGTTTCGTGGTCGCCTGGCTGCTGGGCCGGGTCGACCTGGCGACGATGCCGGAAGTGCCGATGGTCAGCGTGCCGGTGCCGTTCAAATACGGTTTCTCCTTCGACCTGATCGCTTTCATTCCGCTGGCGGTGATTTTCCTGATCTCGCCCCTGGAAGCGGCCGGCGACCTGACCGCCAACTCGATGATTTCCCAACAACCGGTCAAGGGCCCGCTGTACATCAAGCGCATCAAGTCCGGGCTGCTGGCCGACGGTTTCAACTCGATGGTGGCGGCGGTGTTCAACAGCCTGCCGATGGTCACCTTTGCCCAGAACAACGGGGTGATCCAGCTGACCGGCGTGGCCAGTCGCTACGTGGCGTACTTCATCGCCGGCCTGCTGGTGCTGCTGGGGCTGTTCCCGGTGATCGGCGCGGTGCTGCAACTGATGCCCAAGCCGGTGCTGGGCGGCGCGACCCTGATCATGTTCGGCACCGTGGCCGTGGCCGGGATCAAGATCCTCGCCGAAGCCGGGCTGCATCGACGCAACGTGCTGATCGTGGCGATTTCCCTGGGCATGGGCCTGGGCGTGGCGGCGGTGCCGGAAGTCCTGCGCGAACTGCCCAAGGCGCTGCACAACATCTTCGAATCGCCGATCACCGTGGGCGCGATGTGCGCGATCCTGCTGAACATCTTCCTGCCGGAAGAGTTCATCGAGCTGGAAGAAGACGAGTTCGACCCGGAAGCGGCGACCCTCAAGGTCATGCAGGACCCGGATGTAAGCGCCAAAGCCAACGCGTAAGCACAATGTGTTTCTGTAGGAGCGAAGCTTGCTCGCGATGGCGTCGGTGGCGACACCACCAGCCGGCAGGCCTCAAGCTCACTACCAGCCCTGCCGGCCTCATCGCCGGCAAGCCTGGCTCCTACAGAAGATGGCGCCCCTCAAGCAACCTTCGGTTTGTGGTGCAGACCCGGGCGCGATAGATTCAACACTGCCTTCTTTCTTTGCAGAGAGCTTCCAATGCGCAGATTCCTCGGCCTCACCCTTTCCTTGCTGTTGCTCAGCCTGAGCGCCTGCGCCCTGTTTCCCCAGCACGATCCGCTGAATATCAATGTGGTCGGTATCGAACCCCTGCCCAGCCAGGACCTGGAAGTGCGCTTCGCCGTCAAGCTGCGCCTGCAGAACCCCAACGAAACCGCGATCAACTACAACGGCGTGGCCCTGGACCTGGAGGTCAACGGCCGGCCGCTGGCCTCCGGGGTCAGCGACCAGAGCGGCAGCATCGGGCGTTTCTCCGAGGGTGTGCTGGTGGTGCCGGTCAGCGTCTCGGCCTTCGCCGTGCTGCGCCAGACCCTGGGCCTGAGCCAGACGCAAAGCCTCGACGACCTGCCCTACGTGCTGCGCGGCAAGCTCGCCGGCGGCCCGTTCGGCACTATGCGTTTCGTCGAGAAAGGCCAGCTGAGCCTGCCGAAGACCGCCAACTTCACCTGGTAATCGCACGCTTCCCTGTAGCCGGCGGCGCAGCCGTCGCCAAGCCTGCCAACGCGTTTATCCAGACAGACCGCGGACTCAGGCTTTGCGGTTGCTACGTCGGAATGCCGCCCAAACCGAGCGCAGCCTCGCAGGCTCGGCAGCGGCTACACAAGCACCGCATTCCTGTAGCCGCTGGCGCAGCCTGCGATCGGGTGCGCAGCACCCGCAACCGGCCGCAATGCTCCCGCCGCCCTTAGAACACCGACCAGCCGATGCGCTGGCTCAGCAATTCCAGCGCCGCCATGCCCACCAGGGAATTGCCCGCCGCGTTCAATTCCGGTGACCACACGCACACCGTGAACTGCCCCGGCACCACCGCGACGATGCCGCCACCCACGCCGCTCTTGCCCGGCAGGCCGACGCGGTAGGCGAAATTGCCGGCTTCGTCATACAGGCCGCTGGTGGCCATGATCGAGTTGACCTGCTGGGTCTGGCGCGCCGTGAGGATCTGCTCGCCGCTGTGCTTGCAGAAACCGTCGTTGGCCAGGAAGCAGAAGGCCCGCGCCAGGTCGACGCAGCTCATGCGCAGCGCGCAGTGGCTGAAGTAGCTGCGCAGCACCGACTCGACATCGTTGTGGAAGTTGCCGAAGGACTGCATCAGGTAGGCCATCGCCGCATTGCGCGCGCGGTGCTGGTATTCCGAATCGGCGACGCGGCCGTCCACCAGCACCTGCATGTTGCCGGACAGACGCCGCACAAAATCGCGCATGGACAGCGCCGGCGCGGCGAAACGCGACTGGTTGATATCGCAGATCACCAGCGCCCCGGCGTTGATGAACGGGTTGCGCGGACGGCCACGCTCGAACTCCAGCTGCACCAGCGAGTTGAAAGGCTGTCCGGAAGGCTCATGCCCCAGGCGCTGCCAGATCGCCTCGCCGGAATGGCCGATGGCCTGCACCAGACTGAACACCTTGGAAATGCTCTGCACCGAGAACGGCGTATCGGCGTCGCCGGCGCTGAACACCTGGCCATCGTTGCCATACACGGCAATCCCCAGCTGGTTGGCCGGCACGTCGGCCAGCGCCGGAATGTAGCTGGCCACTTTGCCCTGGCCAATCAGGGGACGGACCTCGTCGAGGATCTCGTTCAACAACGCTTGCATGTTCAGACTCGCACTTCGTGCCTCGCACCGCCGCGAAGCTACCGCTGCTAGACGCACTCAGTCGGGTCGAGAACACAGTTGTCGTGCTTACCCCTCACACGTCCCCCATACAGCCTCTCGCGCGGGCGAAAAACCGGCGATAAAAATCGCCCGCGGACCGCGCTTTTTTGATCGGGCAGAGCCGCAGCTGATAGGCTTTCCCCTACATTCGACAGGGAGCGCTCATGGATCTCAACGCCGCCAGGATGTTTGTCAGCGTGGTCCAATGCGGCAGCATTTCGTCCGCCGCCAACCTGCTGCAACTACCGCTGGCCACCATCCGCCGGGGCATCCGTGAACTGGAACGCAGCCTCAACGTGCAACTGCTGGAACGCTCCGCCCGCGGCACCCGGCTGACCGCCGCCGGCAGCCAGCTCTACGAACACGCCAGCCGCGGTATCGAGGCCCTGGCCGAGGGCGAACAGGCTGTCAGAAATGATCGAATTCACTTGCAGGGCCGCCTGAGCGTGTCGGTGCCGGCGGCGTTCGAGAGCTGGTGGAAACTGCTGGCCGAGTTCCAGCGGCGCCATCCCGAGGTCCAGGTCGCGGTCTACACCAGTGAGCGGGAAAGCGACCTGGCGCAGGATGGGGTCGACGTCGCTCTGCGCGCCGGGCCGCTGTTCGACGAGGATCGCCCGGCGCGCCTGCTCGGCAGCTACCGGCATCTGCTGGTCGCCAGCCCGTTGCTGCTGGAGCGCCTCGGCACCCCGCAAACCCCCGCCGACCTTCGCGGTTTTCCCTGCGCCGTCTGGTCGCGCCATGCCGATGCCCGGGAACAGTGGCAGTTGGGCGACCAGTCCTACAGCCCCGACCCGCTGTTCGCCGCCAATGATTACCTGCACCTGCGCCAGCTGGCGCTGACCGCCAAGGTGGTCACCGAGCTGCCGGCTTTTCTCGCCGCCGAAGCGCTGCGCGACGGTCGCCTGCACGCCCTGCTGCCCCGCCTGCCGATGCCCGAACAACAGCTGCACCTGCTTTACCCGAGCCAGCGCCCGCCCTCGAACATCGTCCGCGCCTACCTGGATTTCGCCCAGGACTGGCTGGTGGAGAACCCCTTGCCCGACCCGCACTGAGCGAGCGCTGATGCAGATCAGCCCAGGGCTGCCGCTCTGCCAGTAAACTACCCCCCTCACCCCGGCTGCGCCCTCACCCGCCCGCAGCCCATCCTGTGCGCCGACACTGGCGCCATCTTTCTGGAGGTGTCCCCCTTGAAAACCTGGTACTCGGTGGTCGGCGTCCTGCTGATCACCACCCTCACCGTGCTGCTGGAAATCCCCAGCGACACCTGGCTGACCTCCGCCACCCTGAGCCTGGTCCTCGGCGCCACGGCGCTGGCCTATATGGCCCTGTCCTGCCTGCTGGCCAGCCGCTGGCGCTGGGTCGAGCGACTGTTCGGCGGCCTCGACCGGGTCTATGAAAGCCACAAGTGGCTGGGCATCTGGGCGCTGGTCTTCGCCAGCTATCACCTGGTGTTCAAGGCCAACCTGGATCTCTGGCAAAGCATGCCGATCATCGAGCTGTCCAAGTACTGGACGCGCATGGTGCGGCAGCTGAGCTACATCGCCCTCGGCCTGATTGTGCTGCTGGCGCTGAACCGCAACATTCCCTACGGCCAGTGGCGCTGGTGGCACAAGCTGTCCGGGCCGCTGTTCGCGATCGTCATCCTGCACTGGCTGAGCTTCAAGTCGCCGATCGCCCTGGACAACCCCTCGGGCATCTGGCTCACCGCACTCTGCGGCCTGGGCCTGCTTGGCGCCCTGTACAAGCTGCTGCTGTATCCGTTGCTGGCCAAGGCCGGCGAATACCGGGTCAGCGCGGTGACCCTGGAGAAAAACTCCCTGCACCTGGAGCTGACCCCGCTGCACCGCGGCTTCGCCTTCAAGGCCGGGCAGTTCGCCTTTCTCGCCATGCGCGAAAAAGGCCTGCGTGAACCGCACCCCTTCACCATCGCCAGCGCCCACGCCAGCGACGGGCGCATCGAGTTCGTGATCCGCGCCCTGGGCGACTACACCCAGAAGCTGCGCCAGCAGGTCAAGGTCGGCATGCTCGCCGACCTCTACGCGCCCTATGGCCGCTTCAAGCGCCGGCTCGATGCCGGCCGGGAGATCTGGATCGGCGGTGGCGTGGGTATCTCGCCCTTTATCTCCTGGCTGCAGGATGCCGCCGCCGGGCGCTTCGACCGGGCGACCCTGGTCTACTGCTGCAACCCGTCACGGGCCTTCCCCAGCATCGAAACCTTGCAGGGCCTGGCCGAGGAACGCGGGGTGGACTTCATCGGCCACACCGACGGCGCCGACCGCCTGGGCGAAACCCTGAAACGGCTGGCCAGCGAAACCGATCCACAACAGATCCAGATCAGTTTCTGCGGGCCCAAGGGCTTGCTGGCGCGGGTCAAGGCGTTGATGCGCGAATACGCAATTCCCGAGCGCAACCTGCACTACGAGTTCTTCGAGTTCCGCTGACCGCCCTCAAGCCCGGCGCGGCTCGTGCAGCATCAGCCGCACCACCAGCGCCGCAACCAGGGTGATGGCGATCAACGCATACAACAGCCAGGTGAAGGCCTTGGCGTAGAGCCCGAGCAACAGCTCCCGGCCCAGCTCGGGCAACAACGCTGCGCTGGCCTGCAGGTTGCCGCTGGCCAGTTGCTGGGCGGCCAGCGGCAACTGCGGATGCTCCGGCAGCGTCGCGGCCATGGACAGTTGCAGCAAGCCGGCCAGCAGGGCCACCACCAGGGCCAGGGCAATGCCCTCGCCCGCTACCCGGGTGGTGCTGAAGATGCCGGTGGCCATCCCCGCCCGTTCCTTGGGCACCACACTGACCGACAGCCCGTCCATCAAGCCCCAGGGCAAACCGGCACCGAGGCCGATCAGCAGCATGGGCAAGACATTGGCCGCCGGCGCCTGCCCCGGGGCGATCCGGCTGAGCAGATAGAGCCCGAGCGCGGCAATCACCAGGCCGACGCTGGACAGGGTCCCGGCGCTGAACCAGCGGGTCAGCCACGCCGCCAGCAACGGCACCACCACCATAGGTACGGACAAGGCGATCATCATCAAGCCGGCATCGATCTCGCTGTAGCCTTCCACGCCGATAAAGCGGATCGGCAGCAGAATCAGCAACACCACGAAGCAATAGCAGGTGGCGATCGGCAGCAGCTGCACGCCGATAAAGCGCGGGTAACGAAACAGCGACAGGTCGAGCATCGGCCGCTTGACCCGCAGCTCCACCACGATGAACAGCAACAACGCCAGCAGAGCCACCAGCAGCAGGCCCCAGACCACCGGGCTGCCCCAACCGCTTTGCGGCGCCTGCAAGATGCCCCAGGTCAGCGCCACCAGCGCCGCGGTGAAACTCAAGGTGCCGGGCCAGTCGACACCCGCCGCGTCCGGGTCGCGGGACTCCTGCATGCGCGGCACGCCGAACAGCAGCGACAGGCCGCCGATCAAGGTCCCGGAGACGAAGATCGAGCGCCAGCCGTAGGCCTCGATCAGCACCCCGGCGAGGATCGGCCCGAATGCCAGGCCGACGCCGAAGGTGGTGCCCAGCAGGCTGAAGGCGCGGGTCCGCGCCGGGCCCTCGAACTCCTGGGCCAGGGCCGCCGAACCGCCCGCCAGCGCCGCCGCGCCGGCCAGCCCCTGCACGGCCCGCAACAGGTCGAGCCAGAGCACCGAAGGCGCGAAGGCCAGGGCCAGCGACGTCAGGGCGAACAGGCCGACACCGAGGCTGAACACGCGCTTGCGCCCGTACTCGTCGGCCAGGGTGCCAGCGGCCATCAGTACGCTGCCGAAACTCAGCATGAAGGCATTGGTGATCCAGCTCAGGGCCAGGGGGCCACCGCCCAACTCGCGGCCAATGGCCGGGGTCGCCACCGCCACGCCGACGAAGGTCAGCGGCAGGATCAGCGCCGCCAGGCACACCGCGGCCAGCACCGCGTAGGAAGAACCGCCCGCGACAGCGTCAGCGAACGCGGCAGGCACATCGGTTGGCGAATACATCGGCACCTCAGGGGGGAACGTTAAAGTGCGATCAATGGTAGATTCGCCGCAATCACCCACAAACAGGGCTCAAGTCCGTTCTTTACGGACATAAACGCTCCAATCGAGATCCCCATGGACAACCTCAGTGGCATGCTGGCCTTTGTGCGCACAGTGCAGGCCGGCAGTTTTGTCGGCGCGGCGGAACGCCTGGGCCTCTCCGCCTCGGCGGTGGGCAAAAGCCTGGCCCGCCTGGAAGAACGGCTCGGCGTGCGCCTGCTCAATCGCAGTACCCGGCGCATCAGCCTGACCGACGAAGGCACGCTGTTCTTCGAACGTTGCCAGCGCATCGTCGGCGAGGTGGAGGACGCCGAGGCCGAGCTCGCGCGCATCAGCGACAAGCCCCGCGGCAAGCTGCGGGTCAGCCTGCCCGCGATCGGCTATCGCATGCTGCTGCCGATCCTGCCGGAGTTCGCCGAACGCTACCCGGACATCGAGCTGGACCTGGATTTCAATGACCGGCTGATCGACGTGATCGCCGAAGGCGTCGACGCGGTGATCCGCAGTGGCGAGCTGGCGGACTCCCAGCTCAAGTCCCGCACACTGGGGCCGTTCCGCTTCGTGCTGGTCAGCGCCCCGCACTACTTCGCCCGCCATGGTGTGCCCGAGTGCCCCCGGGACCTGGAGCGGCATGCCTGCCTGCGCTACAAGTTTCCCGGCACCCCGCAGCTACAGGAGTGGAAACTGCGCCTGCCCAACGACGCGCCGCCGCTGGTGCTGCGCAGCGCCCTGACCAGCAACAACCTGGAGTCACTGATCTTCGCCGCCACCCAGGGCCTGGGCCTCGCCTTCGTGCCGGATTTCGTGGTGCGCCCGGCGCTGGCCGACGGCTCGCTGGTGTCGGTGCTGGACGACTATCAGATCGACAGCGGCAAGTTCTCTGTGCTCTGGCCCGGCAGTCGACATCTGCTGCCGAAACTGCGAGTGTTCGTCGACTTTCTCAGCGAGCGTCTGGTGCTAGGCGGACGCTGAAAAACCACACCCGATCCACACAAGGAATGTGCCGCGAACATGAAGCCGACCCCCACCCTCTACACCGAACGCCTGATCCTGCGCCCGCTGGAGCTGGCCGATGCCGAGGCTGTCCAGCAGCAGTTTGCGCACTGGGAAGTGGTGCGTTATCTCAATGCGCGGGTGCCCTGGCCCTATCCCGCCGATGGCGCCCTGACGTATCTGCGCGACCTGGCGCTGCCGGCCATGGAGCGCGGTGAGGAATGGCACTGGTCGATCCGCCTGAACAGCGCGCCGGAGCAACTGATCGGCAATGTCAGCCTGATGGACCAGACCGACAACAACCGCGGCTTCTGGCTGGCTCCAGCATGGCAAGGCCAGGGCTACATGAGCGAGGCCAGCGCGGCGGTCACCGAGTACTGGTTCGAAGTGCTGGGGCGCGAGCTGATACGGGTGCCCAAGGCCGCGCCGAACCTGGCCTCGCGGCGGATTTCCGAGCGCAGCGGCATGCGCTTGATCCGCAGTGACGAAGACGACTTTGTCTGCGGGCGATTGCCCCGTGATATCTGGGAAATCACCCGCGAGCAATGGCGTCGCCTCAGATAAAACGCACGCCGGCCTTGGCCCGTTCGTCCACCGTCAGCTCGAACACATCCGGGCGCGCATAGTGGCCGACCACGTCGTAGTCGTAGCGCGCCCGCACCAGCTCGGCGGTGTCGATCTGCGCCGTCAGCAGGCCGGCACGGCCCACCAGCGGCCCTGCCAGCACCTCGCCCATGGGCCCGACAATCAGGCTGCCGCCGGCAATCAGCGGGCGCTCGGCCGGCCAGTTGGCGATCTCCAGCCCCAGTTCCTGGGGTGACGCCTGTACCTGGCAGGCGCTGACCACAAAGCAGCGGCCTTCATGGGCGATGTGGCGCATGCTGACCTGCCACATCTCGCGCTCGTCCACGGTCGGCGCGCACCAGACGTCCACGCCCTTGGCGTACATCGCGGTGCGTAGCAGCGGCATCATGTTTTCCCAGCAGATCACCGCGCCGACCCGGCCGACCTGGGTGTCCAGCACCGGCAGGGTCGAACCGTCGCCCTTGCCCCAGATCAGGCGCTCGGTGCCGGTGGGCATCAGCTTGCGGTGCTTGCCCACCAGGCCATGCTGCGGGTCGAAATACAGCGCCGTGCAATACAGGGTACTGCCGGCGCGCTCGATCACCCCCAGCACCAGGTTGGCCCCGGTGCGCGCCGCCAGGCCGGCCAGGGCCTCGGTCTCCGCGCCCGGCACCTCGACGGCGTTGGCAAAATAGCGGGCAAAGGCCTCGCGGCCCTCCGGCAGGCGATAGCCGAGCTGGGTGCCGAAGCCCTCACCCTTGGGGTAGCCGCCGAGCAAGGCTTCGGGCATCAC
Source organism: Pseudomonas sp. B3G-3 (assembly GCF_028640915.1). Classification (NCBI taxonomy): domain Bacteria; kingdom Pseudomonadati; phylum Pseudomonadota; class Gammaproteobacteria; order Pseudomonadales; family Pseudomonadaceae; genus Pseudomonas; species Pseudomonas sp. B3G-3. Next base: position 36,126 of record NZ_JAQZAB010000103.1, on the reverse strand, counting down.
CACCAACTGCGCGCCGGCCTCGATGATGGCGTCCTCATAGGACAGGATCTGCTCCAGGGTATCGGCCTTGCCTCCAGGCAGGGAGCCGATCTGCAATGCGGCGACAACGGACTTGGACATCGGGAAAACTCCTGTGGCGGTGAAGTGTTGCCCATTGTCCGGCGCTCGCCGATCATGCAGAAAGCCCATCCTGATACTGAATGATATGAACCAGATGAATATCGCCCAGGTCGATCTCAACCTGCTCAAGGCCTTCGAAGCCCTGCACGACGAATCCAGCGCCAGTCGCGCCGCCCTGCGCCTGGGCGTCACCCAATCGGCCATGAGCGCGGCGCTGCGGCGCCTGCGCGAGCTGTACGGCGATCAGTTGTTCGTGCGCACCGGGCGCGGCCTGGCGCCGACCCTGCGGGCCAACCAGCTCAAGCCGGTGGTCAGCGAGGCCCTGAACAAATGCCGGCAGAGCCTGGCCATGGTCGATCCCCATGCCAGCCATTATCAGGGCCGCTCGGTGGCGATCGGGCTGTCGGACGATTTCGAGATTGCCTACGGCCGGCGCCTGATCGAGGAAGTCGCCCGGCGGGCGCCGAAGCTGCGCCTGATCTTTCGCCAGAGCCACAGCCAGATCGTCGGCGAAGCGCTGTTGCAGCGCAGCATCGACCTGGCCATCAGCGCCGGCGGCTTCGCCGAACGCATGCTCAGCCGCCAGGTATTGGGGGAAGGTGGTTATCTGTGCCTGGCGGACCCGGCGAGCCTGAGGCCCGGACAGCAGGCCATCGACCTCGACGAGTTCGTCGCCCGCGAGCATGTGCTGGTGTCGTCGCAAGGGTTTATCGGGATTACCGACGAGGGTCTGGCGGCCCTGGGGCTGAGTCGCCAGGTCTGCGCCTCGACCACGCATTTTGCCGCGCTGCCCCATCTGCTCAAGGGCAGCCAGGCGGTGGCGACCATTCCGGCCCATGCCGCGCGAAGCATCGCCGAACTGACCGGGCTGGCGCTGCTGCCCTGCCCGCTGGACCTGCCGCGTTACCCGATCGAACTGGGCTGGCGCACCAGCGCGCAGATCGATCCGGTGGTGCTGAAAGTGCGCGAGGCGATCGTCGCCAGCTTCGAGCTTACTTGTTCGCCGCCATCAGGCGATTGACTTCACTGCGCACCATGTTGGCGTATTCCGGCGGCGACATGCCGTCGAGCTCTGCACGCACCCATTCGGCCCATTTGCCCTTGCGCTTGCCGCGCTCGCCGAACAACCGTGCGGCTTCGCCCTTGGCCTTGCCCAGGTTGCTCTGCCACAGCTCGAACAGACGGGACTTTTCATCTTCGATCTCTGCACGCTCGGCGAGAGTCTTGTTGGCCAGATTGAAGCTCATGGGAATTTCCTGCTGCGTAAAATAGCCGACATCTTACACTGTGACGGCTGGGGTTTTCCCGCCGGCATGGCGCGGGTGGAGAAAATATCTGCAACTTTTCGCCAGCCCCGCGACTCCATTGTTCATCGCATCACTGACCCGCAAGGAGTAACTCAATGGCTCGTAAAACTGCTGCGCAAGCGGCTGACGAACAAATCAAGGACCAGGAATTCAGCGAGCTCCAGGCGTTGATCGAGGAATCGGAAAAGCTTCTGAAAAGCAGCGCATCGCTGGTCGGTGAGGAAGGCGAAAACCTGCGCCAGCAGGTCGGGTTGAAACTCAAGCAGGCGCTGGACTCGGTGTCCAGCGTGCGCGAGCGCAGCAAGCCGGTGGTGGAAGCCACCGAGCAGTACATCGGCGGCCACCCGTGGCAGACCGTGGCCATCTCCGCCGGCGTCGGCCTGGTGGTGGGCCTGTTGCTGGGACGTCGTTCGTAACAAGCCTTGCCGCCCGTGAAAAAAGGACCAGGCCAGCGTCATGCTCGCCTGGTCCTTGCGTTTTGAAACCGCGTTTTAAAGCCCGGCCAACTCCCGCAGTTGCTTGAACTCCGCAGCGTCCAGGGCAATCCCCTCGCGCAGGGACTTTTCCCGCTGGCGATGGCGGCGATCCCCCGGCAGGCGCTTGAGCCCTACGCCGTGCATCTGCCGGATCAGCTCCTGGCTGCGCTCGGCGAAATTCTGCCCGGCACCCTTGCTCGGATCGATGACAATCAACAACTGGCCAGTCCAGGGCGTCTTCGCGCCGGGATGGTTGGACCAGTCGAACTCGAACGAGAAATGGCCACCGGTCAGCGCCGCCGCCAGCAACTCGACCATCATCGACAGCGCCGAACCCTTGTGCCCGCCGAACGGCAGCAGCGCGCCGCCTTCGAGGATGGCTTTCGGGTCGTCGGTGGGCTGGCCGAGGCCGTCCACGCCCATGCCCGGCGGCAGGCGTTCGCCCTTGCGCGCGGCGATCTGTACGTCGCCATGGGCGATGGCGCTGGTGGCCAGGTCGAAGACGATCGGATCGCCAGCGGCCTGGGGCGCGGCAAAGGCGATCGGGTTGGTGCCGAACAACGGCCGATCGGCGCCGTGGGGCACCACGCAGGTCATGCTGTTGACCACGCTCAGGGCGACCAGCCCTTCCTCGGCGAATGGCTCGACGTCCGGCCACAGCGCGGCGAAATGATGGGAGTTGCGGATGGCCAGAATGGCGATCCCGGCGTGGCGCGCTTTCTCCACCAGCAGCGCCCGCGCCGCCGCCAGCGCCGGTTGGGCGAAACCGTTACCCGCATCGACCCGGACAAAGGCCGGGGCCACGTCTTCGACCACCGGCACGGCCTTGCCATTGACCCAGCCGCTATTGAGGGTCGATACGTAACCGGGAATACGGAACACGCCATGACTGTGGGCGCCGTCGCGTTCGGCAGCGGCACAGTTCTGCGCCAGGCAACGCGCCACTTCGGCGCTGGTGCCATGGCGCAGGAAGATCGTTTCCAGCAGCGTCACCAGTGCCTCGAGCGACAGGTGTTCCTGCGGTGTTTCAACAGCCGGGGGTGATACAGACATCTGGAGCTCCGGATTAATTATTGGAATGGGCTACAGCGTATGAAGATGCACGTGGGTGAGTGCGCCCGACGATTAAACAACGCTTTGCGCGCGCCCTGTCAACCACGGCCATGACCTCGCACAGGCGATGCCAGGAACTGACAGAGTAGCCGCGAACAGGCCGTCAGCCGAGGATGGCAAACAAAGGTGGCAGTAGCGATGACAGCCGACCGTGTGTTTTTGATCATTTTTTCACTCCAACTGTGGATACTGCTGGCCAAAGCCCGGTGTTGCAGGGGCTTCGAGGCAAAAATAAGTGCCACTTTTGATAGGCATCAGCCATGACGGCGGTTCTACAAGCCTGGCTGCGAAGGGTAGAATGCGCGAAACCAGGAAGAGCCAATGAGCGAACAGCACCTTACAGAAGCCGAATACGACGCCATCACCGATGCCGCCGCGCAGTGGTGCATGCGTCTGCATGCCGCGGACTGTACGGCCGCCGAACGCCAGGCCTTCGAGCAATGGCGCGACGCCCACCCGCTGCATGCCTTCGAATACGAAGCGATGCGGGAAATCTGGGAAGTCGCCGACCATCTGCCACGCCCGCCAGCCACCACCGTCCTGCCCCTGGCGCCACGCAAACCCTGGCGCGCCTATGGCATGGCCGCGGTGATCAGCGCCCTGGCCCTGCCCCTGGCCGCCTACAGCGGCTGGAGCCTGGGCTGGCTGCCCTCCTCCTACGAACATTTCCAGGCCGACGGCAGCATGCGCCAGGTGACCCTGGCCGATGGCAGCCAGGTCGAACTCAACCTGGGCACCGAGCTGACCTACAGCAACTACAAGGATCAGCGCCGGGTCACCCTGAAAAAAGGCGAAGCCTTCTTCAAGGTCAGCCATGACAGCAGCCACCCGTTCGTGGTCAAGGCCGCCAGCGGCGAGGTCCGGGTCACCGGCACCCAGTTCAACGTCTGGATGTACGAGGATCAGGTACGGGTCACCCTGCTCGAGGGTTCGGTGCTGGTGAACAGCGACAACAGCCACCCCGATGGCGGCTTCCGTCTCGATCCGGGCATGCAGGCGCGTTATCGCCAGGGCGATCACCAGCCGCAGATCAGCCAGACCGATGCCAACGACAGCTCGCTGGCCTGGCGCCAGGGCAAGCTGGTGCTGGACAACCTGGCGCTCGGCGAGGCCCTGCCGCTGATCAACCGTTACCTCAGCAAGCCGGTGATGCTGGCCGACAGCGCCACGGGCAACATTCGGGTCGGCGGCATCTACGACGTCAGCGCGGTCAAGAGCCTGGTGACCACGCTGCCCAAGGTGTTGCCGGTGTACCTGACCCGCAACCAGGACGGCAACCCGGTCATCAATTCGCTGCCAGGCACCACGCCAAAAAGCTGAAGGCCGCTACCCTCGCGGGTGCGGCCTGCGCTTGATGCCCGGTTGAACGCGCTTACTGGGTCGCGAGCTTGCGCAACCGATCGTCCACTTCGTGAATCACCTGCAACCGATATTGCGGGTCCGCCTGGATCTGCTGTTCGGTGAACGGCAACACCCGCCACTGCTTCTTCGAGAACGCCTCGGTCTGGTCCCGCGAGTGCGGCGACGCCGGGTCGCTGGACAGCGAGAACGCCAGCAGGCCCTGGGCATGCGGGCCCTGGTCATCGAAAGTCACCACTTGCAGGTAGCTGGTGCCGCTGACCACCTCACGCTTGCCGTCGGCCGCGGGGACGCTCTGGATCGCGTTGTACACGCCCAGGCTGGCCGGGCCGCCATGAATCGGCGTCTGCCGGCCGCCGCTGCTGACCACCTGGATATCGCCCCAACGGCTGTCGGCCTTCAGGCCCGACTCGGCCACCTGTTGCACCGAAGCCAGCATCGCCTCGCGCAGCGCCTTGGCCACCTGCGGCCGGTTGATCGCCAGGCCACGCGGCGTGTGCTGCGGGTCCCGGGTATCGAAGGTCACGCGCCAACGGTCGTCGACCGCCTCCAGCTGTTCCATGACGTTCTGGAAATGCACCAGGCCCAATCCGCTTTGCAGGTTGGCGCTGCGGTCCCAGGCCTCGAGGCTGGCGCACAGCGGCGCCAGGGCCCGGGCATCGCTGCCCAGGTCGGCGGCACAGAACTGCAACAGGTCCGGCATCACCTGCCCGGCCTGGTACACCTGGTCGTCCATCACCATGTGCTTGAGGTCGGCGGCGCTCAGCGGCGTGGCCTGGCCCGTGCCGATCAGGCGATTCAGGGCAAAACGCGCGCGCTGCCCCAGCGGCAGGTCCTGCTGGCTGATCAGCGGCGAGAAACCTTGCAGCGGCGCGGCCGGGTTGACCATCCATGCCGAGTCGTTGGAGTTCTGCACGTAATCGCCGCGCAGCAGTTGCGGCAGCTGGCTGGCCGGGTAGATGCCCTTTTGCGCGGCAGCCGGGTCGATGTCCCAGGCGCAGGCCGCGCGGGAACCGTCGAGAATAATCAGCTGGGTGCCGATCCGCGGGTCGCTGCAACGCGCGAGTTTTTCCGCGCTGACGTTGGGCACCACCGACTGGTTCATGTACAGGGCCTGGCCCTGGTCATCCACCGCCAGGGTATTGACCCAGGGAATGCCCTGCAGCTGATGCACGGACGCTTGCAGCTCCTTGAGGCTGCGGGCCTGGTTCATCGCATACCACTGTTGCAGCACCCGGTCGTTTTCCAGGTTGGCGTCGCGCAGGCTGTAGGCGAAGCGGTTGTCCCAGTCCAGCTTGCCGGGCCACTGCACCAGCGGGCCGAATTGCGAGCTGTAGACGCTATGGCTGACAGTGGTGAGCTGGCCGTCCTCACCCTTCACCTTGACGCTGAGCGTCTGTTTGTCCAGCGGCAGGGACTGGCCGTCGAGCAGGTAGCGGGTCGGATCCTTGGGGTCCAGCTGCAGGCGGTACAGGGTGAAGTGCTTGGAGGTGTCCACCGTGTGGGTCCAGGCCAGGTGCTGGCTGAAACCGATATTGATCATTGGCAGGCCGGGCAAGGCGGCGCCCATGACATCCAGCTTGCCGGGAATGGTCAGGTGCATCTGGTAGAAACGCATGCCGCCCACCCACGGGAAATGCGGGTTGGCCAGCAGCATGCCGCGGCCATTGAACGAGCGCTCGCGCCCCACGGCCACCGCGTTGCTGCCGCGGTCCAGGGCGAAACGCTGGCCGCGGGCATCCGCCTCGGCGAAGACCTGGGCCGATTGCTTCAGCTGCGCCGTGGCCGATGGCGGTGTCGCGCCCACCAAGGCTTCGGCGAACTGGCCGACGCCGCCTTCCACCAACAGCCGACGCGTAAGCTTGACCAGGTCCAGGGCGGTCAACGGCCGTACCCAGTCACCCTGGCACTGCTCGGGCAGGCCCTGGGCCCGACGCTCGGCCAGGGAGCGGTTATAGCCGGCGACATACCCTTCGATCAGTTGCCGCACCTGCGGCGTCTGCGCCTGCCAGAAGCCGAACACCGCCTGAGGCGTGTTCAGCCAGTTGAAGAACAGGTCGCTGGTGAGGTTTTCCCGTTGCTCGACGGTCTGTTGCTGCGGGCCGAAGTACTTCGAGCGCTCGCCATTGACCGTCAGCACTTCGTTGGCCAGCAGGCACAGGTTGTCCTGGGCGTAGGCATAGCCGATGCCATAACCCAGCCCGCGTTCGTCGGCGGCGCGAATATGCGGGACACCAAAACCGGTACGGCGAATATCGGCACTCGCCTCGCCGCCCTGTACCTCGCGTCCCTGAGCCCCCAGGCTCAACCCGAGAAACAAACCCGCAAGGCAAAACCTGGGCAACTGCCTGGAAATAATCACGCCGACTCCTGATCGAAAAAACGCAGAACCCGAGCTGGCGCGAGATGCGGCACAAGGACACGGATTCCAGCCTGGAAAGGACGGCGCCGCCCGGCATCAGCCAAGGCCCGCCTGCCCTTACAGACGAAACCGCCACGGAAAATTTAGCGGCTCGGCGCCAGGCGCAGATCGCCCGCCGACCTGGCGACGACAAAGGCCTGACAAATTTTCTACATCTGATTCCTCATGATTTGCGCGGCTCATTCGTCTAGTTATATGAGAGCACCCGTCATTTTCCTGATCAGGCTCTGAAAAGGAGTTTTTGCATGTACGACCCGCAACTGCCAACGGATGGCCACACCGCACAACCCGCGTCCTCCCTGAACGCCGGCGCCGGTGTCTTCGGCAAGCAAGCCGAGCGCAACCGCAACGAACGCATCAGGCACCTGCTCAAGAGCTTCGGCCTGCGCACCAGCCTGATTCGCCTGAAAGTCATCGATGCCTTGCTGCAGGCAGCCGAAAACCAGCGCGCCCTGGGGGTGCGTGGCATTCACAGTCATTTGCTGGAGCTGGATATCCCGCTGTCGTTCCTCAGCGTGCGCGAGGTGTTGAAGCGGCTGTGCAGCGAAGGCGTGATCACCCTCAATGCAGACAAGAGCTTCAGCCTGCATCAACAGGCTGAAGCCATACTCGACGGCCGCGACTGAGGCCGTCGGGGGGTGTATCTCAAGGCTTGACCTTGCGCCGCATCACGCCATTGATCACGACCACGGTCACCGCCACACCAATGGCGATGTACTGGAACATTTTCTCGGTGATCATCCCGGCGTTCTGCAGGTAAGAAAGGCCAAGCATGATTCCCAGTACCACCAGGGAAATCACAATCGAATAGATCAAGCGTTGCTTCTGGGTCATTGCGGGTTCCTGAACCTGTAAAGGTGCGGCCTGAAAATGCCGCCTGAAAATGTATCGATTCTGTATCGAAACAGATGCCAAACGCCTACCGAGAATCGGGGATGGGCGCGGGCAAACGGGGTCTCATGTTACAGCCGCCGAAAAGTTTTCGCTGCATCGCGGCGGTTAAAACCCCAAGAGCCCTTTGAGGACTGCACGATGTTCCGTCGAATCACCTGGCTGATTCCCCTGCTGGCGATGCTGACCCTGTCCGGCTGCATCATCTTCCCTCACGACGGCTGGCATCACCGCCATTACGACGGCGGCCCCGGCTACCACTACCCTCGCTAAGTCACCCAGCCCGCCAGTATTTCCCTCTTGTAACCCCACCACGAAATTGCCCGACGCCCGCCTCGCCGCGGGCGTCTGTCTTTACTGTCGAGCTACGCCAGCCGGGTGTTGTGAATCCCCGGCTGGGCGAACAGTTCCACCAGCCAGTCGACGAACACCCTGACCCGCGTCGACAGGTGCCGGTGCGGCGGGTACAGCGCGCTCAACGGCATCCTGGGTGGCGGGATGTGCCGGAGCACCTCGATCAGCCGACCTTCGGCCAACTGCTGGGCGACATGGTAATAAGGCGTCTGCACCAGCCCGTAGCCCGCCTCGCAGGCGGCCAGGTAACCATCGGCGCTGTTGACCGACACCTGCTTGGGCAGCTCCGGCAACAGCACCTGGCCCTGCACCTCGAACTCCAGCCCATAACGCTTGCCGCTGACGCTGGAGAAGTATTCGATCATCTGATGCCCGCCCAGGTCGTCCAGGCTCTGCGGCACACCGCGCTGGCGCAGGTAGGCGGGACTGGCGCACGTCACCTGCTCCAGCGCCAGCAACGGCCGGGCCACCAGTGAATCGTCGAGGCACAGGCCACCGCGCAACACACAGTCCACCCCTTCGCGGATCAGGTCCACCGGCCGGTCGTTGAGGCCGATTTCCAGGTCGATCAACGGATAACGCTCGGAGAACGCCGGCAGCGCCGGGATCACCACCAGCCGCCCGATCCCCGCCGGCATGTCGATGCGCAAGGTGCCGCGCGGGTTGTGCCGCGCCACGGAAAACACCGCTTCGGTTTCCTCGAGGTCGGCCAGCAGCCGCACGCAGCGCTGGTAGTAGGCAGCACCGTCCAGGGTCGGCGTGACCTGGCGGGTGGTGCGCAACAGCAGTTGCACGCCCAGATGCGCCTCCAGCTGCTTGATCAACACCGTCACCGAAGCCCGGGGCATCTGCAGGCTGTCGGCGGCCTTGGCGAAACCGCCGAGGTCGACGATACGGGTGAACACACGCATGGCGTTAAAACGGTCCATTGGCTTGGCCTGTCACGGATTATTTAGAAATAACGAATAGTGATAGCGCTTTTAGCCGGTTTATCTTGTTTTTGTCGAGGAGAACAATGGCCGCCACATCATCCAACGGAGCTTCTCCTATGCAAACCCGTCAACTGGGCAAGAACGGCCCGCAGGTATCCGCCATCGGCCTTGGCTGCATGGGCATGACCGACTTCTACACCACCGGCACTGATACCAGGGAGGCCACCGCCACCTTGCATCGCGCCCTGGAGCTGGGGATCAACCTGCTGGACACCGCCGACATGTACGGGCCCCACAGCAACGAAATCCTGATCGGCCAGGCGATCCGCGGCAAACGCGACCAGGTGTTCCTGGCCAGCAAATTCGGCATTGTCCGCGACCCCGGCGACCCGGCGGCGCGCGGAGTGAACGGCCGCCCCGACTACATTCGCCAGGCGATCGACGGCACCCTGCAGCGCCTGGGCGTGGAAACCCTGGACCTGTATTACCAGCACCGCATCGACCCGGACGTGGCCATCGAGGAAACCGTCGGCGCCATGGCCGAGCTGGTACAGGCCGGCAAGGTTCGCTACCTGGGCCTCAGCGAAGCCTCGGCGGCAACGCTGGAGCGGGCCCACAAGGTGCATCCGATCAGCGCCCTGCAAAGCGAATATTCGTTGTGGAGCCGCGACCAGGAAGACAACGGCTGCCTTGCGGCCTGCCAACGCCTGGGCATCGCCTTTGTGCCCTACAGCCCACTGGGGCGAGGCTTTCTCACCGGCGCCCTGAAGAGCCCGGAAGATTTCGCCGCCGACGACTACCGGCGTTTCAGCCCACGCTTCCAGGGCGAGAACTTCACCAAGAACCTGCTGCTGGTGGAACAGGTCAAGCAACTCGCGGTGGCCAAGGGCACCACCACCGGGCAACTGGCCCTGGCCTGGGTGCTGGCGCAGGGCGATTACCTGATCCCGATTCCGGGCACCAAGCAACGCAAGTACCTGGAAGAGAACGTCGCCGCGCTGCAGGTCCACCTCAGCGCCGATGAACTGCTGGCCCTGGAGCGGATCTTCAGCCCCGACGCCACCGCCGGCGAGCGTTACCCGCAAGCGGTGATGGCCCTGCTCGACCGGTAGACGGCCGGCCACAAAAAAGGCCCTCGACCGGTTGATCGGTCGAGGGCCTTTGTTTGTCGCCTCACGCCTTGGCGGAGTGATTCTTGTCGGTCACCGTGGTGCCGTTGCCCTTGCCGTAGCTTTGCAGGTTCTGCAGCACGTAGATGGCTTTCTTGTACTCGGGGATCAGGTAGCTGGCGTACTTGTTGCCCTTGAGGTTGTTGGTCTGGATGTTGTCCAGCTGGATCGCGAAGTACTCCAGGGCGTTGAATTTGGCATCCGGGTCGGCCTGCACGCCGAAGCGGTCGAACTTGTCGCCGGCGTTGAGCAGGGTCATCGCCGTCACGTCGCTGATCAGGCCCTTCTGCTTGAGGAAGGTGCTCATGTTGCCCAGTTGCTTGGCGCTGATGTTCTCCGGATCGAACCCCTTGATCTGCTTGTGCAGCTTCATTTCGTCCATCTTGAACACGTTCAGCGCCAGCGGGTTCTGGCCGACCAGGGCCAGCATCTGCTTGACCTTGACGCTCTGGCTGACCGGCTTGCCCCGGGTGCCAGTGTCCTGCACCAGCAGACCGGCTTTGCTGGTCCAGCCGCCGACATATCCAATTGTCATAAAAGACTCCTGTGTACGGGTTTTTCCATAGCCTTATATCCACTTGCACAGCCAACTAGAGGGTTGCGCAAGTTCAACTAATAAGCGTCTGAAAAGCCTGATTGAGGGAAACGATGCCCGTGAGTATCGGCGCGCCAGAGCACCTCTCCAATAAATATTTCGGCTTTTTACAATTTTTGTACATTTCCGATACAAATGCCTGGAAGCCACGGTTTTGCTAGCTGAAACAATTGTTTAACAATCCAGCCCATGACAACTAAGCGACAACTTATGGGCATTAATGTACCAAATGGTTAGTTGTGACCAAGTATTCTTAAGAGCATTCATGACGCCATCTTGCGGGGATCTTCCACGACATTGCTGCGCAACGACCCGACTGTGCATGACGCCCTTCCTTTACAACGGGAAAAGCCTTGCATCGCCCTCTTGACGAGCTACCTCGAAATCCGCTGAACGGCTGATTTGCGCGCCTCCATGGCAGGCGCGCGGGCAACTATATTTGATGCTCCTACTGCAAGGAGGTGCATCATGGAACAACGTCAGCAGCACCTTTTGGACGAGCTCATCTTCCATGAGCTCTACATCGACGCGCCGATCGATACCGTCTACTACTACGTGACTCAGCCGGATCGCTGGCACGAGTGGCATCCCGCTTCCCTGCGCGCCGACACCGGCCTGGCTGGCTCGTTGCCGGCGGGGCATCGCTTCAGCAAAACCATCGATCTGCTCGGCTTGCAGATCCACATGAGTTGCCGGGTACTGGTCGCGGTATTTCCCAAGGAGTTCAAGATCGTCTTCAGTTCTCCGCCAGCAGACGGCTCGATCCACTATCAGTTGTGCAAATACGGGGATGGAACCCTGTTCAAGCGCACCCTGCATTACTGCTCCGACCTCAACCTGGTCAGCCTGCGCCCGCGTATCGAGCACTTGTCCCAACTGGCCATGGTCAACCTCAAGCGCAACCTGGAAAAGATCGCCCACTGATCCGGCAACGGGTGGCGCCGCGCTGGCTGACAAATCTGTAATCTTCACCTCAGTTTTCTGACAGGCCGCGCCGCTTAAGGTCGTCTCATACCTGACCAGCAGGATCGAGGGAGCCTTGGGGCATGCATGTAAAACCCACACGACGCAGTTTTATCAAGGGCCTGGCCGCCGGTGGCGTACTGGCCGGCACCGGGCTGTGGCAACAGCCGCTCTGGGCACGCAGCGAGGACGGCCAGCTGCCCGCCCTCAGCGGCCAGCAGTTCGACCTGTTCATCGGTGAATCCCAGGTCAACTACAGCGGCACCTCGCGCACCGCGATGACCATCAACGGCGGCCTGCCCGGCCCGCTGCTGCGCTGGCGCGAGGGCGACACCGTGACCATCCGGGTGCGCAACCGCCTCAAGGAGGACACCTCGATCCACTGGCACGGCCTGATCCTGCCGGCCAACATGGACGGCGTGCCGGGCCTGAGCTTCCACGGCATCGCCCCCGACGGCCTCTACGAATACCGCTTCAAGGTCCGGCAGAACGGCACCTACTGGTACCACAGCCACTCGGGGTTGCAGGAGCAGGCCGGGGTCTACGGGCCACTGGTGATCGAGGCCCGCGAGCCGGAACCCTTCCAGTACGACCGCGACTACGTGGTGATGCTCAGCGACTGGAGCGACGAGGCGCCCGAACGGCTGATGCACATCCTGAAAAAGCAGCCCGGCTACTACAACTTCCACAAGCGCACGGTCGGTGACTTTATCGAGGACGTCAGCCGCGACGGCTGGGCGGCCACCCTCGCCGATCGCAAGATGTGGGCGCAGATGAAAATGACCCCCACCGACCTGGCGGACGTCAGCGGCTATACCTACACCTACCTGATCAACGGCCAGAGCCCCGGCGGCAACTGGACCGGGCTGTTCAAGCCCGGCGAGAAGCTGCGCCTGCGCCTGATCAACGGCTCGGCCATGAGCTACTTCGACCTGCGCATTCCCGGCCTGAAGATGACCGTGGTCGCCGCCGACGGCCAATACGTGCAGCCGGTCAGCGTCGATGAGCTGCGCATCGCCGTGGCGGAAACCTACGACGTGCTGGTCGAGCCCGGCTCGCAGGAAGCCTACACCCTGTTCGCCCAGGCCATGGACCGCAGCGGCTACGCCCGCGGCACCCTGAGCCAGCGTCCGGGGCTGAGCGCGACCGTGCCGCCACTCGACCCGCGGCCGCTGATCAGCATGGCCGACATGGGCATGGATCACGGCAGCATGGCTGGCATGGACATGGGCGCCATGCCCGGCATGGATCATGGCCAGATGCAAGGCATGGACCACAGCCAGATGCAGGGCATGGATTCCAGCAACATGGCCGGTATGGACCACAGCGGCATGGCCGGCATGTCAGGCATGGACCACGGCGCCATGGGTGGCGCCATGCAAAGCCACCCGGCCTCGGAAGACGGCAACCCGCTGGTGGACATGCAGACCATGAGCCCGACGCCGAAGCTCGCCGACCCAGGCATCGGCCTGCGCAATAACGGGCGCCGGGTGCTGACCTACGCCGACCTGCGCAGCACCTTCGAAGACCCGGACGGGCGCGAACCGAGCCGCACCATCGAACTGCACCTGACCGGGCACATGGAGAAATTTTCCTGGTCGTTCGACGGCATCAAGTTCAGCGATGCCGAGCCCCTGCGCCTGACCTATGGCGAGCGGGTGCGCATCACCCTGGTCAACGACACCATGATGACCCACCCCATCCACCTGCACGGCATGTGGAGCGACCTGGAAGACGAACAGGGGCGCTTCCTGGTGCGCAAGCACACGATCGACATGCCGCCGGGCAGCAAGCGCAGTTACCGGGTGACCGCCGATGCCCTGGGGCGCTGGGCCTATCACTGCCACCTGTTGTTCCACATGGAGATGGGCATGTTTCGCGAAGTACGAGTGGACGAAGCCGGGAGCGCCGCATAATGCCGAAAAACGCCTTGACCCTGTTCGCCGCCCTGCTCGGCCTCAGCGCCGGGCCACTGCAGGCCGCCGAAAGCATGGATCACTCCAGCATGGATCATTCGTCCATGCCGGCCTCCGCCATGCCAGGCAACCCGATGCCGGGCATGGACCACAGCCAGATGACCGGCATGGACGGCGAACCCTTGCAGACCATGGAACCCGCGGCGCCCACCCAAAGCCGCACGCCGATCCCGGTACTCACCGATGCCGACCGCCGCGCCGCCTTCCCGCCGATGGCCGGCCATGGCGTGCACGACAAGGCGATCAACTCGCTGTGGCTGGTCGACCGCCTGGAATACCAGGACGCCGATGATGGCAGTGCCCTGGCCTGGGAAATGAACGGCTGGATTGGCGGCGACATCGACCGACTGTGGCTGCGCAGCGAGGGCGAGCGCACTAACGGCCGGACCGAAAACGCCCAGGTCGAAGCGCTCTGGGGCCATGCCATCGGCCCCTGGTGGGATGTGGTCAGTGGCGTGCGCCAGGACTTCAAGCCCGGCGCGCCGCAGACCTGGGCCGCCCTCGGGCTGCAAGGCATGGCCCTGTACAACTTCGAAAGCCAGGCCACCGCCTACCTCGGCGAAGGCGGCCAGAGTGCCCTGGGGCTCCAGGCCGAATACGACATCCTGCTGACCAACCGTCTGATCCTGCAGCCCAACGCGGAGGTCAGCCTGTACGGTAAGAACGACCCGCAACGCGGCATTGGCTCGGGGCTCTCCTCGCTGGAAGCCGGCCTGCGCCTGCGCTACGAGCTGCACCGCCAGTTCGCGCCCTACGTCGGCGTGACCTGGAGCCGCAGCTACGGCAAGACCGCGGACTACGCCCGTGAAGAAGGCGAAGACAGCAGCGAAGCCCGCCTGGTGCTCGGTGTGCGCCTGTGGTTCTGACCTCCCTTCAATAGATAACTAAAAACATCACGCGGCCAATGCCGCCTGGAGCCTTGCATGTCCTACCTCAAGCATCTCGCCATTGCCGTCACTTTCGGTGCCGGCCTGACCCTCGCCGGCGTCGCCCAGGCGCACCCCAAGCTGCTGGCCTCGACCCCGGCCGAAGGCGCCAAGGGCGCGGCACCGGCGAAGATCGAACTGCAATTCTCGGAACCCCTCACCACCAAGTTTTCCGGGGCCCGATTGCTAATGACCGGCATGCCCGGGATGAGCCACGCACCGATGCCGGTCAAGGCCAGCGTGGCCGGCGGCAGCGATCCGAAAAGCATGATCATCAGCCCCGCCACCCCGCTACCGAAGGGCAGCTACAAAGTCGAGTGGCGGGCGGTGTCCGCCGACACCCATCCGATCACCGGCAACCTGACCTTCGAAGTCAACTGAGCCATGGGCGAACTCATCAACGTCGCCCTGCGTTTTGCCCTGTACCTCGACCTGATGCTGCTGTTCGGCCTGGCACTGTTCGGCCTTTACGGGCTGCGTGGTGCACAGAGCCGCCGGCGTTTTCGCCGGCCTCTGGCGACCACCCTGGTGCTGGGCGCGCTGCTGTCGGGCGCCGCGCTGCTGCAACTGGTGCTGTCGATGAGTGGCGCCACCCGCCTGGCCGAACTGGACCCGGCGCTGGTGCCCGTGCTGGTGCTGGAAACCGATGTCGGCCAAAGCTGGCTGCTGCGCCTGGCGGCGTTGCTGCTGGCGGGCGTGCTGCTTCTGTTCAGCAGTGGCTGGCCGAGATTTACCCTCTACGGCCTGATTCTGTGCACGGCGACCGCCCTGGCCAGCCTGGCCTGGGGCGGCCACGGGGCGATGAGCGAAGGTGGCCAGCGTTACCTGCACCTGGGCAGCGACATCCTGCATTTGCTGGGCGCCGGCGCCTGGCTGGGGGCGCTGGCGGCTTTCGCCCTGCTGCTGCGCCGTGGCGCCTGCGAAGGCGAACAGCAGGCGGGCCACCTGCTCGATGCCCTGAAGGGGTTTGCCAGCCTGGGCACACTGATCGTGGTCAGCCTGAGCCTCAGCGGGGTGCTCAATTACCTGCTGATCGTCGGCCCGGACCTGGCAACGTTGAGCGCCAGCACCTACGGCCTGCTCCTCAGCCTGAAGGTAGCGGTGTTCGCCAGCATGCTGGTGTTCGCCGCGTTGAACCGCTTCCATCTGGTTCCGCAGCTGGAACAGGCGCTGCACCGGGCCTCGCCCCAGGCGGCCCTGCCCGCCTTGCGTCGCAGCATGCTCCTGGAACTGGCGGCGGCCCTGCTGATTGTCGGCCTGGTGGCCATGCTCGGCATCCTGAGCCCGGCTCCCGAATGAACACGGAAATGATGCGACCGCTATCGCGGGCAAGCCTCGCGCCTACAGAGAATGCACATGCTTGTGTAGGAGCGAAGCTTGCTCGCGATAAACGATAACGCGCAGCACCAGACAAACCGCGGCGCCCCCATCGTGGGCAAGCCTCGCGCCTACAGAGAATGCACATGCTTGTGTAGGAGCGAGGCTTGCCCGCGATGAACGATAACGCGCAGCACCAGACAAACCGCGGCGCCCGGACGACAAGCGCTTGGTATAACGTTGAAACACAAGCGCCGCGCCGCGCTCGAGAAAAGTAGCAAAATACGCCACCCTGTCGGCCCAAGACCGCGCCCCCGAGGCGCCCTGATGATCAAGAGACTCCCTATGCACAACACTCTGCGCCTGGCAGCCCTGTCTGCCCTGCTCGTCGGCTCCCTGGCCCAGGCCGCCGACCTGATCCCCATCGACGTGCACCGCGACGCCAACTGCGGCTGCTGCAAGAAATGGATCGAGCACCTGCAAGCCAACGGCTTCAAGGTCAACGACCATGTCGAAAGCAATATGAGCGAAGTCAAGCAGCGCCTGGGCGTGGCCCCGCGCCTGGCGTCTTGCCACACCGCGGTGATCAACGGCAAATTCGTCGAAGGCCATGTGCCGGCCGACCAGGTGCTGGCCCTGAGCAAACGCGACGACCTGCTCGGCGTCGCCGCCCCCGGCATGCCCATGGGTTCGCCCGGCATGGAAATGGACGGCATGCCCGCCGATGCCTACCAGGTCATCGGCCTGACCAAGGACGGCAAGGACGTGGTGGTCGCGGACTACCCGGCCCATTGATCCTCACCGCCTGCCTCGGCCTGTTCCTGGCGGCCTTCGGCGCCGCCACCCTGCTGCCACTGCAATCCGAAGCCGTGCTGGTGGGCCTGCTGCTCAACGGCCAGTTCAACCTGTGGTTGCTGCTGGCCGTGGCCACCCTCGGCAATGTCCTCGGCTCCCTGGTGAACTGGTGGCTGGGCCAGCGCCTGGAACGCTACAAGGACCGCCGCTGGTTCCCCGTCGGCCCACGCCACCTGCAAACCGCCCGCAACCATTACCAGCGCTATGGCCATTGGTCCTTGCTGCTGAGCTGGCTGCCGATCATCGGCGACCCGCTGACCCTGGTGGCCGGAGTCATGGGCGAACCGCTCAAACGCTTCCTGCTGGTCGTCACCCTGGCCAAGGGTGCGCGTTATGGCGTGCTGGCCTGGATGACCCTCGGCTGGGTCGGTTGAGCTGACGGGGCAAGCCTCCAGGCTCATAAGCATGACCACGAAGGGAACGTTTCGCCCTGGCGATGGCCTCTGCTTATTAATGTCGCGCTAATCGCGCCGCTCCAGGATCGCCCCATTCTCTCGGAGGTCATGTATGTCCCTAAGCCCCACCCGCTGGAGCCTCACCCGCTGGTTACCCGCCCTGCTGCTGACCGCCGCCCTGCCCGCCCTCGCCGCCCAAGGCCCGGCCTACGGTCCCGAGTTGCAAGGCTTCGACTATCCCTACCCGTTGCAGCACTTTGCCTTCGAGTCCCAGGGCCAGGCCCTGCAGATGGGCTATATGGATGTGCCGGCCAAGGGCACGCCCAACGGCCGCAGCGTGTTGCTGATGCACGGCAAGAATTTCTGCGGCGCGACCTGGGACAGTTCGATCAAGGCCTTGAGCGACGCCGGCTACCGGGTCATAGCCGCGGACCAGATCGGCTTCTGCACCTCCAGCAAGCCCGAGCACTATCAATACAGCTTCCAGCAGCTGGCGCAGAACACCCGGCAGTTGCTGGACCGGCTGGGCATCCAGCAGGTCAGCCTGCTGGGCCATTCCACCGGCGGCATGCTGGCTACCCGCTATGCTCTGCAATACCCCGAGCAGGTGCAACAACTGGCGCTGGTCAACCCGATCGGCCTGGAAGACTGGAAGGCCCTCGGCGTGCCCTACCGCAGCGTCGACCAGTGGTACGCCCGCGAGCTCAAGCTGTCGGCCGAGGGTATCCGCAACTATGAGCGCAGCACCTATTACGGCGGCCGCTGGAAGCCGGAATTCGAGCGCTGGGTGGACATGCTCGCCGGCCTCAACCAGGGGCCCGGGCACACGCGGGTGGCGTGGAACTCGGCGCTGATTTACGACATGATCTTCACCCAGCCGGTGTACTACGAGTTCAAGGACCTGAAGATGCCGACCCTGCTGCTGATCGGCACCGCCGACACCACGGCGATCGGCAGCGACATCGCACCGCCGGCGGTCAAGGCGCGGATCGGCAACTACCAGGTGCTGGGCAAGCAGGTGGCCGGGCTTATCCCGCACTCGACCCTGATCGAATTCCCGGGCCTGGGCCACGCCCCGCAGATGGAAGAACCGGCGCAATTCCACCAGGCCCTGCTGGGCTGGCTGGCGTCACATTGATGCGTTTTCCCTGGAGCCTTCATGAGTGTGCAGATCGCGGTAATCGATGATTGGCAGGACGTCGCCCGTGACGTCGTCGACTGGTCGCTGCTGTCGGGCATTGGCCAGGTCAGCTTTATCCATGACTACCCCAGCGACACCGCCGCCATGAGCGAGCGCCTGGCGCCGTTCGAGGTGATCTGCGTGATGCGCGAGCGCAGCCGTTTCGACGCGGCCCTGCTGCGCAGCCTGCCGCGGCTCAAGCTGCTGCTCACCGGCGGCATGCGCAACGCCGCCATCGACCTTGCGGCCGCGGCCAGCCTGGGTATCCAGGTGTGCGGCACCGACAGTTACAAGCACGCGGCGCCGGAGCTGACCTGGGCGCTGATCATGGCCCAGACCCGCAACCTGCTCAGCGAAGCCAGCGCCCTGCGCGCCGGCCTCTGGCAACAGGGGCTGGGCGGCGACCTGCACGGCAAGACCCTGGGCATTCTCGGCCTGGGCAGCATCGGCCAGCGGGTGGCGCAGTTCGGCCAGGTGTTCGGCATGCGGGTGATCGCCTGGAGCGAGAACCTCACCGCCGAGCGGGCCGCGGCGGCCGGCGTGACCTACGTGAACAAGCAGCAGTTGTTCGAACAGGCCGACGTGCTCTCGGTGCATCTGGTGCTCAGCGAGCGCAGCCGCGGTCTGGTGGACGCCCAGGCGCTGGCCTGGATGAAACCCTCGGCGCTGCTGGTCAATACCGCCCGTGGGCCGATCGTCGATGAAGCGGCGCTGATCAGCGCCCTCGAACGCGGGCGCCTGGCCGGCGCGGCGCTGGATGTGTTCGAGCAGGAGCCGCTACCCCTCGACCATCCGTTGCGCCGCCTGCCCAATGTGCTGGCCACGCCCCATGTCGGTTATGTCAGCCAGCAGAACTACCGACAGTTCTTCACCCAGATGATCGAGGACATCCAGGCCTGGGCCGCCGGCCAGCCGATCCGTCAGCTGGGCTGAAACCACCTCGGGCATTGCGCCAGCACTGCCCTGCACCATCATCGGGCGCGGGCGGTTTTTCCCCGCACCGCCTGCTTGCATCCCCCTCACCGTTTTCGCGCCCGTGCCAGAAAACCTCGCCCCCGGCCGGTGCGCGAGACTGCCTTTCGTCGGCTTTATTCCAGGGCAGCGCAACCTTCGCCCCGAGAAAACCTAATCGTCATGCCCGCGCTCTAACTTCTGTCCTAGACTGGAATTCAAAAAGTGACCGGACAGTCATCCCCGAGGAAATAAAGTCGAAACTTTTGGCTCACGCCTTGGGTCAGGTTAAAGGTAGGGCCTTCGCGACTGGTGCAATCCTTGCAATGGCCCCTTCACCCTCTTTGCGTCGACGCATGAGGCTGCGTTCGGCTTTCGCATGTGCAACGTTTTTGTGCCCGGCCACCGGATTGGCCTTTTGACACCGCCGGCAGATGCCAGGAACAGATCAATAAAACGGGAGAAACAGATGACCAGTGCCGTATTGCAAACCCAGGGAAAGCATCCTCTGCCGCTGGCCGGTGAGACGGCCTCCACATCGATTCTCGCCCCAGGTGGCAAGACGTCACTGCCCTTGATCCACCACAACCCCAATCGCAAGAAGGTCCTGTTCGTCACCTCGGAAATCGCCGACCTGGTCAAGACCGGCGGCCTGGGCGACGTCTCGGCGGCCCTGCCCCGCGCCATGGCGCACCTGCACGATGTACGCCTGCTGATCCCCGGCTACCGGCAGGTGATGCACAGCGAAAACCCGATTCATATCATTGGCGAGCTGGGCGGCCACGCGGCCCTGCCGGCCTGCAAGATCGGGCGCATGGACATGCCCGACGGCCTGGTGATCTATGTGCTGATCTGCCCCGAACTCTATGAGCGCGAAGGCACGCCCTACGGCGCCAACAACGGCCGCGACTGGCCGGACAACCATATTCGCTTTGCCCGCCTGGGCCTGGCCGCCGCCGACATCGCCGCCAACCTGGCGCAGATCCACTGGTGCCCGGACCTGGTGCACGCCCATGACTGGCCCGCCGGGCTGGCGCCGGCCTATATGCACTGGCGCGGGCAACGCACGCCGACCCTGTTCACCATCCACAACCTGGCGTACCAGGGCGTGGTCAGCCTGGCCTCCTGCCCGGAGCTGGGCATCCCCGAACACGCCCTGCAACAGGAAGGCATGGAGTTCTACGGCAAGCTGTCGTTCCTCAAGGCCGGCATGGCCTACGCCAGCCACATCACCACCGTCAGCGCCACCTATGCCCAGGAAATCACCACCCCGGCCTTCGGCTGCGGGCTTGACGGTTTCCTCGCCAGCAAGACCCAGCAAGGCCTGCTCAGCGGCATCCCCAACGGTATCGACGAAAGCTGGGACGCCGCCACCGATCCGCACCTGTCCACGCCCTTCGCCATCGGCGACTGGCAAGGCAAGGCCGCCAATGCCGCCCATGTGCGGCGGATGTTCGGCCTCGACCCCGGCAGCGGTCCGCTGTTCGCCGTGGTCTCGCGCCTGGTCTACCAGAAAGGCCTGGACCTCACCGAAGGCGTGGCCGAGTACATCGTCAAGTCCGGCGGCCAGATCGCCATTATCGGTCGCGGCGAACCGGAAGAAGAACAGGCCATGCGCGCCCTGGCTGCGCGTTTCCCCGGGCGCATCGGGGTGAATATCGGCTTCAACGAAACCGACGCCCGCCGCATGTTCGCCGGCAGCGACTTCCTGCTGATGCCTTCGCGCTACGAGCCCTGCGGCCTGAGCCAGATGTACGCCCAGCGCTTCGGTTCGTTGCCGGTGGCGCGCAATACCGGCGGCCTGGCCGACACCATCGAGAACGGCGTCACCGGCTTTCTGTTCGACGAGTCCACGGTGGCCAGCTACGAAGAGGCCCTGAGCCGCGCCTTCAAGGTGTTCGCCTATCCGCAGTTGCTCAACGCCATGCGCTGCCGGGCCATGGCCGCGCCCTTCAACTGGTGCAAGGCGGTGGAGCCCTACGCCGAACTCTATGAACAGCTGGTGGCCAAGGCCTTGGGAAAATCGGCCAAACCCTGAGAGGGCACCCCAAGATGCCGTCAAGGACACTGGAAACCTGGCCCCACGGCACCGTTCCACTCGATGCCCAGCGCACCCGCTTCGCCCTCTGGGCGCCGGATGCGCAGCACGTCAGCGTCGAACTCGAACACGGCGTGTCGCTGCCCATGCTGCCCCAGGCCAACGGCTGGTTCATGGTCGTCGGCCATTGCCCGCCCGGCACCCGCTACCGCTTCAGCATCGACAATGAGATCCGCGTCCCCGACCCGGCATCCCGGGCCCAGGACGGCGATGTCCATCGCCCCAGCCTGGTGGTCGATCCCCGGGCCTATCGCTGGCGGCACCCGCACTGGCAAGGCCGGCCGTGGCACCAGGCGGTGATCTACGAGTTGCATGTGGGGGTGCTGGGCGGTTACCGCGAAGTGGAAAAACACTTGCCGCGCCTGGCCCAGCTGGGCATCACCGCCATTGAGCTGATGCCCCTGGCGGAGTTTCCCGGCGATCGCAACTGGGGCTACGACGGCGTCCTGCCTTATGCGCCGGAAGCCTCCTACGGCTCGCCCGACGACCTCAAGCACCTGATCGACTGCGCCCACGGCCTGGGCCTGGCGGTGATGCTCGACGTGGTCTACAACCACTTCGGCCCCGACGGCAACTACCTGCACCACTACGCCAAGGCCTTCTTCAGGGAAGACCGGCATACGCCCTGGGGCGCGGCCATCGACTTTCGCCGCCAGCCGGTACGCGACTTCTTTATCGACAATGCCCTGATGTGGCTGCTGGAGTACCGCTTCGACGGCCTGCGCCTGGACGCGGTGCATGCGATCGACGACCCGGACTTCCTGTCCGAACTGGCGCAGCGGGTACGCCAACGGATCGACCCGGCGCGACAGGTCTGGCTGACCGTGGAAAACGAGTACAACCAGGCCAGCCTGCTGGAGCAGCACTTCGATGCGCAGTGGAACGACGACGGCCACAACGCCCTGCATGTGTTGCTCACCGGCGAAACCGACGCCTACTACGCCGACTTCGCCAAACGCCCCACCGAGAAACTGGCGCGCTGCCTGAGCCAGGGCTTCGCCTACCAGGGCCATGTCACGCGCCACGGCACCGCTCGCGGCGAACCCAGCGGCCACCTGCCGCCCAGCGCTTTCGTGCTGTTTTTGCAGAACCACGACCAGATCGGCAACCGCGCCTTCGGCGAACGCCTGGTGCGCCTGGCCGAGCCACAGGCGTTGCGGGCGGCCACGGTGCTGTTGTTGCTGTCGCCGATGATTCCGCTGCTGTTCATGGGCGACGAGCTGGCGGCGCCGCAGCCCTTCCTGTTTTTCACCAGCCACCACGGCGAACTGGCGGATGCGGTGCGCGAAGGCCGGCGCGACGAATTCGCCGCCTTCAGCGCCTTCGCCGATCCGCATAAACGCGAGCAGATTCCCGACCCGAACGCGCCGGACACCTTCCTCGCGTCGAGGCCGCAGGCGGACCCAGCCCAGGGCGAACAGACCCTGGCGCTGTATCGCCAACTGTTGCAACTGCGCCGCGAGCACATCGTGCCCTGCCTGCCCGGCGCCGAAGCCCTGGGCGCCGAGGTGCTGGCCGAGGGCGCCCTGTGTGCCCGCTGGCGCCTGGGCAATGGCCAGGAGCTGCGCATCGACCTCAACCTGAGCCCGCACCAGGTCGAGCAACGGCCACCGAATACCACGCAGCGCCTGTTCGATTACCCGGCCCAGGCGTTCGAACGCTTGCAGCAAGGCTATCTCGCCCCCTATAGCGCACTGGTCAGCCTCGGCGTGGCCGCCCCACTGCCTGACCTTGACGGAGAACGCCCATGAGCGACGCGCAACTGGAAATCCTCGCCAGCCGAGCCGGCCTGGCCGTCGACTGGATCGACGCCAACGGCCGCCCGCAACGGGTCGAGCCGCGGGTGCTGCGAAGCGTGCTGGCCAGCCTCGGCCATCCGGCCGACAACGACCAGCAGATCGAAGCCAGCCTGCGCCAGCTGCTACAGGTGCAACAGAGCCGGCAACTGCCACCGCTGCTGACCGCCGATGCCGGCCAGGGCCTGGACCTGGGGCATTACTTCGCCCCGGACACGCCCTGCGAAATCCACCTGGAAGACGGCAGCGTGCTCAACCTCAAGCTGGACGCCAACTCCATGCTGCCGGGCCTGGTGCCGGTGGGTTACCAGGAGGTGAGCATCGCCGGCCAGCACTTCACCCTGGCCGTGGCGCCCGAGCGCTGCTACAGCGTCGCCGACGCCGTGGACCAGGCCACGCCCCGCGCCTGGGGCCTGAGCGTGCAGCTGTATTCGCTGCGCCGCAGCGGCGATGGCGGTTATGGCGATACCCAGGCGCTGGAAGACCTGGTCCGGGTCGCCGGCGAACGGGGCGCCGAGGCCATTGCCATCAGCCCGCTGCATGCCATGTTCAGCAGCGACACCGGACGCTACAGCCCTTATTCGCCGTCCAGCCGGCTGTTTCTCAACAGCCTGTACGCCGCGCCCGGGACCATTCTCGGCGAGCGGGCCTGGCGCAGCGCCATCGACGCCAGTGGCCTGGGGCCGCAGCTGCAACAGCTGGAACAACAGCCGATGGTCGACTGGCCGGTGGCGGCCCAGGCTCGGCAGAAAGTCCTGCGCGCGCTTTATGAAGGTTTCTGCCAGGGCGAACATCCGCTGCACCAGGATTTCGCCAGTTTCCGCCACGCCAGCGGCGAGGCCCTGGAAAACCACTGCCGCTTCGAAGCCATCCAGGCCCAGCGCGCGGCCCGTGGCGAAAGCCTCGACTGGCGCGAATGGCCCGATGCCTGGCGCACCCCGCGCAGCCCGGCGCTGGCGCATTTCGCCGTGGAACACGCCAGCGACATCGGCTTTTATGCCTTCTGCCAATGGCTGATCGCCCGCTGCCTGGAGCGCGTGCAGAGCACCGCCCGCAGCAGCGGTATGGGCATCGGCCTGATCGCCGACCTGGCGGTGGGTGCCGACGGCGGCGGCAGCCAGGCCTGGAGCCGCCAGGACGAACTGCTGGCGGCGCTGACCGTCGGCGCGCCGCCGGACATTCTCAATCGCCAGGGCCAGGGCTGGGGCATTTCCGCTTTCTCCCCGGAGGGCCTGGTGCGCAATGGCTTCCACGCCTTTATCGAAATGCTCCGGGCCAACTTCGCCCATGCCGGCGGCCTGCGCATCGACCATGTGATGGGGCTGCAGCGGCTGTGGGTGATCCCCCTCGGCGCCCCGCCCTGCGACGGCGCCTACCTGTATTACCCGGTGGACGACCTGCTGCGCCTGCTGACCCTGGAGTCGCACCGGCACCAGGCGATCGTCCTCGGCGAAGACCTCGGCACGGTGCCCGACGGCCTGCGGGAAAAACTCAGCGCGCGGGCCATGCTCGGCATGCGCGTGCTGCTGTTCGAGCAGGAGCATGGCACGCATTTCCGGCCGATCCTCGACTGGCCGGACAACGCCCTGGCGACCACCAGCACCCACGACCTGCCGACCCTCAACGGCTGGTGGCAGGGCCGCGACATCGACTGGAGCGCGCGCCTGGGCCTGGTGGACGCAAGCGGCGAAACCCATTGGCGCGAACACCGCCAGCGCGAACGCGAGGGCCTGCGCCACGCCCTGAGCCGCGACCCACAGAACTTTCGCGAAGCTCCCCACATAGCCACCCACGAAGCCGACCAGGTGGTGGACGCCAGCGTGCGCTTCCTCGGCCATACCCGTGCGCCGCTGGTGCTGCTACCCCTGGAAGACGCCCTGGGCATCGACGAACAGGCCAACCTGCCCGGCACCCTCGACAGCCATCCCAACTGGCGCCGGCGCCTGGCCGGCAGCAGCGCGGCCTTGCTCGACGACCCGGACGCCGCGCGCCGCCTGGAACTGCTGGCCTGCGCCCGGCTGCAGGCCCACGAGCGCGACCGATGAACCAAGCGACGACCCGGCCTGTGCGGGCTACCTTGCGCCTGCAGTTTCATCGCGGCTTCAGCCTCGACGACGCAGTGCCGCTGGTGCCCTACTTCGCCCGCCTGGGCATCAGCCACCTGTACGCGTCGCCGCTGCTGTGCGCCCGCGCCGGCTCGATGCACGGCTACGACGTGGTCGACCCGACCCGGGTCAACCCCGAGCTGGGTGGCGAGGCCGCGCTGGAACGCCTGGTCCGCAGCCTGCGCCAGCACGACATGGGCCTGCTGCTGGATATCGTCTCCAATCACATGGCGGTCGGCGGTGCGGACAATCCCTGGTGGCAGGACCTGCTGCGCTGGGGCCGCCTGAGCCCTTACGGCGAATTCTTCGATATCCAGTGGCATTCCCCCGACCCCTTGATGGAAGGCCAGTTGCTGCTGCCGTTCCTCGGCAGCGACTACGGCGTGGCCCTGCAGGAAGGCACGCTGCGGCTGTGCTTCGATGCCGAACGGGGCGAGTTCCATGTCGAGCATTACCAGCATCACTTCCCGATCTGCCCCAGCGACTATGGCGAGCTGCTGCGGGTCCCGGGCGAGCTCGACGCCGAATCGGCCGAGCGCCTCAAGCCACTGGCCGATGCCTTCAGCACCCTGCGCTACCAACCCGACGCCCACACCCAGGCCGAACCCTTGCAGCGGCAATTGCAGGACGCCGCCAGTGCCCCACAGGTCCGCGCGGCCATCGAGCAGCAGCTGGCGCAGTATGACGCGCGCCAGCCGGAGGGCTTCGCCCGCCTGCACGCCCTGCTGGAGCAACAGAGTTATCGCCTGGCCAGCTGGCGCACCGCGGCGGACGACATCAACTGGCGGCGCTTCTTCGACATCAACGAACTGGGTGGGCTGCGGGTCGAGCGCCCGGCGGTGTTCGAGGCCACCCACGGGAAAATCTTCCAGTTGATCGCCGCCGGCCTGGTGGACGGGCTGCGCATCGACCATATCGACGGCCTGGCCGATCCCCGCGGCTACTGCCGCAAACTGCGGCGCCGGGTCGATGCGCTGCGCCCCGGCCAGCACCTGCCGATCTACGTGGAAAAGATCCTCGGCGCCGGCGAAACCCTGCGCCGCGACTGGTGCGTGGACGGCAGCACCGGCTATGAATTCATGAACCAGCTGTCGCTGCTGCAACACGACCCGCAAGGCGCCGAGCCGTTGGCCGAACTCTGGAGCCGGCACAGCGAACGCCCGGCGGCCTTTCTCGAAGAAGCCCGGCTGGCGCGCCAGCAGTTGCTCAACGGCTCGCTGGCCAGCGACTTCGAAAGCGTGGCCCAGGCCCTGCTGCAAGTGGCGCGCAACGACGTGATGAGCCGCGACCTGACCCTGGGCGCCATCCGCCGCGCCTTGCAGGAACTGATCGTGCACTTCCCGGTGTACCGCACCTACATCGGCGCCTGCGGGCGCTCGGCGGCGGACGAGGCGTTTTTCCAGCAGGCCCTGCAAGGCGCCCGCGACACCCTGGGCGAAGCCGACTGGCCGGTGCTGGCCTACCTGCAACAGTGGCTCGGCGGCCGCGGCTGGCGCCAGCTGCCACCGGGGCGCCAGCGCAAGGTGCTCAAGCATGCCTGCGTGCGCTTCCAGCAATTGACCTCGCCGACCGCGGCCAAGGCGGTGGAAGACACCGCGCTCTATCGCTCGGCGGTGCTGCTGTCGCGCAACGACGTGGGTTTTTCCACCGAGCAGTTCTGCGCCCCGGTGGAAGCTTTCCACGCGGTCTGCCGCGAGCGCCTGGCGACCTTCCCCGACAACCTGCTGGCCAGCGCCACCCACGATCACAAGCGCGGCGAAGATGCCCGCGCGCGCCTGGCGGTGCTCAGCGAACTCAGCCCCTGGTACGTCGCACAGGTCGAACACTGGCGCAGCCTGGCCCAGGCCCTGCGCAGCGATCCCCAGGCGCCCGGCGCCGGTGACGAGCTGATTCTCTATCAGGCCCTGCTCGGCAGCTGGCCACTGGAACTGCACAGCGACGACAGCCAGGGCCTGCGGGACTATGCCCGGCGCCTCTGGCAATGGCAGGAAAAAGCCCTGCGCGAAGCCAAGCTGCACAGCAGCTGGGCGGCGGCCAACGAGGCCTATGAAAGTGCAGTCCACCAGTTTATCGAGCGGCTGTTGCTCAGCCCCGAGGGCCTGCCGTTGCGCAGCGCCATAGGCACAGCCGTGCAGCGCATCGCGCCCGCTGGCGCCCTCAACGGCCTGGCTCAATCCTTGCTGCGCATGACCGTGCCCGGCGTGCCGGACCTGTATCAGGGCAACGAGTTCTGGGACTTCAGCCTGGTGGACCCGGACAACCGCCGCCCGGTGGACTTCGCCACCCGACAGCAGGCTCTGGACCCCTGCGGCGAAACCATGGAACTGTTGGCGAATTGGCGCGACGGGCGCATCAAGCAGGCCCTGATCGCCGCCACGCTGGAGCGCCGCAGCGAGTACCCGCAGCTGTTTCGCCGGGGCACCTACCAGCCGCTGGAAGTACAGGGCCGACACGCCGACAAGGTGCTGGCCTTCATGCGCGAACACCAGGGCCAGCGCGCCGTGGTGATAGTGCCCAGGCTGGTCGCCGGGCTGCTGGAAAGCGGCGCGCACCCCCGGGTCGACGCGCCGGATTGGGGCGATACGCGAGTGCATCTGCCATTCGCCGCGCCAGGACAAAACCTGAAAGGACTTTTTTCCACGGGGGCAGTCACACCCCACAAGGATCTGATGATCAGCAGCGCATTGCGGGATTTCCCGGTCAACCTCTTCATCCAAACTTGAGTTCAGTTCAGGAGCATTGCGATGAGTACCGACGACAAACGCATTCGTGAGTTCGCCTATCAAATCTGGGAATCGGAAGGCCGGCCCGACGGCCAGGAACACCGGCATTGGGAAATGGCCCGCAAGCTGGCCGAAGCCGAGGCCCTGGCCCCGAGCAAACCACCCAGGGCGACCCGCGCCGCCAGCGCCAAGCCTGGCAAGCCCGCGACAAAGCCCAAGGCCGTCACCAAACCCGCGGCGGCGGCACCCCTTGTGCCTCCTGGAGAAAGGACGCCTCCTGGAGAAAAGGTGCCGCCCGAAGGCAAAAGCAGCACGGCGAAAAAGCCACGAGCACCGCGCAAGCCAGCGGCCAGCTGACGACCTTTCGCCAAGGCGCTCGCGCCACCCTCCACTGCCGGCCTTGCCCATGTGCGTGGCGCGCCCGTGCGCCACAGGGAGCCTGTTCGCCCATCTGATTCCCAGGAGCCTCCATGACCACGTCCAAAACAGCCACCACGCCGAAAACCTCGCCAGCGACCGAACCCTCGCGCATCCGCGAAGGCCTGCCCTTCCCGCTCGGCGCGACCTGGGACGGCCTGGGGGTCAACTTCGCGCTGTTCTCGGCCAATGCCACCAAGGTCGAGCTGTGCCTGTTCGATGCCACGGGCGAAGTCGAACTGGAACGCATCGAACTGCCGGAATACACCGACGAGATCTTCCACGGCTACCTGCCCGACGCCCATCCCGGGCTGATCTACGGCTACCGGGTGCACGGCCCCTACGACCCGGCCAACGGTCATCGCTTCAACCCCAACAAACTGTTGATCGACCCCTATGCCAAGCAACTGGTGGGCGAGCTGAAATGGTCCGAGGCACTGTTCGGCTACACCATCGGGCATCCCGATGCCGACCTCAGTTTCGACGAGCGCGACAGCGCGCCCTTCGTGCCGAAATGCAAAGTGATCGACCCGGCCCACACCTGGGGCCACGATCATCGGGTCAGCGTGCCCTGGGACAAAACGATCATTTATGAGACTCACGTGCGCGGCTTCACCATGCGTCATCCCTCGGTGCCGGAAGCGGTGCGCGGCACCTTCGCCGGGCTGATGGTCGACGATGTGCTGGAGCACATTCGCAAGCTCGGGGTGTCCTCGGTAGAGCTGTTGCCGATCCATGCCTTCGTCAACGACCAGCACCTGCTGCACAAGGGCATGACCAATTACTGGGGCTACAACAGCATCGCCTTCTTCGCCCCCGACCCGCGCTACCTGGCCAGTGGCAAGATCGCCGAATTCAAGGAAATGGTCGCGCACCTGCACGAAGCCGGGCTCGAACTGATACTCGACGTGGTCTACAACCACACCGCCGAAGGCAACGAGCAAGGCCCGACCCTGTCCATGCGCGGCATCGACAATGCCTCCTACTACCGCCTGATGCCCGACGACAAACGCTTCTATATCAATGACTCCGGGACCGGTAATACCCTCGACCTGAGCCACCCCTGCGTGCTGCAGATGGTCACCGACTCGCTGCGCTACTGGGCCACGGAAATGCACGTCGACGGTTTCCGCTTCGACCTGGCGACCATTCTCGGGCGTTATCACGATGGCTTCGACGAGCGCCACAGCTTCCTCGTAGCCTGCCGCCAGGACCCGGTGCTGCGCCAGGTGAAGCTGATCGCCGAGCCGTGGGACATCGGCCCCGGCGGTTATCAGGTGGGCGGGTTCCCACCGGGCTGGGTGGAGTGGAACGACAAGTTCCGCGACACCGTGCGCGCCTTCTGGAAAGGCGACGACGGCCAGCTCGCCGACTTCGCCGCGCGCATGACCGCCTCCGGCGAGATGTTCAACCAGCGCGGCCGGCGGCCTTATACCTCTGTCAATTTCGTGACCGCCCACGATGGCTTCACCCTGCACGACCTGGTGTCGTACAACGACAAGCACAACGAAGCCAACGACGAGGACAACCAGGACGGCAGCAACCACAACCTGTCGTGGAACCACGGCGTCGAAGGCCCCACCGACGACCCGCAGATCAATGCGCTGCGCCTGCGCCAGATGCGCAATTTCTTCGCCACCCTGCTGCTGGCCCAGGGCACGCCGATGCTCGTCGCCGGCGACGAGTTCGCCCGCACCCAGCACGGCAACAACAACGCCTATTGCCAGGACAGCGAAATCGGCTGGGTCAACTGGGACCTGGACGACGACGGCAAGTCGCTGCTCAAGTTCGTCAAGCGCCTGGTCAAGCTGCGCATGGCCTATCCGATCCTGCGCCGCGGACGCTTCCTGGTGGGCAACTACAACGAGGACATCGGGGTCAAGGACGTCACCTGGCTCGCCCCGGACGCCAGCGAAATGACCATCGAACAATGGCAGGACAGCCACGGCCGCTGCCTGGGCATGCTGCTCGACGGCCGCGCCCAGGAAACCGGAATCCGCCGCCCCGGCGCCGACGCGACCCTGCTGCTGGTGGTCAACGCCCATCACGACATCGTCAACTTCTGCCTGCCGGAAGTGCCCGATGGCGGCTTCTGGACCTGCATGCTCGACACCAACCAGCCTTCGGTGAAAGGCCAGGAACGCTTCGAGTTCGGCCACCAGTACTCGGTGACCGGGCGCTCGCTGCTGCTGTTCGAACTGCAGCACGAGGGAGAGGACTGACTACGAAACTGATCCTGCAAGATTTGCAAATAACCTCGATTTGCGCCTCCTGAAGCCGGCACCTTATAGTCCCCGCTCGCCCATATGGCGACCGGGTTTGGCGACCTGGAAAAGAAATTTTGGAAAAGCACCTCAGTGCCTTTAGCCTTCTGCGAAGCTATGCCTTCGCAAAAGCTCAATGGTGGCTGTGCGTGGGAGACCTTCGGGTCTGCCGGTTCTTTCCTTGAGTTTCACCGGTTCGCCAACCCGCGCACAGCTGCCACCCTCATTTGTTTGGCGACGGATACCGGGCGGCTTCTTGAAAACAAGGAGAGTTACCCATGAACAAGCAATACATCCCCCTCACCAGCATCGACTGCACGATCCCCTGCCTGCTGATCGACAGAAACGCCCCGCTCGATGTCCTCCACGCCAATAGCAGCGCCCGCCTGCTCGCCGTCACCCAATTGATGGAAAGCCTCGCACGGGTAGAACTGAAAGATGCCGACTGCGTCGATCTGCAACACATGGCCAACGCCAGCGCCATTCTGCTTCGCGACAGTTGCGACCTGATGGACGTGATGGGCTGGAAGGTTCGAGCTTAATTACAACCACTGCGGGAACTTGAAGTGCCCCTCTTTGCGGGGCACTTTCATTCAAAATGCGGACGACATGAAATATCGTTTGAGAGCAGCATTCAGCTTGGAATCAGGTCGGGCATCTGCCCGTAGAGATTTCTCAAGACATGCGTAGTGCACTCCTCGTTTTTTACTTCTCAGCCGACCAATACCAAAGCGTATCGCCCCAATTCGAACCGGTGAAACTCGGCATCGTCTCCCCCAGGTTGAAATAGCGTCGGGAGTTGGCTTTAGCGGGAGTAAACCAGTACCCCGCTACACTGCAAGGCTGGCCGGCTTCAAGGCGTGCGGGAATCTTTGACTGGGCATCTTCCTGATCGAACCGCGCATACCAGCGAGCGGTACTATCCTCCTCAAAGCCATCTCCATAGGGTGAATATGGATGCAATTGATCAGGGTTTTGAATGCGGATCGGTTTGATTACTTTATTCACTGCTACGTAAGACGGCGGAGGGCCATCCTCCAGTTTTCCGAGCTCCGGATACTCACCCGCTTGAATGATAAGACCGTTGCTGTAGGTCAATACCTCAATATCACCGCGCCCGCTGAACGCATGGCGAAGCGATGATTCACCGCCCAGGTAATCCACAAACTCTTTGCCTAAAACGGTGAACCAGTTGACCCCCTTGATGACATCCAGCAGTTCGATTGACGAGGCATGGGGCATGGAGTCAACTTCCAGCCCGCAATACTGCTGAGCCAGTTGATACTCGGTGGGGATATAGCTGTGGTAGTCATAAGGCAAGATGCTCGATAAACCGCCGTATCCGTGCTCTGCCTTGACCTGGTCACACAAATAGACGACCCACTCCTGAAACCGTAAACGACCGCCAGGCTCTTTGAGAAGGCTCCAGGGCATCACAAGTTTGATGTAAGAACGGAGTTTGTCACCATGAATTTCAAACGAATTCATTGCAGAAAGGGAGTATTCGTCGGCTTCTGTTTCCTCAGGAGCACTGCCTAGGAAAAAACTGAACTCTTCATTGCCATCGCTCTTTGAAATGGCCTGTTGAGCTTTTTCGAAATGGGCAGAGGTCAACTTTTGATGGCGGCCGTAGACCATACATTTGAGACAGGACTGATACTCTTCGTAAAAACGGCGGAAACACCCTAGGACGTTTTCTTTGGTCTCGCTCGTGTAGCCTTGTTTGAAATACAGAGTGAGGATCAGACCTAGCCTCACGACGGGCTTCCCGTCCGGCAGTTCGAAAACAAGGTCGGGTGCTTGTTGGTCCAGCTTTTCTAATGCGTTCATGCGCTCTCTCATTTAGCCGGC
This sequence comes from Pseudomonas sp. B3G-3, assembly GCF_028640915.1. Taxonomy (NCBI): domain Bacteria; kingdom Pseudomonadati; phylum Pseudomonadota; class Gammaproteobacteria; order Pseudomonadales; family Pseudomonadaceae; genus Pseudomonas; species Pseudomonas sp. B3G-3. Next base: position 3,571 of record NZ_JAQZAB010000103.1, on the reverse strand, counting down.
AGTGGCCGTGGCAGTGACTGCCGCACCACCCAAAATTGTGACCAGCAAGGCCCAGGAAACTTGGGCCAAACGAACAATGACCAGCAGACCAGCCACGATGCTGGCTGGGATGCCTGCGGCGACAACTGCCGCCCCTACTGCAATAGCCACAACCACGGTTGCGACGACGATACCCACGTCAATCATCACCTGTACCCAGTCGATTTCGCGCAGAGCCTCCAAGGTAATATCTGTATATCGTTGTACCTCTTTCCAGATGGCTCGCAATTGCTCATCCGTCCAGCGAATTACCTGCGCACCGGTCTCACTTATCCATTCCCACGCTTTTTGCGACTCACGACGAACCCATTCACCTTTAATTCCCAACCAAGTTGCAGCATCCTCCAGATGCTGTTGGACTTCTTGGGACAGTTGCCTAATACCTTGAGCACCCTGTTCCAACAGGCCATCTACCGCGGATTGAACCTGTTGGGTCCAGCTTTCCACATGAGCAGGTCTCGGTGTTGACGCTGGCCCGTAGGCTGGAACTGGAACAGGCGCAGGTCGGGGTGGCTCATCCGGATTTCGAGGGGGAGGCAACAGTGTCGGCCATTGTTGAGGATTGAATTCACCCGTTGGCTTGTGCTCTCTGTTGTATTGCCGGTCTCGTTCGCGATCACCATCATCGCGACAGTCATTGATTTCAAGAACCGAAAATCGACGGCGCCCACCCGCTATCAGCAAATAAGCTCGTTCCTGATCGGGGTAAAGCTTGTCCCCCGGAAACTTCACCTCCACCAACCGCTCCAGATTATCGGGGTGAGCAACGCCCTGATGATCTGCACCTGCTTGTCCTGGCCAACGAAGGCTCCGGTCTTTTACGATGATGACGTCCGGGCGTCGTAGTAAGCCTTTGACCGATCCTTTGGGAAACGGAAATAAGGTATGACGCCGCAATGGATCGGGCTTCTTATCCTCGCCAAGCCACGAGGAACTGAGAAATGGTTTGGGTGGAAGGGATGCCATGTCGAAACAGACTTCCGCTTTATAGTCCCAGCGGAAATCCCAGCGGTACTCGTCCGCACGGACCAAGCCACTCATGACAAGTTGCTTGAGTTCCAGGCCTGTGACACCACCGTCCTTTGCCTTCTTGATGGACAACTTCGGAAACCGCGAAGCGTAATTCGCTTTCTCCATCAAGTACGGTTTGTTATCCGGATTGGGCAATGGCGCTTGTTTGACGGTGCCTTCAATACTGGTGCTGGTACAGCCCTGCGGGGTTTGAGGTGGTTGCATTACCGCCATTTGTCAGCCCTCCGGATTGGCGTTTTTGAAGTCAAGGGTCATTTCCTTTGGTGCGCTCTCACCCGCCCTGATCAATGGTTCTTCAGGCTCTGGCTTGCGAACGGGAGTTAATAACTCCACTTCAGCCGGGTTAGTGCTGTGAGCCTGAAATGTTTTTCCTTCTTCGTTGGTATAACCGGCAATACGGGTGCCATCAGCCAGCTTCAATGTGTAAGGGATGCCTACCAATGGCGTACCTGTTTTCTCATCCTGAAGCAGATAACGCGCTTTATGGCTACGGGGAGCATTTTCCAATAGTGCCCCGGCTTTATCCTGGTCGGCGGCACCCGGTGGCAAGGGCCGTAAAATCGCTAGCCCCGATCCCGTTCCCGGCGCGCCCCCGGAATTGATCTTCACATCGGCGCCGCTGATGGTCACGCCACCGCCGTCGAGCTTGACGAAGCTGCCGCCGGCCTTGGCGGTGAGTTCGGCGCCGGCTTCCAGGACTACGATGTTGCCGGTCTTGTAGTGAATCTCCTGGCCGGCCTCGACGAATTGCGCGGTGCCGATGTTGGCGTGCTGGGTGACGGCCACGGTGAGGTGGTCGTTGGCGCGGATTTCGCTCTTGCGGTCGAGGTGGGTGATGCGGTGTTCTTCGGCCTTGAGTTCGGTCAGGGTGTTGGCTTCGACCGTGTCGTGGCGTTCGTTGCCGACGCGGATCCGCTGGTCGTGCTCGACGTTTTCGTCCCAGTCGCGCTGGGCGTGCAGGTAGATCTGCTCGGCGCCTTTCTTGTCTTCGATGCGCAGTTCGTTATAGCCCTTGCCGCCCGGCGAGCTGAGGGTCTTGAAGGTGCTGCGGGTCTTGTTCGCCGGCAGGTCGTAGGGGACCACGTTTTCCTTGTGGTACAGGCAGCCGGTGACCAGCGGTTGGTCGGGATCGCCTTCGAGGAAGGTCACCAGCACTTCCATGCCGATCCGCGGGATGGCGATGCCGCCGTAGGCCTTGCCGGCCCAGCCGCTGGCGACGCGGACCCAGCAGGAGGTGTTGTCGTCGGCCAGGCCGTCGCGGTCCCAGTGGAACTGCACCTTGATCCGCCCGTACTGGTCGCAATGGATTTCTTCGCCCTTGGGCCCGGTGACCACGGCGGTCTGGCTGCCCAGGGACTTGGGTTTCGGGTGTTCCAGCGGCGGGCGGTAGTGGGCGTCCCAGGGCGTGGCGAGGAAGCGGTTGCGGTAGCCCTGGTGGAAGTCGTCCTTGTGGCTGGTGACGTCGCTGGTGATGTTCTCGCCCAACACCTGCGGCTGCTTGCCTTCGTGGATGACTTCCAGCAGCAGCCACAGGTCGTTCCATTCGCTGCGCGGGTGTTCGGCCAGGGTCAGGAAGTGGCCACTGACCAGGCTCGGCTCGTCGCCTTTGCCTTCGGCCAGCTGGTAGTCGCTGCGGTGGCGTTCCAGGGCGCGGGTCGCCAGTTGCTTGCCGCGGGCCTGCTGGGTGAACAGGCCGGGGTAGTCGTAGTCTTCCAGGTCCGGCATGACCCCGGACTTGGCCGCGCCTTCGGGCAGCAGCCGTGGTTTCTCGAAGTCGTAGTCGCGGCGGCTGACGCGGCTGGTGCGGGTTTCCAGGCGCAGGTTGAAGCGCTTGATCACCGGCTGCTCGGCGGCCATGCCCGAGTCCTGCTGGTAGTTCACCGCCGCCAGCTTGCGGAACACCGTCTGGTCGTCGCCGAACACCAGCTTGTGGCCGCCGGCACTGTGCTGGAAGTGGAAGTGAATGCCTTCTTCTTCGCACAGGCGCTGGATGAAGTGCAGGTCGGATTCGTCGTACTGGGTGCAGTAGACCCGCTCCGGGTAGGTGGCGCCGAGCTGGAAACTGTAGGCGTCGGCCAGGATGCCGCGGGCCTCGAGGACCTGGGCGATGATCTTCGGCACGCTCAGGTGCTGGTAGATCTTCTGGTTGAAGCTGTGGCGCAGGTAGTTGAGCTGCGGGGTCAGGCTGATGCTGTAGCGGGTCAGCTTGCGCCCGGAATCACCCTGGGCGATGCGGTACACCAGGCCATGGATCAGGCCTTTGCCACTGCCTTTGCCTAAGCCGCCAAAGGTCAGGCAGGCCGGCTTGTGCAGCAGCTCCTCGAGCTTGAGGTCGGGACGTGCGCTGACCAGTTCGATATCGAAGCAGAAGGGCTGATTGAGGGCTTCGCGGCCAACGAAACTGAGGACCTGAAGGTCGACCGAGGCGCCTTCGATCGTCAGGGAAATATGGGTAGCGTTAGCATCCAGCATGCCGTGAAATCCATCCGTTGAATAAGCA
>NZ_JAQZAB010000102.1:0-42109 GCF_028640915.1 Pseudomonas sp. B3G-3 | reverse complement strand
ACCGGGTTGCCATTGGCATCGGTCACCGTCACTTGCACGCTGTTGGTGTCAGTGTTGTTGGCATTGGCACCGTCAGCCAGAACAATCAGGCTGCCCGCGGCGATTTCAGCCGTACCGGCATCCGCCACAAACGTGGTGCCCACAGTGCGCTCGCTGCCGTTGATGCTGGCTTTCACTGTATTACTACCCGGCACGGTACTGCTCAGCGTTGTACTGGCCACACCCAAGGCATCAGTGAGCACTGATTTGCTGCCTACCGTCGCGCTGCCCGCCTCAACTGTAAATGTCACTTCCTGACCGGACACCGGATTGTTGAGGGCGTCAGTCACAGTGGCTTGCACCGTAATCGGTGTGGTGCCATCTGCCGGTGCATTATTGTTTGCTACGCTCAGTGCGGCAATGAACTGGTACGCCGAAAAGCTCATAGGTACATCAAAGCTACTCGCCGCCGCGCCACTGCCGTAGCTGACGTGCAGGGCCATGTCCCCCGCCTGGACATTCGTCACCTGGACCGAGACTTTGCCCTGCGCGTTGGTTGTTTCGTTGAGTGTGACGTCGCCCGCACTGCGTGCGGGCGCGTTTTTACGCGCATTGGCTCGCGAACTGACGGAGGTCAGCATCGCTCCTGCCGATGCACTGAAGGTTACGGCCTCGCCTTGCAGCGGCGCACCGCTACCATCCTGCATCGTGATGGTGACTTGATTGGTCTCAGTGCCATTGGCCGCAGCACCATTATTGTCCACCACGTGCGACACGCTCACACCACTGACGCTGGTGACGATCGAGGTGCTGATACGGGCCGTGCTATTGCCATTCACATCCCTGGCGATCGCGCTGACCAGATAGGTGTTGACCGCAGGTGGGTAAGTAAAATTCAGGGCCAGCTTGTTGGTCGGATCAGGCGTCGCCGAACCGCCAGCGGCTACCAGGGCCGAGGTATCCCACTCGATGGCGGCCAATGGGTACTTACTGGTCAAACTGGCGACCAGCGTATCGGCACTGCTCCCGACACCGGTTTTGGTCGGCAAGCTCATGTTCAACAGCACTTGTTTTTTGTAATCCAGAACGATGTTGTTATTACGTTCCACCAAATCCAGGCGACTGCCCGCCACCGAGCGCATTGCCGCCACGGCTGATGGGTCAACCTGTTTGGACAGTGGCTCGCCGAAACGATAAGTAAATCCCAGTTTAACCTGGGTATCACTCTGCCCGCCGGACCCAGACTTATGATCAATACCCCAGGTCATCAGAGGGAACGGCGTATGTTCTAAACCGACAGTCACTGCCTGAGGGTCGCTCTGGCGATTATTTTTGCCAAATAGCCCCACGTCTTTACCGTAGTACTTCTCGTACATCAACTTGCCCCCCAACTGAGGGTAAGACGGCAGATAAGCCTGGGCGCGAATATCAAAGCCATTGGCCGGACGCTCATCGTAATCGGCAAAGTCTCGCGATTGACGCCAATTGGACAGGCGCATGTAAGAGTTGGCGGCCAGTTTCAGGTTGTCATGAAAGGCTTCTGCACCGACGCCCAATCGACGATTATGGTTCGTCACATCCACATCGTAAAAAGCGTTCAGGCCCAGCAGCCACTTCTCCGTCATGTGATGACGCACACCCGCGCCAAAGTTCAGCGTATTGCGGCTGTCCTGGTTGCGCCCGCCCACTTGGGAGAACAACAGCGTCTGCTTGGTATCCGCAAGGGGCACCAGGATATCCACGGCACTGCCGTACAGATTGCCCTTGTCATCCACATTGATTTGCGCACGAGCGGTACCAAACTGGTTTAACCAGGCCTGCGCCTCCTGATTCATCGCGCCCACCGCGGCCCCTTTGGCCATCGATGCTGCGTCACGGCCCGCGTTGTCCGAGGCGACAATCCCGCCCAACTGCTTGACGACGCCGACATAGGCTCCCTCAGCCTTTTCAGGGTCGGGCATTGATTTAACCGCGACCTGCGCTGGACCCGCTGGCACCACTAGCTCATCGCCAACCGTTAACTCAGAGAACGGCTTATTAAAGGTAGGGAGTGCGTTGAGCTTTTTCAGCTCAGTCAGCGTCAAGCCGTATTTTTTGGCAATCGACGACACCGACTCGCCCGCTTTTAAGGTGTAGAGCTGCGTCCCGGAAAAAGCCCCAACGCTTGCACCCTCCGAATTCAACAGCGGCGCCGCTACCGCGCTGCCCACACCAAACAACTGCAAGCTGAGGCAAAGTAACGCCGTACGCCGAAAGGAAGACTCGCCGTGCTGAAAGAAGTTGGAGGTATCAGAAGCGGAGGGATCGCAGGGTGTTTGCGTTGTTCTCTTGCTTGGAATCATATTAGCGCTCACAGAGCCTCCCCTCCCATACGGAAGTTAATCGAAGGCTATATCAGTTAAATTTTGCTCGGCCTTACGCGCGTTCGCAGCCAAGGATTGATTGTGCTGGCAGCGTGCCGGGTGACAGAGTCGACAATCAAAAAGCCGTATCTATTGCAAGCCGGCATACGCACGACAAAAGCGTCCCCGCTTGAGGTTAAAACATAAAGCGGAACACTGATGGGTAGATACGGAAATCCGCATTTTCTGTGCCAGACGCCATCCCGAGTCGTATTAAACGCTGCGAGTAGCAAGAACAACTTTGTTGTCACGCAGTGTATACGTAGTTACGCCACGTACTTGAGCGGTTACCACATGCGCAGTCGATAGAAGACTATCAAGCCTTGCTACCGCGGAACCGCTCGCCAGAGCTGCCACGGTAAACATAAAGCCCATTTCAATCAGCTGGCTGGTTTTCATTTATTTATCTCTATATATCCGTGCATTGCTACCTTCAATAAAGAAGCAGAATATTTTAGCGTGAACCCTTGCATTCCACGGAAGAGATTAAACCCTACATCGCCAGCTCGAAAAATCAGGACTTTCCCATCAATGCATCAGATAAATCCTACAACCCATAGACATACTTCCTACAGGCCAGCGTGGCCAACTCCCATGAATTAAAACCGAGAGCAATTCTCGGCAGCACCCAAAAAACGTGAGCGTGCAGTGTGCTGCAAAAGAACAATTTTAGTGGTCGAAGGCCGTTACGAGCAGATCGAGCTACGGAACCAGTCGTGTACTCGAGACCACGAGCTTCGCCAGCCTCTGGAGGATCTTAAAAGCGGAGCAGCCGCTCAGGGATAGGAACTGGAACGCAGCCTTCAGTTGCCCAGTGATATTCCAGGCGTCCAGGCCAAGGGCACTCTGCCCCCAAGTCGGAGTCGCCAGCTCGGATGCCTACTACCACGTAACCAAAAGTTCAGAGGGCCTGGAAAGCCTGGGTATCCATGGCCACTGACATCGCGTCTACGTCCACTATGACCGATGGTCGCGCAAGGGGGGAGGACTGGTTGAAACTGATGACCTCACTTGCCAGGGATGCTGACTTAGAGCATCTGATGGTGAATGGCAGCATTGTCCGCATTCACCAGCATGGCGCTGCAAAAAAACAGCACAGGCTTTCGAGGCCACAGACAAGTCCCGAGGCGTTTTTTGCATCAGGATTCACGCAACAGTGGATGCCCTGGATAACCCGCTGCGCTGTTAACGCGGGGCAGGCTTCGGAATATGAACAAGCCACAGCACCGTTTGAGGGCTTCACATCCAAGGCCCTCCTGACCGACAAAGGTTACGACTCTGAAGCCTTCGTCGGTGCGATCCAGAGCATGGGAGCTCAGGCAGGATACGGAAGACGGCTTAATGGAGTCCTTCGAACTTGAAGGCGGACATCACCTTGAATTCACTCGATACCTCTCCAGAAAACGTATTGGATTGATCCACTCCCAGGTCTAACTTTTTTGTGCTACCGGTACTACTGGAAAAATCTATTTTCTTCAAATCAACCCAGAACGTATTAGGTGTTAGCGCAGACTCAAAAAAGTACAGTTTCCGCTTGTGGTCAACGACTGAACGCCAATGGGTGGATGAGGTATTGGGCTCGCCTGGCGTCGAGATGCCATAAGGTACGGAAACATTTCTGATAACGCTGAATACGCTGGCCAGCGCCACTTGTGGGTTTTCGGACTTGGGAATTGCATTGACGTAAAACGATGCTCTTGCAAAGCGGTCAGCCGCGCGATTAGACCCAGGTAACATGACCGTCCCACCAATAGCTTTCCAGTATGAGTTTAGCGCCAGTTGTTCGTTGAATGTCGGAGAGTTGGTCATCACCTGGAAAGTTCTATCATGGTGAATGACTTGTTTGCCTTTAATGTATTCGATAATGGCGCTGTCCCCTGATGCATCGGATATAGACAGGTGGAGGGTCGCCAAACGACTGTCCCCAGGCACCATAGAAGTGACCAGGGTAAACGGCTCATTCTTCAGAGCATCAACAGCTTCAGCCACGGTACCGTAATTATCCAGAACGTATTGAGCCCACGCGGCAATAGTCAAGCCAGGCTTAGCGCTATTGGGGGCTGGATATTCTGATTCAGCCAACCACAGCAGGTTGGCAGCCAACCCTGCTTCATTGACACCGTCAGTCGTTGCAATGTCATAGCCCGAGGCTACGACACTGCCATACTTCGATACCCACTTGATCGAATTTTGCCCTACTTCTCCGCTGCGCCGCATACCATTAGGGAAAACCCACAAGTTTGTCGCCACATCGGTCTTCCAATCCATTGATCGAGCAGTAATAACATCTTGATTGTCACCCAGGTAGACTAACCGAGTGCAGGCGTGCACGACAGGGAGAGACAACATGAATCCATGTCAGCATCAACGCGAGGATTTTCGTGATGGCTCTCTGCTTTGGTTTACGCACCTTCATTCCTGTGATCCTTCGAATGATTATTAGAAACGCATGGACAGCCCCAGTACTGAGCCTCGTTGGGTAACGTCGTATTTAAACTTATTACCAGTGAAATCGGTGATGCGATAGTTTTGGGACAACACCCGGTAACCGGCACGTAAAATAGTCGGGTGTTCAAAGAGGTATATCCGATAGCCCAGACAACCTTGAGCATTGAACGTTTCCTTAGAGGCCGTATCAAATCCACCGACGTCCGCTTCGCCGGAGAGAGTCCAACGGCCCGTCAGGTCGGATTGCATCCGTAAGCCAATGAATGGATCAGTCCAGTTTGTTTCTTTCTTGGTACTGAAGCCAACGGAGTTGACATCCAGCTTTGTCGAAAGCTTTGTCCAGCGCGCACCAACCGTGGGTTTGACGCGCTAGCTACAAGGCTCACCGAAAATCGTAGTACCTCCCAGCGCCTGCTCATAAACACGGTAATACATGCCAGCGGCAATGGTGCTCTGGGTGATAGACAGTCCTACTCTCTGACCAAGTACTCTCTCAGACTAGCTCGTATTTAGATAGACGCCATCGATATAGAAGCCGAGGGTGCGATTGGTGGCTTCCAGATTGCCATGAAGACAGAGTTCAGGTTATTAAAAACCTCTGAGAACGGCACATCGACTTTTGTATCCACTCCCGCTAGCGAGGCCTGGCCTTTCATTGACGGAGCCCAGACAAAGGGGCTAGCCACTACCATTCAATCAGAGCCAGTATCGACCGGCTTACATGGGCCATCGGCAAGAAATTCCACAGGAATGTGGCGGCTAATACACATCTGAAAATCTGTTCTCTTACAGGCTTCAGCATCATTCTTTACATTATCCATGTTAAGAATTTCTAGCGTTTAAATCTCCCTAGCATCGCAAAATGATCTCATGCGCTTATATTTCAACCGAAAATAGTTATCCGTCTTTGTGACGAAACGTAATCGGTGGGTATACGCCCGGGCATCCCGTCTTGCTCGGTTAGACCGGTTGCCATTTATGTGGTGGCCTGCTCAAATCACGCATCAGAGCGTTCTACTTCGATCACCAGACCTGTGCGTCAAGGTCAATGGGTATCCACAAGCTGGTTCAGCAGTATTTGGAAGCGCCCAAGTAAAGGCTTCAAACCAGACACCGATGAAACGCCCCCCCCTTGCGCCAAAGCAATCTCTACCTCACGACTGGCTGCTATCAGGCTGGGTATTCTGGCAACAGACAGAACTCCGCGAATGCGATGCAGCAGACGTATGATTTCGCCGATATCTTTACGCTCCATGGCCGCGTGAATGGCATCGAGATCTTCTGCCATGGAACTGACAAACAGTGTACGGATCCGCTCCGGTAACGCCAGAAGGTCTTCCCCATCGCCTTGTGGACAGGGTTTGTTCCGAGACTCTACCCTGATCATCCTGACAGTTTTTTCGTCTGTCACTTTCCTCAGGCAGGTATAAAGAGCATGCAGAGTGATGGGCTTCGTCAGCCAGGCGTTCATTCCCGCCGCGATGCAGCGATCACCCTCTTCCCGTAACGCATTTGCGGACACAGCGACAATCGGCAGCGCACCATTGTTCAGCCTTAATCGCTCGGCGAATTCGTAGCCGTCCATTACCGGCATGTTCACATCCGTCAACACCACATCGAACTCGGCATGTTCCAGGCATTCCAGAGCCTCCAGCCCGTTACCGACCAGCGTAACCGAACAGCCAAGCTGTTCCAGCTGTTCGGTGAGCAGTGCCTGATTGACCGGATGATCTTCCGCCAGCAATACCCTCAAACCGAGAGCCCCCTCGGGGCGCTCCGAATCCGAGGCGGTGGTCAATGCCACCGGCCAACCCAGCGCCAGCATCACGGCATAGATCACACCCAGGCGGCTATGCACATTGACCCGCCATCGGTGCTCGCTCAGCAGTGGTTGAACACTGGCATCATGCCCGGCCACGATCCGGGGGCCCTGCCAATCCACCTCAGGCAATGACTCTGGCAATAACTCCAGCAGCAACGCTGTCCGGTCTGGCGGCTCTTGTGTCTGTTTGTCCCACGGGACGACGTTGCCCATCGACATCTCAAGCCACTGGCAAATATCGTTGGTGAGTTCGGCTGCCGGAGAACGGACATGGATTTTTGCGCTCCCGACCTGGATGATCTCTGGAAGCCGAACACTGCTTTCCAATTCCTGCAGTTCCACTTCAAAACTGAAACTGCTACCCAAACCCGGCGCACTGACCACTTCCAGGGTCCCGTGCATCATCTGGCTGAGTTGGGAACAAATGGACAAGCCCAATCCGGCACCGCTCGAGGTATGCTGTTGGTTATTGGCCTGATAGAACGGTTCGAACAGATTGACTTGCTGCTCGCTCGAAATACCCACGCCCGTATCGACGATCTGCCACTGCAGCCGTACGCGCCCTTCTTCGCGCCCAAGCACGTTCAAGTAAAGCGTTACCCTGCCAGCCTTGGTGAACTTGATGGCGTTGCTCAGTAGGTTGTTGATGATCTGGCGAACCCGTATGCCGTCGCCCAGAACCCCCCCTGGCAGGTCCGTATCGACGCAGCTGTACAAGAGCAGTCCCTTGCCATCGGCGATAGCCGAATAGTTGCGCACCGCTTCCTCCACCACATCCAGCGGAGCAAAGTGCCCAGTATCCAGCGACATTTCTCCGGCTTCGATCTTCGAGATATCAAGGATGTCGCTGGTCAGTTGCAGCAGAATGTTGGAGGCCCCCTTGATCGTTCGTAGGTAGCCATGCTGTTGCTGACTAAGGTGCGTCAGCCCCAGCAACTCCAGGGTCCCGACGACACCGTACAAAGGCGTTCTGATTTCATGGCTCATGATGGCCAGAAAGCGGCTTTTTTTTTCATTTTCAGCATTCGCTCTGCTTCGGGAAACCAGCAGCTCGGATTCAGCCTCTTTATGGGCTGTTATATCAATGAACGCACACAGCGATGCGGGTTCTCCTTGATAGGTCGTTGGTGCAAACCGCGCATGTAAACAGAGCGAACCGATAACGGCGCAGGCTTCGCCATTAACCGGATTACCCTCCTCGAACATGTGCCAGTCGTGCGTCAGCTGCACCAGATCGTCCTGCTCGCCGAGCCATTGCAAAGCTAAAGAGTTTTGCATGACCAGCTGCCGACCACTTTCCTTGATCACGCACAGTGCTACAGGTGTTGCCTGGATGATGCCCTGACTGAACTCATCACGACTGAGCAGAGAACCGTAATATTGATCGGTAGGGCTGGAGATGTTTCTCCGTTGCCACCACAACAACAACCAGCCTAATCCCAGACAGATGATGAGCAATAGCGCCACATTGAATAGCTGCCATTTGGCATCCTGGAAAAGTCGCTGATAGCCAATGTGATAAATGACATGCCAGCTGTTCTCGGTTCCGGAACTGCGCTTGATCAACACCCCCTTCCAAGTTAGATAGATACCGTCTTCATAGTCAGAGTTCGAGCTGCCAGAACCCAGCAAGACCACTCCATTTGGAGAGATCAGATCCAGCGAATCGAAAACCGGTGCCTGCCGCGATGGGGTGTGATCATAGATGTTGTTCAATTCAAAAAGCGTGGCGGCAACAATTCGGGGAGACCCGCGGTTCATACCCCAGGATTGATCGGGCTCCTTATCCGAAACGTAAGCGAGCACTTCCTGACTATGACTTCCCAGAAACGCTTCACCCGGACGCCAATACACTCGATGGGCGTTGGGATCCGGTGGATTTTCATGCACGGCATGACTGACCCTTTCAATAACACTTAGCAGGCTGTTACGGGCCGTTTCGCCGCGTCCGGCCCGGCGCTCGATGGCAGGGATTGCCATTCCAAGCTTACTGTCAAGGTCCAGCAAGAACATCTGTGGCGCGGGATAAATTGAGTCGCTCCAGAACCCATGGTGAAAGTTCGACAACATCATGCCCAATGCCAACTTCCGAGACGTGGCCAGGTGATCGGCATTTTCAGGCACGGCATCGGGCAGCACCAAAGAAAACGCTGACGCGCGCGCTCCCCCGGCCACGTCATAAAGCGTCAGATGACTGGACTCTTCTTTAGTGATAGTTGACGTCATCGTCTCGACATCCGACTGGTAAGGCGCGGGGGTCGATCGGATGACTTGCAGCAGAAAAAGCTCGTGCTCGTGGATCGCGCCGATCAATCTGAAATAACTGTAGTTAGCCTTGATTCGTTGCGTTGACAGCACCTTGTAGATGGCCCAATAACTGGCACCAAAAAAGAAAATCGTCAGAAGAAATGAAGACAGCAAAATAAAGTTAAAGCGCAGCGAAGACCTGGACAGTTTGCGCAGATTGGAACGAATGGATTTCATGGACAGCCTAATTCAAATTATCAGCTACACCCTGTCGACGACTGAGTAACCGGGCCCGCGCCGCGCGGCTGCCTGCCGCCAAGCCGCGTGCTGTGTAAGAAGATTAACGGATTCTGCAATAAATCCTAAGTGCCCAGTAGGATAAATCCTAGTACCTTCATAGAAAGCGCTGATCGTCACTAAGGCGCGTTTCCTTCAAGGTAGGTCCATCGCTTACTTCCGGTTGACCCGTCATGCAGCCCATCAGCTTTCTTATACTCGACGCACAGCACTGCGAAAGGCAGCGTATCGTCGCGCTTCTACAACCGCTCGAACCGGGGCCAGTACATCAAGCCTCGACAGGCCAAGAAGCACTCGAAGGACTTCATCGCTGTGGCGGGGTCGATATCGCGATCTGTAATCTACGCGCGGCCGGCAGGGATGGCTTGACCTTCCTGCGCGAGGTCAGCAAAGCCCACCTGGCCCGAGCCATTTTGACCACTGGTCAAATGGACGCCTCATTGTGCAGCGCGGCCCAAGCCATGATCACTTGCCTTGACATGCAAGTGCTCGGGGACCTGGGGCAAACCAGCGATGTCGAGCAGATAAAGATTGCTCTCGATGCTTTTCGTGCTGGCAGCGACAAGCCCGTGACACCTGAGTTGAATGCTCCGCCTTCCATTGCGGATATTCAGCGGGCATTCGATGACGATGAATTCGAGCCCTACTATCAACCCAAAATCATGCTCAATGGCGGCGAGCTTAAAGGCGCGGAAGTCCTGGCGCGCTGGAACCATCCGAGGTTGGGGATCCTGTCACCCGGCTACTTTCTGCCGACCCTCGAAGCCCATCACCTCATTGACAAGCTGCTCGTTCGGCTGCTGGAAAAGGGGCTGATGCTACAGAAAACCTTGTCGCTATTCCTCCCGCCCGTTGAGTTAGCGTTCAATGTGCACGCCACGCAACTGGGCTCTACAACCTTTGTCGATCAGGTTGAAAAAGCCTTGAGTGAACTCAGGCTACCTGCCCACGGATTACTCTTCGAGATCACCGAAACAGGTTTGGTCAATTCTACGGCCAATAGTCTGGAAAACCTGATACGTCTGCGATTGATGGGATGTGGCCTGGCGATGGACGACTTCGGCAGTGGTTATTCATCATTGCAACGACTATGTGACCTTCCTTTCAGTCAACTCAAATTGGACGGTTCCTTTGTGCGCGAACTTGAGTCACGCCCTGATCACCGCGCCGTCATCGAAAGCGCGGTCAGGCTGGCCGACTCCCTGGGTCTTTCACTTGTGGTGGAAGGCGTGGAGACGTCGGAACAACAAGAGCAATTGCGCAGGATGGGCTGTTCCATTGGTCAAGGTTATGGCTTGGCACGACCGATGTCAGGGACGCATTTTTTCCAGTATTGCCTGGACGCTAAACGCAGCAAGCGCGATTAGCAGTTTAGGGCCTGAACACCTCTCCCTGAAATCGCCCGCCGCGTATCTCACCTGAAACCCATCAGGCCAGGCTCACTCGGCCTTTAATCAGCCATTTGCAACGGTGTGCTCGTTACCTTGAGACCACGTTTTTTATCCATGGACAGCGTCGTGCCAACACGCTGTGAAGATCCTCATGACAGCAAGCCCTCAAGGATGGTGACGAGCTCTTGACCTTATCTGGTAACTTCCATGTTCAAACCCCGCTCATTGATCCGCCCTTGCGCAATGCTGGGCGCCCTGTTCCTGATGCTGCCAATCATTTCTGCCTGGGGCGCGACCAAGACATCTGAGCACCTCCAATTGTTGAGCCAGCTCTCATCAGAACATCGGGACATACAACTTTCCGAGCAGGACTGGGCCTGGCTGAGGCACAAGCGCAAGCTAACGCTTGGCGTCTCTCTGCCAAGTTTCCCGCCGCTGGATATCGTATATGGCGACGGTAATTATGAAGGCATCAGCGCCAACATGGTTGCCTTGCTCAGCCAGCAATTGGGCATCGAAATCAGTGTTCTCAATCTGACGGATTGGGCCGAGGCGCTCGAGGCGCTCCAATCCGGAAAAATCGACCTGCTCAGTGGCGCCAACAACTTTGAACTTGACACCCACCCCGTAAGGTTGAGTCGCCCGTACGCGGAAGACTCTCCGGCTATTTTCCGTCGCCAGGGGGACATTCGCTCGCTTCCCAAAAACCTGAGCGGAGCGACGATCGCCATGGCCGAAGATTATCGGTCACCCAAGGACGTGCAGAACCTGTTTCCGCAAGCACAGCTTGTGCAATTCAAGTCACAGACCGAGGCCATGGCTGCGCTGGCCTTTTAGCAGGTCGATGTTTATCTGGGAGATTCGATTTCGGCCTTTTACATGATCAACCAGAGTTTTTTCAATTATGTGAAGTTCGATCGACCAGTGGAAATGAACTCCAATGGTTTCAGCTTCGCCGTGAAGCAGGACAGTACACGTCTGCTGCAGAGATCCTGAATAACGGCATCGATGCGCTGGGCCAGGTAAAACGCTCCTATATCATCAAACGCTGGGCAGGCAGTGGCTTTGTCTTGTCCGGGGACAAAGTGACCTTGAGCGCCCAGGAACAGCAATGGATAGCGCAGCATCCGGTGGTCCGCATGATCGTCAACGATGACCTGGCACCCGCCGCCTTTTTTGACGCCAACGGCAACTTCAACAACATTGTCGCTGATTTGTTCGACATCATTTCGTTACGTACCGGATTGCAGTTCGAGGTTCAGCGCACGGGCAGTTTCAACAATCTTCAACAGGCCCTGAACGCTGGAGAGGCCGGCCTGGCGATGTTGATTCCCACGCCGGAAAGGGAAACCTTTCTGCACTTCACCCCCTCCTTTGCGACCAGTTCATTTGCCGTGGTCAACGCCAGGGCGAACAAAACATTCAACGGACTTCAGAGCCTGCAAGGCAAGCGCCTGGCCATCGCCAAGGGCAGTCCGTCATAGCACAGATCCGCAGCGAGCATCCCGGCATCCACCTTGTCACGCCGGCAACCATACTGGACTCATTCGGTATGGTGGCCGAAGGCAAGGCAGATGCGGTCATGATGCCCCTCTCCTCCGCGCGCTATTACACCAGTCGACTCTACGACAATACCCTGCAGATCGCAGGGATCACGAGCGGTAACGAGGCCACCCACAACTTTGCCATGCGCCGTAGCGATACTGAATTGCAGTCGATCCTGAACAAGGCAATTCTGAGTATCTCGCCCGATGACATGAACTCGATCACCAACCGCTGGCGCGCCAATACCGCAATGAGTGGCCAGACCTGGCGAGACTACCGTCAGGTGATTGAAATCATCGCAGTGGCGATGACGGTGGTAGCGATCATTCTGTTCAAGGTTTTGCTCCTGCGTCGGGAGATCAAAAAACGTATAGAGACCGAACAGGCACTGAATGATCAATTGCAGTTTCTGCAAACACTCAGCGACGCCATGCTGCAACCGATTTACGTGCGTGATCGGGAGGGACGTATGCTTTCCTGCACGCGCAGCTATGAGCAAGCCCTGGGCCTTTCCTTGAACGACATACTAGGAAAAACCGCCCTGGAAATGCCCTTCGACTGCTTCGGAACTGTCTCGGACTTCCATCGCAACTACCTGCTCGCCATCGAAAGCGGAGATCCGATCCAGCAACGCCGCGAGATTATTCTGGGTGACAGAACCCTCTGGATCGACCACTGGATCCAGCCATTCCGCGAGTCTGGCGGCACAATCAAGGGCGTTATCTGTGGCTGGCTTGACACGACAGAACAGCACTCGTTGATTGAAGAACTGCAAGCCGCAAAAGCTCAGGCCGATGATGCCTCTCGCGCCAAAACCAACTTCCTGGCCACGATGAGTCATGAGATCCGTACCCCGATAAGTGCCGTCATAGGAACCCTCGAGTTAGCGTTGAAGCGCGCGGACCAAGGCGCACTCGATCGTGCAGGTATCGAAATTGCCCATAAGGCTGCGAATAGCCTGCTGGAGCTGATTGGGGACATACTCGATATCGTGCGTATCGAGTCCGGCCGCCTTAGCCTTGCGCCCAAGCGCAGCTATCCGCGGGAACTGGTGGAGTCGGTATTCCGGATTTTCGATGGACTGGCTCGGCACAAAGACCTGGAGCTGATTCTGGACGTGGACCCTAACATCAATGGCGATGTGCTCATCGATCCGCTGCGATTCAAGCAAGTGCTGTCCAATCTGGTCAGCAACGCCATCAAGTTCACCCACGAAGGTTTCGTAAAAATCACCGTGGGCGGCGAGCTGGTTGAACCGTTCAGCCTTGCGCTTACGCTGCTGGTTGAGGACAGCGGAATCGGAATCTCGCCGGAAGACCAGCGTCGCCTGTTCCGTCCATTTGTACAGGTGAACCAGGACCCGGCGAACGCACGAGGCGGCACCGGGCTGGGACTGGTCATCAGCCGTTCGCTGTGCGAAATGATGGGCGGCACACTGCACATGATCAGTGCGCCAGGCAACGGCACCCGGATCAAGGTGAGCCTCATGCTGACACGACTCGACGCGCTACCACCACTTGAGCCCCCACCCCGGTCGATAAATGTGCCACCGCGTCATGGCCGGATGCAAATACTGGTCGTCGATGACCATGTCATGAACCGCCAGTTGCTCCTTCAACAACTCCAGTTCCTCGGCTATGAGGCTACTGGTGCCGAGAACGGCGAGGTGGCCCTGGCGGCATGGCGCAATCTTCACTGCGATCTGTTCATCACCGACTGCCATATGCCGGTCATGACAGGGGCCGAACTGACCATGGCGGTGCGCAAGGAAGAACCGCTGTTGGGCCTCACTCCGGCAGTGATCCTGGGTTTGACTGCCGATGCCCGGCAAGTGGACATCGAGCGCTACCTCTCGGTCGGCATGGATGACTGCCTGATCAAACCGACCAGCCTGGATGAACTGGAGACGCGCCTGTCCTCGCTCACGCTCGGCCGCGGGCCAACGCAAGAACACGACGTTGCCGAACCTCAACGGCCAGCAAAAACCGAAGACGATCAGTATCGCATCGGTATCGACACCTTAAGTCGAATGGCCGGAGGTAATGCTTCACTGGTGCAGGATCTGGTGCGCGAATTACTGAGGAGCAACCGACAGGATCTGGGGACGCTCCGTCTGCTTTTGCAAAAGCGAGACATCCGGGCATTTTGCGAGTTGTTGCATCGGATAAGGGGGGCCGCTAGCGTCGTAAAGACCAAACATTTGATCGACTATTGCCGGGAAATAGAAGAGGCCTGCTCCAGCGACCTATCGGTGCTTGGGGATAAAGCTGCCCTGGTAGAACAGGCCATGCTCGAACTGGAGCGCGGACTCAGCCTGATGGACAGAGGGATTGCTGATGACCGGCGCCCCATTTTTCCAGCAGACCGAGCAAGGTCCTGCTGTCCACCGGTGGATTGACGACATCGAGCAGCGCAATTCCCTCGTCTATACCCCAGGCCAACAATCGATGACGGGACGCGGGCTGGGTATGAGTCAGCACAATGATCTGCCGGGCCAACCTTCGTTCAGCCAGGCGTGGTAACACATCGCTCAGACACTTCTCGACGCCAAAATGATCGTACAGCAGCAGATCATAGCGATCATCTGATGGGGGACGTTGCATAAGGGTTGCCCAGGTAGAGCACGGCATTACGTTGTAAATCCCAAGGGCATTCAGCGAATGCCCAGTACTGCAACAACAATCCCGGGGATTGGCTATACAAGATGAATTTTGGATGGGTAGTTTCGTTTATCGACATCAGGCCGAGCCAGGGATAAGGAGAGACCTGATGCTATCCAAATGCTGCCAGACCGAATGTCAGCAGATTATTCGTACCCCTAAGGATTTATCGAAAACTAACTCAGAATTATCTGACCAGCTGCCGATCGGGAAAGTGGAGTCGAACCTGGCTACGATCACGCAACGTCGTTGCGCTTGGCCAACTCAACCAGGGCCACGAGGTTCGGTGCGTTGAGTTTTCTCTGCAAGCGAACTTTATAAGTGCTCACGGTCTTGTGGCTGATGATCAGGGTCTCTGCAATTTCCTGGTTGCCAAGCCCTTGGGCAAGCAGCTTCAACACGGTTATTTCACGGTCGGAAAGCTGCGCAATGAGGGTGCTTTCCTGGTTGGCCGCCTGGACATTTTCCCGCAGCATGAAAAGGGTGTCCGCAGGGAAATAGGAGTACCCCGACAGCACGGCCTTGACCGCCCCCACCAGCTCATCCAGGTTATCGTCCTTGCAGATGAATCCAGCCGCTCCTGCCTGCAGGCAGCGCATGGCGAAATTACGCGAGTCACCCGAAGTCAGGATCAGGACTTTCACCGCCAGACCGATGGATTTGAGGCAGGAAATCACCGCGAAGCCATCCATATTGGGAATGCTGAGATCAAGGATGATCAGGTCGGGCAGAAGCTTGCGCACGGTCTCCAACGCATCCGAGCCATTATCCACTTCGGCCATGATCGTATGGCCTTCTTTCTCCAGCATCATCCTGACCGCCAAACGGATCAGGGGATGATCATCAACGATAACGATGCTACCCATGTGCAGCTTTCCCTAAAAAATCGATGCCTGTTGTCTGCAAATGCCGAAGGCGCAGTCCGAAACTCCGGTACTTCAAGCGCAGAGAGTTCTGCCCTTCACTCCCGCGGCCACACAAGACTAGGGCCCGACGAATCGTCGCTCAGAAAAATAAGCTGAGTACGTAAAGTCGCCAAGTTTAATTGGACGGCAGATTAACTTCTGCACTTGATTTCTGGAGAGCTGGAAAAGCTTACCCAAATAGCCACCTGGCAAAAAGTACACGTTTCCAAATGCCCATCCAGACAAAACGAACCCCTTCATCAGATTTATCCTACATCCACCTGCCCAATCCAAAATACTAGCAACGCAGGCTCGTCCCCCCAGGCCAAGCTAGCTCCTCCCGCTGCTCCTAAGCCAAAGAGTGAGCCGTAGGACTCAGTCAGTCGCAGTTAATCTGAGCTGAAAATCGCGCTGATTGCGAACACGGGCGTTTTCGATTGCAAGCCATTATAGCTAGGGAGTCTGCTGTCGATTGATGATGGGTAGCGGGCGGGATAGAAATTGCTCATCCAATCCCCGGCTGTAAGCGTTGTAGGCTCACCGCACGAACTGTTCGAGTAACTGGTCATTTTCCATTCGAAGGCGCTGATTTTCCCCCTCCAAGCGCGATACGATCGGCAGCCACTTGCAGTTCAGGGCTAGAAGCTTTCTTCAATGCAGGTGAAGCCGTGAGCACTTGCTTGCGCAGGGCGAATGCGTGCCGGATACGCTCATGCTTATGCAAAGCTTGTCGCGTATAGGTACTCCTCAAATGCCGAGAGACTGCAACGATTAACAAGTCCCAGGTCAATCTCCCGGAGCATCCGTCCAGGATTGATACGACCTGTTCAATTGCTGATGGGGTGAGATTTCTTGAGCGGCTCATGCTGTATCCCCGTCGGAAGCCAGGACCTGGCGCACATTTGGTCTTTCAAGGTTTAGCTCTACCTCACTGGAGCTCTGCAGAACCTGGATAGCGCCCACAAACTGCTACAGCTTCGATGCAGGTAAGACGCCACTAGGTCTGATCACTGCGCCAATCGGAACGGACGGGTCGTCCAAGATCGCGCACAAATCGTTCAGCCGCTTCAACGTCAGCGTCTGATGCTCCACCCAACGATTAGCGCCAAACTGCTCTTCACCGAGCGCTGTCAATGCCTGTTGCAAAAGTGATTCCGTTTCTTAATGGTGTTGCCGTATGGCGCATTCTCGAACATGATCCCCTTTTATACAAAAATGCTCATCACAATTCGAACAGTCTCGATGTAGCTGGCAAGGCAGCATTGAAAAATCATGCGCGCAATACCCTAGATCAGTAGTGTGGGCAGTCAAAATCTTCAATTCAGCAAATTGATCACGCGTAATCAAACTACTTGGGGGAAGACTTGCAACGTGACCTGCTGATTTCTCCGGGTTGCCTAACGCCTCCCTGGCCAGAGCGAGAATGTCTCGATCAGATTGATGATCGTAGCATCTGTTATGTGTAATCTTCGCCCGACCGCTCCACTTAGCAACATCAAGCTGTGAAAGCCCTCCCATCTGAGCCACCGTGTTCAAGTAGTCCCGCTTCACGTTGACCGGCGCTTGGCTCTGCGCTTCACGCCGGTGTCGCAGTAAGTCCCAAACACGGCGGTAGCCATAGCTGGGTAACTCGCTGACCTCAGTGCGAATCTCATTGACCAACGCGGTATCGTCCAGCACTCGACGACGCCGCTCGATCTGAGCAGCAGGGTTAAGTCGAACCGTCAATTGCGAGCACACTACACCGAGACTTTCACTGATCAGCTTCACTGGTCGCCCCCCGGCGACAAGGTTGAGTGCGCAATCCATTTTCACGACCGAGCAATCTCCACGGCCTCCTGAAGAATCTCGACCTACATGATTTTCTTGCCGAGCATGCGCTGTAGCTCACGGATCTGCTTAAGCGCATCGGCTAGTTCGGAAGCGGGCACAAAATCCTGGAGCACCATTTCATTCCTACTCCGTAAACAGCCACGCATTCCACGACTGTCAGCTTCCGACTGTGGCCTCAACCGGTGGGTGCCGGCGGAAATCGGTCAAAAGCGGCCATAGTGGTCAAGCCCGAGACGTAGGTATAAGCGACACTTCCCGGTAGCTACGAATTAGCTCGTCAAACAGCCCGATATCGACCCGGGTACGGGCGATCAATTGAGCGCCCGCAACAGCGGTGTAAATCGCGCGGGCACGGCATTCACAGCTATCTGTGCTACCTGGCCCCGCGTCCACCAGCATCTGCGTCAGCCATGTGACATTGATATCCGCAAACGCTTTGACCTCATGCATGACTTCTTCGGGCAAGTCTTCATATTCCGCTGCCATGAAACTCGATAGACACAGCCTGTTACCGTCTTCCAGCGACGCGCGAAAAATCGATGGATAGATTTCCAGGCACCGAATCGGGTCGGGATTGGACTCGCGTATCCCCTTCAGAACGCTGGCTGTGTCCTGCCAGTAGCGCTGTGCAACAGCGGCGCCAAGCTCAGCCTTGCTAGCGAAGTGGTAATAAATACTGGCGTTCTTGATCCCCACCGCTTCACCGATGCTACGAAAGTTTATGCCGTTGTATCCGTGCCGCTGCGCTGCCGTTTTTGCAGCAGCCATGATGGCTTCTCGGGAGTTTGCACTCACATTGGATTCCTTCACTGGTCAAGCCTATGCCGTGAATACTAACTCTTACCTAATAAATCTGCCAACTGGAAGGTAGGGATTGACGTGCCCGTGGAATAGGCACAACCTTTGCCTACCAACTGACAGGCAGGGATAAAAATCATGACGATTTCAATGCCGCAATTCGACATATCCACTCTTCCCGTAATGAAAATTCACGATTGGTTCGATGGCCCCTACCCTGCTCGCGTCCGTATCGCGCTGGCAGAAAAAGGCCTGCTTTCACGAGTTGAATTCATATCGGTCAATCTCTGGACAGGCCAGCACAAGACGCCAGATTTCCTGGCGATCAATTATTCCGGGACGCTTCCGGTACTGGAGTTGCATGACGGCACCCTCATCGCTGAATGCACAGCCATTACCCAGTACCTGGACGCATTGGACGGCAACCCCACCCTGACGGGCCAGACGCCTCTGGAGAAAGGCCTCATCCACATGATGACTAAGCGTGCTGAAATCGAGTTCCTGGATGCGGTTAGCGTGTATTTTCATCACGCCACTGCAGGCCTTGGGCCGCAGGTCGAGCTTTATCAAAATCCCGAATGGGGCTTCCGTATGCGCGACAAGGCGGTGCGAGGTATGCGCTATTTCGACAGTCTTCTGGAACACCGACCGTTCGTTGCTGGGGACGCATTTTCAATGGGTGATATCGCGGTGCTGGGCGGCATGATCTTCGCGGCGCTGGTCAAACTTCCAGTGCCTGATGAATGCACTGCGTTGCAGGCATGGCATGCAAGAATGCAGGAAAGACCCAGCCTGCGGGAATGGCGCGCAATGGTTGAGCGAGGCGCACCGCAAACTAAAGAAAACATACACCTGCCGTCTTGACCCGGATGGTAGATGTAGTTGATTGCGTGAAACGGTTCGGGGAGAGGCTATCTGTCCAAAAATGATCGGCCGGTTTGGGTTGTTCTCTGCCGCTCATGGCCACGAAGCGTGATGGTCAAATCCGATGTAAATGACTGGTCAGGTCGAATGCAAATGGGTGGGCAAGTCTGTGCAATTACTCACCCCGATCAAGGGACCACCTCGCCCTCGCCGACATGAACGTCCAGCCCCTTGATGGCCTGAATGGCGCCATAGGAAACCTTGAGATCGTTTACCTGAAGGATATTTTTCATGCTTAAGCCACCGTCTCAGTGCCCCAATAGGCCTCGATCACCCAAGGGTCTTTTTGTACCTGCGCAGGCAGGCCATCAGCGATTTTTTTGCCATAGCTCGGGCGCTTGCAACCGAACCACTGCTGGTCGCCCTGGATGAGCCTGCGGCCGGTATGAATGCCTCGGAAACTGAAGGCTTGCGTCAGTTGATGTGCAAGATGAAGGGCGATGGCAAGACGGTCCTGCTGATTGAGCATGACGTGAAGTTGGTCATGGGCTTACGCGATCCCGTTACGGTTCTGGACTATCTCCAGTCGACGCTGATCACCGTAGGAAAGGGGGTTGCCAACTCGCCAGCGAAGCGGCCAATGCCGACATAGTCGAGCCAGTAGCGTGCCAGCGTGCCGCCTAAGGCCAGGTTCTGTTTGACAGCCCGAGCTTCATTAAGCCTTCTTACGATACGCCATCGAGTCGTCGATCCGCTTGAGGATGTAGTCTCCCGCTGCCACCGGCGGATACAGGCTCAGCGCCGGGGCGACCCCCAGATCACAAGGATCGACCGTCGCGCCATAGGTCGGGTCATAGAACGTCGCTATGGAGTAACGCTCATGGCCCGAGGTGTTGATCACCCGATGTAGCGTTGAACGAAAACGATCGTTGGACCAGTGCGCCAACAGGTCACCGACGTTCACCACTAGGCTGCCGAGAATCGGCGTGGCGTCGATCCAGCGATTGGAGCCCAGTTCGCGGACCTGCAAGCCGCCGCTGTTGTCCTGATACAGCAATGTGATGCAGCCGTAATCAGTGTGCGGCGCCACCCCGAATTGGTCGGCTTCGGCCTGGGGCGGCTGCGGTGGGTAATACACCATCTGGGTGCGCTGCAACGGCTTGGTGTATTTGTCGGTGAAAAAATCTTCGTCAATGCCCAGCCCTATCGCCACCACCCGCAGCAGGTCGGCCCCGGCCTTGGCAACCTCCTGATAATAGTCAGCCAATGCTTCACGCAACGACGGCATGAATTCTGGCCACTGGTTCGGCCCGCGCAACGCTTCACCGGCAATCACGCAGGGATCAGCTTCGGCCAGTTCGAGCCCGATGCTGAAAAATTCTTTGTGATCGGGTTTGGTGGCCTCATACATGGTCGCCCCGCCCAACGCGTGCCAACCACGATGCCGCTTGTTGACGGCCACCTGGCGCTTGACCTCGGCCGGGTAAGCGAAGAACTCCCTGGCGGCGGCCATCGCTTTATCGATCACCGGCTGCGGCACCCCGTGATTGATGATGTAGAAGAAGCCGATGTCGCAGCAGGCAGTGCGAATGGCGTCGGAGGCTCGACGAATACTCGCCTTGTTACCTTCGCGGACACCGGACATATCGATCAGAGGCAGACGAATAGTAGAAGACATGCTCACTCCTGGGGTCGTGATGCGGGGGTGGTCGTTCAGGGGTATGACGCAATAGCGACCAATCTGTATATACAGCAAAAAGCATTTACTGTGCCGCTCCCCTCTCCCGCACCACCAATCGCCGTACACCAAGGCGTCTGCTCATTGTTCAACAATCCTGACCTGGCTTAATGCCCAGCATTAATTGGTTTCCCTGCGCCCCAACAGCGTGCGCCGAGCGCGTATTTGGTGCGGCTTTCGGTTACACATCCAAAGATCGGCGGACCGAAGGTCTCTTTTAAAACCTGCGCAGTATGCGCCTGAAATGCGCATCTCTGACGGAAACGGTAATTTTGGCCCGTGTCTTGCTAATCCTGTATATACAGGATGATATGGCTACCTATTCCATCCACCACTGCCCTAGGACATTGCAATGCACACACCTCTGCTGCTCAAACCCGGCCGACTCACTCTCGATCAATTGCGCGTCATCTATCAGAAGCAATGGGCGATTGAACTGGACCCGGCTGCTCGCGAAACCGTGGATGCCAGCACCCGAACCGTGAACCAGATCATTGCCAACGAACGTACGGTGTATGGCATCAATACCGGTTTCGGCCTGTTAGCCAGAACGTCGATCCCGACCGAGTCCCTGACCAAGTTGCAGCGCAACCTGTTGCTTTCGCACTGCACCGGCACCGGTCCATTGCTCGATGACGCTAGTGTTGGCCTGATCATGGCGTTGAAGGTCGGGTCCCTGGCCCGGGGTTTTTCCGGCATTCGCTGGGAAGTGATTCAAGCATTGGTTCAGCTGTATGTGGCCAAGGTCTATCCGTGCATTCCTTCCCAGGGCTCGGTTGGCGCCTCGGGTGACTTGGCCCCGTTGGCGCATATGTCAGCGGTGCTCATTGGTGTGGGTCGTGTCCGTCATAACGGGCGTGAGATGGACGCCGTCGAAGGCCTGGCGATTGCCGGTCTGGAACCGATGGTGTTGGGGCCGAAGGAAGGCCTGGCGCTGATCAATGGCACCCAGGTATCCACTGCACTGGCACTGCGCGGGCTGTTTGCCGCCGAGAAACTGTTCACCGCCGCCGTGGTTGCCGGCAGCTTGTGCGTGGAAGCCTTGAAAGGCTCCGATGTTCCCTTCGATCCGCGCATCCAGGCCGTGCGCGGTCAACCGGGGCAAATCGATGTGGCCCAGTACTACCGTGAACTGCTGGCTAACAGCGAGATACGTCAATCCCATATCAATTGCTCTCGGGTTCAAGACCCCTACTCGCTGCGCTGCCAGCCTCAAGTCATGGGGGCTTGCCTTGACCATTTGCGCTTTGCCGCCGGGGTGTTCTTGCGTGAATCCAACGCGGTTTCGGATAACCCACTGGTGTTCAGTGCTGACGGTGATGTGCTGTCGGGCGGCAACTTTCACGCCGAACCCGTGGCGATGGCCGCGGACGTTCTGGCCTTGGCGATATCCGAAATTGGCGCATTGTCCGAACGGCGGATCGCCCAATTGGTTGACCCGGCGCTCTCCGGCCTGCCTGCCTTTCTGGTGCGCGAAGGCGGCCTGAACTCGGGCTTCATGATTGCTCAGGTGACCGCCGCCGCGCTCGCGTCGGAAAACAAGACCCTGGCCCACCCGGCATCGGTGGACAGCTTGCCGACCTCGGCCAACCAGGAAGACCACGTATCGATGGCAACCTTTGCGGCCCGCCGCCTACTGGACATGGCCAGTAACAGCAGCGCCGTGGTGGCCATCGAACTGCTCGGAGCGGCTCAGGGCGTGGACCTGCATGCCCCGCTCAAGACCTCGAAAAAGCTCGGCGAGGTCCTGGCAATGATTCGCAGCGAGGTCGCGCATTACGACGAAGACCGTTACTTCGCCCCCGACATCGCCACCGCCAGGGCCTGGGTGGAATTTGCCGCGTTCGAGCGCTGGCTGCCCGCCGCACGCCTGTACGCCTGATAGCAATCGAATCGGCGCAGCCTCGCTGCGCCGCCATACTCACATTAAGGGATCGCCATGCGTCGCTATTATTCAGGGCCGGATGTTCACCGGGCACAGAGCATTGCCGAGCTGGCGGTCATGGCTCGGCGGCGCTTGCCGCATTTCGCCTGGGAATACCTGGAGGGTGGTGCCGAAGAAGAATGGACGTTGCAGCGCAACCGCCAGGCCTTCGCAGACATCGCGCTGCTGCCTCGCACATTGGTGCCCTGCTCGGCCACGCAAACCCAGTGCTCTCTGTTCGGGCGAGACCTGCCGCTGCCGATGGCGATTGGTCCCACCGGCTACAACGCGATGCTGTACCGCGACGCCGATATTCAATTGGCCCGGGCCGCAACGGCGCGTGGCCTGCCCTTCACCTTGAGTACCGTGTCCACCAGTTCCCTTGAACAATTGGTGGCAGCAGTGCCGGAGGTCAATCTCTGGTTTCAGCTGTATTGCCTGCGTGATCCTTCCGTCCGAGAAGACTTGTTGCAACGCGCCCACGCGGTTGGTTGCAAAACCCTTCTATTGACCAGCGATGCGGTACTGCTGGGCAACCGCGAATGGGACCGACGCAATTTTGTCCGGCCCCGGCAACTAAGCTTGCGCAACAAGCTCGACGTGCTGCGTCATCCGCGCTGGATAGCCCAGGCGCTTTGGCCACACGGTCTGCCGAACCTAGGCAACATCGAACGCTATCTGCCGACCGAACAACGCACCATCGAAGGCGCCGCGCAGTTTATCGGTAGCCAGATGGACAGCGGGCTCGACTGGGATGCCCTGGCCCGATTACGTGAACGTTGGCCCCATCGATTGCTGCTCAAGGGCGTGCTGCACCCGGCGGATGCCGAGAAAACCGTAGCCCTGGGGCTCGATGGTTTGGTGGTGAGCAACCATGGTGGCCGGCAACTGGACGGAGTTCCCGCCAGCCTCGACTGCCTGCCAGCGATTGCTGCCGTGACCAAAGGTAAACTGGCTCTGTTGCTCGACAGCGGTGTCCGTCGCGGCACTGACATTCTCAAAGCCTGCGCACTCGGTGCGGATGCGGTGCTGCTAGGGCGATCTACGCTTTACGGAGTCGCCATCGGCGGACAGGCAGGCGCAGGCCACGCCCTGGACCTGCTGGCGCAAGAACTGCGTCTGGCCTTGTCCTTACTTGGCACTCCTGACCTGAAACAACTCGACTGTCGTGCCCTAATCACGACCTCCTCCTCGTTCCCCGACCGTGAGTTGATCTGATGAACGATCTACAACACACCCTCGAACAATTATGTCAGGCACTCGGTGACGACGCGGTAATCACTGGCGCCGATATCAGTCAACTTCACTACAGCGACTGGACCGGCCACGCCCCGGCCTGCCCCGCGGCGCTGCTGTTACCGCGCACCACGGCCCAGGTCGCCAGCGCCCTGCGCATCTGCAATGTCGCCGGGCAAGCGGTGGTTCCCCAAGGGGGCATGACCGGGTTGGCCGGTGGTGCGGTGCCTCGGGCCAGCGACATCGCGCTGTCCCTGGAACGCCTGCGTGGCATCGAAGAGATCGACCCGGCGGCGGCCACCATCAGCGTGTGGGCCGGCACCACGCTGGAAGAGATCCAGCAAGCCGCGCTCAACGCTGGTTTCGTTTTCCCGCTGGATCTGGGGGCACGCGGCTCGTGCCAGATCGGCGGCAACATCGCCACCAATGCCGGCGGCAACGCGGTGATTCGCTATGGCATGACCCGTGACCTGGTGCTCGGGCTGGAAGTGGTCCTGGCCGATGGCCGGGTGCTCGATCTGCGCAACAAGATGATCAAGAACAACTGCGGCTATGACCTGAAACAGTGCTTCATCGGCAGTGAAGGCACCTTAGGCATCGTTACCCGCGCGGTGTTGAAACTCGCGCCGCAACCCGGCCCGACCAGTACCCTGCTCTGCGCCCTGCCCAACTACGCCAGCGCCGTCAGCCTGCTGCGGCGGATTCAGCGCAGCGTCGGCACGCCGCAAGCCTATGAATTGATGTGGCAGGACTTCTTTCAACTCGGGGTGAGCTGGCTGGAAAACGCGGCGCCGCCGCTGTCGCTGGACTACCCACTGTATGTCCTGCTTGAGTCTGCCGGTTCGCAGGAACAGCTCGAAGCGTCGCTGGAAGAAGCCTTCGGCGCCGGTGAAGTGCTCGACGCGGTGCTCGCCAGCTCCCAGAGCCAGGCCCGGGGGCTCTGGAAAATCCGTGAAGCCACCGGTGAGTTTCCGACCCGCATGACCCCATTGAATTTCGACGTCAGCCTGCCAATCGGCCTGATCGGCGACTTCGTCGAACGCTGTCGCGCAAGCCTGGACAAGCGCTGGCCGGGCAATCACAGCGTGTATTTCGGACACATCGGTGACAGCAATCTGCACCTGACCGTTGACTGTGTGTCGTTGCCGCAGCCGGCGCCGATTCTCGACATCGAAGATCTGGTTTACAGCGCCGTCGGTGAATTGGGCGGCTCGGTCTCTGCCGAGCATGGCATCGGCCTGCTCAAGTGCGAGTTTCTTCATCACTCGGTCGGCCCCGAAGCCCTCGCCGTGATGCGCCAACTCAAGGATTGCTTCGACCCCAACGGCATTCTCAATCCGGGAAAAATCCTCGGCTGAGGGCCTGTATATACCGGAGTGGCACGTTAACTGCTATTGCCCTCCTGAATCACCGCAGGACTCACACCCAACCTCGCTGTATCCCCTGAAGGAGTGACACCATGCAACTCGATTCTCTTTTCAGTAAACGATTCAACGGCCTGTGCCTCGCTATGACCCTGACTGTTGCGTCCCTGGCTGCACACGCCGATCAACTGGCGGAGGTAAAAAAAACCGGTGAACTGGTGGTGGGTACCGAGCTGCAATTTGCGCCTTTCGATTTCACCGATAACGGTAAACAGAAAGGCCTGAACGCCGAGTTGTTCGATCAGTTGGGCAAGGAGTTAGGGGTCAAGGTGAAGTTCATCGACCTGCCATGGCCAAGCGTATTGCCAGGGCTTGAAGCGAAGAAATTCGACATGGTTGCCGGTCCTATCATCGTGACCCAGGCCCGTAAAGAGCGTTATCACTTCATGCTGCCGATCGCCGAAGCCACCGTAGCCTTGATGGTCGGCGCCAGCGACACGACCATCACCAAACCGCAAGACATTGCCGGCAAGGCCGTAGGTGCGGGCAAAGGCTCAGCGCAACTCGAAGAACTCAAGACCTTCGCCGCCACCCTTCCGGAGAAAGTCACGATCCGCGAATACGTCGACAACAACCAGGCCTACGCCGACCTCGCGGCCAAGCGCATCGTTGCCGTTGCCAACTCGCTGCCGAACATCTCCTACGTCGCCGCCGAGCGCAGCAAAGCCTTCAAGGTGATCCTGCCGCCGTTCGGCAAGAAATCCTACTTCGCCTACCTTGGCCGCAAGGATGACGACGCCAAAGGCCTGATCGCGGCCCTTGATAGCGCGCTGCTGAAAATGCACGACGACGGTCGCCTCGCTGCGTTGCAGAAAAAATGGCTGGGTACCGAGATGGATGTGCCGAAAGCCGACTTCACCCCAACCTGGTAAACCCGTCTGTTCATTGGAGCTCCTGATCGTCGGCCAGCCCTGGCCGGCGATCAACTGAGTTGGAGTCGCCGCGATGTTCGATTGGCCTTTGTTTTTGCAGAACCTGCCGTTGCTACTGACCAGCCTGTTGGTGACCCTTGAAGTCTCCGGCGCCGCCCTGGTGATCGGCTTTTTCATCGGCACTCTGGTCGCCAGCCTGCGACTGTCACCGGTGCCATTGTTCCAACGTTTGGGGGGCGGCTACATTTTTGTGTTCCGGGGCATTCCGCTGCTGGTGCAGTTGCTCTTCGTTTATTACTTCCTGCCACGGGTCGGCTTGCCCAATGTTTCGCCGCTGACGGCCGCGATCATCAGCCTGTCATTGTGCGCCGGGGCCTACATCGCCGAGATCCTGCGCGGTGGCTTCCTCGCCATACCCGGTGGTCAGTTGGAGGCCGCCGGGCTGCTTGGCATGAGCACCGGGCAAATGCTGATCCGTATTCGCGTGCCGCAAGCCGTGCGCCTGACGTTGCCAGCGCTGGTCAACGAAATGATCTTGCTGATCAAGGCGTCTTCGCTGGTGTCGGTGGTCGGCCTCGCTGACCTGACCCGCACCGCGCAGAACCTGGCGGCCAGCGATTACCTGTTTGTTCAGAACTACCTGATGCTCGCCGGCTTCTATTGCCTGATCAACATTCCCCTGGCGTTCTGCGGCGGTCTGCTGGAGCGACGCATGAAGGAGCAACGCTCATGATCTTCGATCACCGGATCATCACCGAACACCTCGATGACATCGCCCAAGGCTTTGCGGTCACCCTCGGCACCTGGTCCGCCGGCGTCGTGCTCGGTTTGTTCCTCGGCTTGCTGATTGCCGTGGCTCAGCTGTTTGGCAACAACCTGATCCGGGCGCCGCTGCGGGTGTTCATCGAAGTGATCCGCAGCACGCCGTTTCTGGTCCAGCTGTTCCTGGTGTACTACGGCGGGCCGTCCTTCGGCCTCAGCCTGGAGCCGATTCCGGCCGGGGTTCTGGGGTTGGGTATTTATGGCAGCGTCTACTTTGCGGAGATCTTCCGCACCGGCTTCGAGTCGGTGGCCCGCGGTCAACTGGAAGCCGCCGACTGTCTGGGGATTACACGCTGGCAATGCATCCTGCGCATTCAGTTGCCGCAGATGCTGGTGATCATCCTGCCGGCGCTGGTCAATCTAGTGACGATTTTGTGCAAGGAAACTGCGGTCCTGTCGATCATCACCATCCCGGAACTGACGATGGTCATGACCGGTATCGGCTCGCAAACCTTCGCTTTCGTCGAAACCCTGCTGGTGCTGTGTATCGGCTACTTGCTACTGGTCGAACTCTGTTCGCGCCTGGGCATGTACCTGGAAACAAAGGTCGGGGGCTTTATGAGCAGACAACCGCAATGAATGACCTACAACACCACTTGAAACCCATTGCCCCGAAACAAGGTGACCCCATGAAGACTCCCGAGCAACTCCCCGGCGACCAGCAACCTATGCTGCGCCTGCACAATGTCGGCAAGAGCTTCGGCACCCTGCGTGTACTCAAAGGCATCGATCTACAGGTCCGACACTCCGAAGTGGTATGCCTGATCGGGCCTTCCGGTTCGGGCAAAAGCACCCTGCTGCGCAGCATGGCGTTCCTCGAAGAGTATGACGAAGGGGAAATCTATGTCGAAGGCCAGTTGCTCGGCTTTGTGCCGGATAACGGCAAGGGTCGCAAACGCGCGCCGCAAGCGCAGATCAATCAGGTTCGGCGTAATGTCGGCATGGTTTTCCAGCAATTCAACCTGTGGCCGCACATGACGGCGCTGGGCAATGTCAGCGAAGCCCTGCTGCGGGTGCGCAAGTTATCGACGGCCGAAGCCCGTCAGCGGGCCATGGCGATGCTCGACAAAGTCGGTCTGGCGCACAAGGCCGATGTCTATCCGATCCAGCTCTCCGGTGGTCAGCAACAGCGCGTGGCCATCGCTCGGGCATTGGCGATGGAGCCGCACATCATGTTGTTCGATGAGCCGACCTCGGCGCTCGACCCGGAACTGGTGGGCGAAGTCTTGCAGGTCATGAAGACCTTGGCCAAAGAAGGCATGACCATGGTGGTGGTCACTCATGAGATGGGCTTCGCCGCGCAGGTCGCTGATTCGGTTGTGTTCCTCGACCAGGGCCAAGTGGTCACCCAGGGTACGCCGCAGCAGATATTCCACAACTCCGAACACCAGCGCCTGCAGCAATTTCTGCAGAACTATCTGGATCGCAATGCCTTCTGGCAGGACAACAAAGAGGTTTCTCTGGTATGAACGCTGCTGAACTGCAACTCCTTGCACGCCCCCAAGTGCGCGATCTCGCCAGCTACAACGCCGGCCTCAGCTCCGAAGCCGTACGCCAGTGTTTCGGCCTGACCCGCGTGGCCAAGCTGGGCAGCAACGAAAACCCCTTGGGTCCGGCGCCTGCGGTGGCAGCCGCCATGGTCAAAGCCTGTTCCAGCATCGCCCTCTACCCGGATGCCAGTTGCCTGGAATTACGCGCGGCGCTGTCGGCAAAGCTCGGCGTACCGGGCAATCACCTGGTGTTCGGCAATGGTTCGGAAGATTTGCTAAGTATTATCAGCCGCGTGTTTCTGGACCACGGCGATGAAGTGGTCACGGTAGTGCCGTCGTTCGGTCTGCACTTCATTTACCCCCTCGCCGCCGGAGCCCTGGTGTCAGGGGTGCCGATGACGGATGAGGGTCGCTTCGACGTGCCAGCGATGATTGCGGCGCTGACGCCGAAGACCCGGCTGTTGATGTTCTCCTGCCCCTCAAACCCGGTTGGCTGCACCCTCGACGCCGACGAGTTGCAACAGTTATTGGCAGCGCTGCCGGCGCAATGTTTGCTGGTATTCGACGAGGCCTATTACGAATACGCCGATTTCGAGGCGGATTACCCCGATTGCCTCGGATTGATTCAGGCCAGTGGCAAGCCGTTCATCCTGCTGCGGACTTTCTCCAAGGCGTATTCCCTGGCCGGGTTGCGCATCGGCTATGGCATCGTCAGCGATCCTTTGCTGGCCGACCTGATCGACCGTCTACGCACCCCGTTCAACATCAATCGCGTGGCCCAGGCCGCGGCCATTGCAGCACTGGCGGACGAAGAGCATTTGCAGGTCACCCTCGCCCATGTCGCCCACGAGCGGCAGCACATGGTGATTGCCCTGCAAAACATGGGATTGAGCCCGGCGCCATCGATGGCCAACTTCCTGTACTTCAGCACGCCCTATCCGGCCGAAACCATCAATCAGGCCTTGCTGCGCAAGGGCGTCATCCTCAAACCCTGGCGTGAAGACGGGTATACACAGTACTTGCGTGTGTCCATCGGTAGCTGTGAGGATAACGACCTTTTTCTCAAAGCCCTGGCAAGTGTTCTTGCCGCTCAAAAAGGCGTGGACTGACCCATGATCAAAAATGCACCGCAAGCCCTCTATCAGCGTGCGAAGGACTTTGTGCAAGACAAGCTGCGCAGTGGTGAATGGAAACCCGGAGACCTGATTCCGTCGGAAAATCGCCTGGTGCAAGAGCTGGGCATTTCGCGCATGACCGTCAATCGGGCCTTGCGCGAGCTGACCGAAGAAGGCCATTTGGTGCGGATCTCCGGCGTCGGGACCTTCGTCGCTGAAAGCAAGCCGCAATCGAACCTGCTGCGCATCACCAATATCGCCGACGAAATCCTCGCACGGGGGCACAGTTATAGCTGCCGTGTGCTGCACCTTGGCCGCGAAGCCGCCTCAATGCCGGTAGCTGCCGCCCTGGCGCTGCCCACTGGCTCGTCGGTATTTCATCTGATTTGCGTGCACAGTGAAGAAGGCGTGCCAGTACAGTTCGAGGATCGCTACGTCAACCCCGAGCTGGTGCCGGACTTCCTGCAACAGGACTTTGGCGAACACTTGCAACCGGCGCGCTACCTGCTGCAAGTCATTAGGCCCGACGAGATGGAGCACATTGTCGAAGCCGGTCACCCCAGCAGCGATGAAAGCAAACATATGCAGATCGACGCCAATGAACCCTGCCTGATCCTAGTACGTCGCACTTGGAGCCAGAACAAAATCGTCACCTACGTTCGGCTAACTCACCCCTCGTCGCGCTATCGCCTCGGCAGTCGTCTGCCGATGAATGGCGCTCACCGCGACAGCTGAGTCTCAGCCACGATTACTGATAACGTGATCGGTAAAGGGATCGCTTTCGACCGACGCTAGGTTCGTCTGCGTTGGTTCTTTTTTTTGGGGGGGGCAGCACTCCGAAACCTGTCTATACAGCAAAGCAAATCGCATTCTGATGCGCAGGCGCTCCCTCTTTCGCAGTTCCTTTCCTCGGACACCCTGTCCAACTCATGCCCTCCTACGGATCTTCGGGTGCACTCCATGCACATTTTAGAGGCGCCTAGGGATAACCAACGATGTAATCCCTGCTCCGGCGACGTCTCAAGTTCCTTGCAGCAGAGAGAGTCTTGAGCAATCGAGCGATGAGAAAGCAAAAATAGGCACGCTACCTGCATACCTGTATATACCAGTCAGTACGGCTCGACCGAGTGCGTTTCTATGCCCCGTCCGATCGGTAATGAATGGACGAGATTGACCTGCTGCACGGTCAATCGAGCAGAACCTATTCTCTCAAACAAGCGAGAAACGTCATGAGTGAGCGACTCAAGAGCGGCATGCGAAATCTTCTGGGAGCCTGCGCTTTGATGGCGGCCGGTGTAGCAGTGGCTGCTCAACCAAGCGCCGGTATGAAAGCCGAACCCGGCACGTTCAAAATCGGAGTAGAACCTTGGCTCGGGTATGGCCAATTGCATGTCGCCGCAGCCCACGACCTGTACCGCAAACAGGGTCTGGAAACCGTCAGCATCGTGAACTTCAGTGAGGACAAAGACATCAACGCTGCCCTTGCCAGCGGGCAGATCGATGCGGCCACCATCGCTACCCATACCGCCATGGGCATGGTTGCGGCCGGTCTTCCAGTGAAAATCGTACTGATGCTCGATCAGAGCATGACCGCCGACGCGATCATTGCCGCGCCAGAGATCAAATCGCTCAAAGAGCTCAAGGGCAAGCAGGTTGCGTTCGAGGAAGGCACTACCAGCGACATTCTGCTGCATAGCGCACTAGCTTCGGCTGGCATGCTCTGGAGCGACATCCAGCCAGTCCCTATGCCGGCAAGTACTGCTGGTGCAGCGCTGATCGCCGGCAAAGTACCGGTTGCGGTGACGTATGAACCTTACCTGAGTGCCGCCAAACAGCAGAATGCCAAAGTCAATATGCTCTACAGCGGCAAAGACGACCCAGGCATTATCAGTGATGTGCTGGTGGTACGTGACTCGGTGCTAGAAGAGCGGCCCGGACAAGTGCTGGCGATGATCAAAGCCTGGGACGCAGCGCTTAGTCATTACCAGAACAATACTCAGGCCGAGCGCGCAGTGATTGCTCAAGCCGTCGGCTCGACCGCCACAGATCTGGCCAGCGCCTTCGACGGTGTGCACTTCTACAGCCTTGCCGATAACCAGGCACAACTCACTCAAGGTTTCAGTCATGAGACCTTTGCACACATCTTGAAGTCAGCCACTGCTGCCGGCTTGATACAGCAGCCGGTTGATGCAACCAAAACAATCGATGCGCGGTTCGTCGAAGCCCTCAAGTAACCGCGCCAAGGTGTGATCCCCAACGCGAACGTCATCGCACATCGGCAGCTGACCGTCATCGCCGGCGTCCAGTGCATTACCCACCAGCGGCAGTCGAATGCTGCTGGTCAATTGAAAGCGGTACGGAGTTTCAATGGGTTACGTGGATACAGCAAAACACGATAGGACTACCCCCCCGACCATCGTGTCGCGCCGCAAGCGCGGGAACCTGTTCGTAATTGGTCGCCAGCCAGGGCGAGCCGGCTATATCGCCATCGCCGCTAGCGTGTTCCTTTTGCTGGCCTGCTCCTGGTGGCTGGCCAGTGGACTGGGGTTGGTATCGCCGATCTTCCTGCCAACCCCTGAAGCAGTTGGCTTACGTCTGAGCAAGCTGGCCGCCGATGGCACCTTATGGGCAGATTTGAAGGTCAGTCTCTATCGGATCGCTGTCGCCTTTCTGGTCTCCTCACTGATGTCGATCGTGATTGGAGTTCTGGCCGGTTGTTACGGTTTCTGGAAGGCCTCGTTCGAACCTCTGGTGGACTTCGTCCGCTACATGCCGGTGGTGGCCTTTGTGCCGCTGAGCATTCTCTGGAGCGGTACCGGCGACTTCCAAAAATTCCTGATCATCTGGCTGGGCACCTTCTTCCAACAAGTGTTGATGGTGATGGATGCCGTCAAACGGGTCCCAGCAGATTTCATCGGCCTGGGCCGAACACTGGGCATGGCGGACCGTCGCATTCTCTTGAAGATTGTCCTGCCGAGTGCCTTTCCGGGCATCTGGGACGCCCTGCGCATCAGCCTTGGTTGGGCGTGGACCTGGTTAGTGTTGGCTGAACTGGTGGCGTCCACTTCAGGCCTAGGTTATCGCATCACCGTGTCACAGCGCTTCTTCCAGACCGACACGATCATCGGCTACATCCTGCTGCTCGGGGTACTCGGGCTGGTCACCGATCAGGCCATGCGCGCCGCCGAGAAAATCCTCTTTCGCTACAACCGGAGGCGCCCATGAGCACCCTGCAGATCAATGGGTTGACCAAGAGTTTCTACAGTGCCAAGCAATCTAGACTGGTGCTCAAGGGAATCAACTTGACCCTGGCCGACAACGAATTCGTGTCCATCGTCGGCACCTCCGGCTGCGGCAAAAGCACCCTGCTCTCCATCGCCGCCGGGCTGGAGGACTATGATGATGGTTCGGTCTGCGTCGACGGCGTTGCGATCAGCGGCGCCGGCATGGATCGCGGCGTGGTGTTTCAGTCCTACACCCTACTGCCCTGGCTGACCGCTCGAGAAAACGTCGAGTTCGCCCTCAAGGCCGCCGGATACAGCGCCAGTGATTGCCGCGCGATTGCCGATGAGCACCTGACGCAGGTCAATCTGAACCATGCGGCTCAGGCTTACCCGAACGAGCTTTCGGGGGGTATGAAGCAGCGAGTGGCGATTGCCCGCGCCTTGTCCTACCGACCGAAAATCCTCTTGATGGACGAACCCTTCGGTGCATTGGACGCCATGACCCGCCGGCAAATGCAGGAGCTGCTGACCCAGGTATGGGAAACCCATCGCCTCACGGTCATGTTCGTCACCCACGACGTAGAGGAAGCCGTTTACCTTTCCGACCGCATCGTCGTGATGGGCCCCGGAACCGTCAAAAGCACCTACGAGGTCCCGCTGCCACGCCCGCGTCACGAAGACATGTGCACCAGCCCCGATTTCATCGCTTTGCAACGACAGGTGCTGCGCTCGATTCGTGAAAACACTGTTGAATCTGCATGACCTTCTCAGTCCGCCACCTCCGCGTGGCCTTGCACCTACGAGGAATCCCCATGAAACAACCAACTTTCCATGACCTCAGCGCGTCCAGTGAATTGCCCACCGAGCTGTTTCAACGCACCGAAGCCGACCTTGCGTTCTTCATCGAAAAGGTCAAGCCGATCATCGAGGCCGTGCGACGCGAAGGCGATGCCGCCTTGCAGCGATTTGCCAAGGAGTTCGACAAAGTCAGCACTGAGCAGATGGTGATCCGCGCTGAAGAGAGTGAGTTCGAAGTGGCCTTCGCCCGCATGGACCCAAAGGTGATCGAGTCAATCAAATATGCCGCCGAAAACATCCGTGCGTTCCACGAAGCGCAGAAGCCTGAAGATATGTGGCTCAAGGAAATGCAGCCGGGTGCATTCGCCGGCGATCGGCACGTGGCCATTGATTCGGTCGCATGTTACGTGCCACGCGGCAAGGGGTCGTTTCCCAGCGTCTTGTTGATGACGGCGATACCCGCAGTGGTCGCTGGTGTGCCGCGGCCGGTGGTAATCACCCCACCCGGTCCGGATGGCAAGGTAGACGATGCGACCCTGGTGGCGGCACGTCTGGTCGGTATCCGCGAAGTCTACAAATGCGGTGGCGCTCAGGGTGTTGCAGCCGTGGCCTATGGCACCGAAAGCGTGCCCAAGTGCCTGAAGATTGTTGGCCCCGGCAGCCCCTGGGTAGTGGCTGCCAAGCGGCAACTGTCCGGTTTGATCGACCCCGGCGTACCTGCCGGCCCGAGCGAAAGCCTGATCCTCGCAGATGAAACCGCCAATGGCGAACTGGCCGCACTGGATTTGATCATTGAGTCCGAACACGGCCCGGATTCATCGGCCTATCTGGTCACTCATAGCCGTACAGTCGCTGAAGCGGCCATGGCTGCACTCCCTGGGCTTTGGGCCAGGCTAGAGCCGAAACGTGCAGAGTTCTCGCAAAGTGTTCTATGTGGCGAGCACGGCGGGATCGTCCTGACCAAAGATTTCGCCACGTCGATCGAATTCGTCAACCAATACGCCCCCGAGCACTTGGAGATTCTTGCCGAAGAGCCCATGGCAGTACTGGGTAGGATTCGCAACGCCGGGGAGATTCTGTTGGGTAACTACACACCCGTGACCCTAGGCAACTTCATCCTTGGCCCGAACGCGGTATTGCCAACCAACGGTGCAGCGAAAACCGCCGGGCCGCTCTCAGTGTTCGACTACATGAAACGTATCTCAGTTGGCTATGTGACTCACGCCGGCTACCAGCCGCTCGCCGACAAGGCTCATGGCTTTGCCCTCTACGAAGGCTTCAGTGCACATGCGTTGGCGGTGTCGCCGTTGCGCCTGGAAATCCTCAAGGCTCGCGCCTGAGTTGCGGGCGCTCAGTGACTGAAAGCACGCCCTTCTACACCTGAGACTTTCAAGGAGCATATATGCGAGCGATAAGGTTTTACGGCAAGGGCGACTTGCGTTTCGAGGAGGTCGCCGAGCCGGCGCCCCCTCCGGCGGGCTTTGTGCGTTTGGCTGTGCGTGCAGCGGGGATCTGCGGCTCCGATCTTCACAACTACCAGACCGGTCAGTGGATTTCGCAACTGCCAGTCACCCCGGGCCATGAGTTCTGCGCCGAGATTATTGCTCTGGGTCAGGACGTAGAGGGTTTTGCCCTCGGCGAACGGGTGGTAGTGGATTCTCGGGCCATCTGCGGCGAGTGCGATCACTGCCTGGATGGCGCAGGCAACCTGTGCCGGCAATTGGGTTTCGTCGGCGAGGTCTGCGATGGCGGTTTTGCCGAACAAAGTGTCCAGCCAGCTCATCGCCTACTGAAGGTGCCGACCGGTGTATCCGACGAAATTGCCGCTCTGGCCGAGCCGCTGGGGGTAGCCCTGCGAGTGGTCAACCGGTTGGCGGCCGCCCCCGGCGAACCGGTGCTAATCGCCGGAGGCGGAACCATCGGCGGGCTAGCAGCATTATTGTTGCGCGAACTAGGCGAGCATCCGGTGCTGCTGGTCGAGCGCAATGAGGCTCGAGCAGACCTGTTGCGCGAAGTGGTGGGGGTGCAACCGGTGGCCTTTAATGCTGAGCAAGTCCGCAAGGCCTGTGACGGTCGCGAACCGCACTGGTGCATCGAAGCAACCGGCTCGCCAGTGGTCCTTGAGCAGTTGATCACCAATGTGGCATCTGGCGGGCGTATCGCGCTGGTCGGACTGTTTCATGGAGCCGCGAACCTGAATATCAATCAATTGGTCGAACGCGAAATCGATCTGCTGGGCTGCAACGTCTTTCGCGACGAACAACGCCAGGCCCTCGAACTGCTGCCACGCCTGTCTGCGAAGTTACAGGCCTTGATCAGCGAACCGATCTCACTGGAACAGGGGCTTGGCGCCTACCGCGACCTTCCATGCGGTAACGCTGGAGCCTTGAAAACCATTATCAAACCCTGAGGATTGGGCTCATGAGCAACCTGATGCGAGGTTTTTCCCTGAATGGGCAAGTGGCGTTGGTCACAGGCGCGTCGCGAGGCATAGGGCGGACGCTCGCCATCGCATTGGCCGACGCTGGAGCCAGGGTGGTGCTGGCCGCTCGCGACCAGGCAGCCATGCTTGAGGTGGCTGCGACCATTGAAGCCGCTGGCGGAACGTGTTCGACGCTGTACCTGGATGTCACCGATGCACAGTCTCGCACTGCCGCATTCGAGCAATTACTGCAGCGCGAAGGCCGACTCGACATTCTGCTCAACAATGCCGGAGTCGAGCAGATCAAACCAGCCCTGGAGTTGGACGAGGTGACCTGGGACCGGATCGTCGACACCAACCTCAAGGGGAGCTTTTTCTGTGCGCAAAATGCAGCGAAAGCGATGATGGTGCGTGGCGGTTGCATCCTCAACCTGTGCTCGCTGACCAGCGAAGTCGGCGTGCCGGGTGCCACCGCCTATGGTGCTTCCAAATCCGGGCTACTTGGCATGACCCGGGCCCTGTCTGCCGAATGGGCTGCGTCCGGTATTCGTGTCAACGCCATCGGCCCTGGCTATTTCCATACCGATCTAACCGATGAGTTCTATCAGGACACCGGCTGGCGCGAGCAGATGCAGGCAAAGATCCCGCTCGGACGCTTCGGTGAACTGCGCGACCTGGCCGGCGCCGCAGTGTTCCTCTGTTCGTCCGCGGCCAGCTACATCACCGGGCAAGTGTTGTATGTCGACGGTGGCTACCTGGCGAGTATCTGAACTCAGAGACAGTCAACAGCTGCACGTGTCCTTGACCCCCTCTCATCATTGACCCCACTTTTCAACGAGGAACACCTTCATGCCCCCGACTCCCGAACCACTCGCCGCACAGGCCCGGACACTCGCCCGTCAGGGCGATTGGGCTGGAGCGCGCGCCAAGCTCATGCAACTGGTCGATGAGGTGATCGGAGTCACTGCGACAGATCTGATCATCAATCGAGATCAGTACAGCCTCAACTCTCTCAACGGGCGCGTTACCCTAAGCGATGCGCGTCAGCTGTTCTTCAAGTACCACAATGAAGAAGGCGAGGATAAAACCATTGAGGAGTACTACAACGCCGAACTGCTACGCGATACGGGTTATCGGGTTGATGTGCCCCTGTT
The DNA here is from genome assembly GCF_028640915.1 of Pseudomonas sp. B3G-3. Classification (NCBI taxonomy): domain Bacteria; kingdom Pseudomonadati; phylum Pseudomonadota; class Gammaproteobacteria; order Pseudomonadales; family Pseudomonadaceae; genus Pseudomonas; species Pseudomonas sp. B3G-3. The sequence goes on along the minus strand of NZ_JAQZAB010000102.1, from coordinate 4,699 downwards.
TGCATGCGGCGAACCGGGCCGGCAGATTCTGTTCTACACCTTGCGCGACAACCTGCGTCTAGCCGACGTCTGTCGTGACATCGAGGAGCGCCAGGCTTGGAATGAAATGTCTCAGGTCGTCGAGGCCCAGCGCCAATACGATCACGATGGACTGGCCGGCGTACTGCGCACTCTGGGGCCAGGAGAGGCGGACGCGGTCTGCCGGGAACCGATACATCAGCTGTTTCATCACCGCCTGGTATCGGCCAATAACGTTCCCGGTTTTGGCGGTCGTGTCGAGCGCGCCTACGTCGGTAAAACCTTTGTTTTCCCAGGCACTGTGGTCGAGTGGGATCAACTCAAGGATCTGCGCTGGACGATCAATGGCGTAACTTATGCATCTTCGCTCGGCGAGTTGTTTGCCGAGAGCGGCCAGCGTTTAGCCCCGCAGCGGCTGGCCGATCATGGTGTGGTCACTGCCCACGGCGATGCGCATAACGCCAATGTCTGGTACGAAAAAGTCAGCGGCCAGGCGCCGCGTCTGGTGAGTTTCGACCCTGCCTTCGCCGGTCGCCAGATCCCGGCGCTGCTGGCAGAAATCAAGGCGACGTTCCACAACATCTTTGCTCATCCGGTGTGGCTCTACGAGCCAACGCGGGTCGCCAGTCAGTTTCACGTAACGGCCAGCATCAAGGGCGAACAACTGATCGTCGAGCACAACTGGCAGCTGACGCCATTGCGCAGCGCGTTCCTGGAGAGCAAAAGCCGTCATTACTGGCAACCGCTGTTGGCCGCGCTACGTGACAGGCATTGGCTACCGACGGATTGGGAGCGGGTCATGCGTCTGGCGCTGTTCTGTTGCCCGACCCTGGTGCTCGACCTGCGAGCCGACGGGGGCAGCGGCCATACGGCGCACAGTTCGGCGCTGGGTTTGGCACTGGCGATGATCGCAGGCAGTGAGCCGGTTGAAGGCGAAGATATCTTCAGCCGTTTCTTCAGCGGATTGCAGCCGCACTGAGACGGCCCGCAGGCCAGGCAGAACACCTCAGTACTACCTGGCACTGCGCCTGGCCTCCAAACAGTAGTGCTAACCTTTCTTCTGCCGTCTTGCCCATGAACACCTCGGGCAGCAACATTAAAAGGCTACTTCACTCTTGATGTCGGAAGATAATGAGCGTTCGCGCTGATTGGCCAGTTGAGCGTTCATGAGCTGGTTAGCTGTGCAAGGTGGTTGAAGTCACCCGCCGCCTAGCGTCTCAGACGCAAGACTCCTGATGTTGAGCAACTTCGGCTGCGCAGTCGCGCCAATGAACTATTCACGCAAAGTCGCAGTGCTGCGGACAGCCGGAGCATCTTGTAGATGATGCGTGAAGACGGCGAGCAACTGGGCTGGTTCAAGGTACGTAGCTTAATGCACGAACTTGAGCTTGTGAGCAAATAACCAGGCTCTGTATGCGAGTTGTTTATTCCGCAAGCAGCTCTGGCGTTATCGTATGCGCCAGAGCATGAGTCGCTAAGGAAATTGCTGGGACAATGCGTCTATGGAGCGTGTGTTCCAGAGTCTGAAAACCGAATGGATACCAACCACTGGCTACCGGCCCAAGAGGCCCAGCACGACATCAGTCATTTTTGATGCATCGGTACAACTGGATTCGGCCTCATCAATTCAACGCTGGGCTCGCGCCAGCTCAGGCCGAGAAAAAACCTAACGTCGTGTCCGGGATTAGTTGACTCCTACCCCCCCTCCCCACTTATAGCGCTGGGGCCGCGCAGCAGGTACAAAAGCCTGCGCAAGACGGACCTCTCCAAAAGGATTGTTCGGTTATCGGTTAAAGCGCTCAACCAATGAGTACTGCGTGGACGCAGTTTTGGTTAGCTCCTTGTTCAACTCGGCCGATTGATGAGCCTGCTCCGAGGTTTGATCGGCCAGGTGGGCGATCGTGGTGATGTTACAACTGATCTCCTCGGCGACGGCACTTTGTTCTTCAGTGGCGGCAGCAATCTGGGTGGTCATGTCGGTGATGTGGGAGACCGCTTCGCTGATGCCCATCAAGGCCTTGTCTGCCTCAAGTACCCAGGTCACGCCTTCTTGGGCCTGACGATGACCGCTCTCCATGGTCTGCACGGCATTGCTGGAAGAAGCCTGGAGCTTGGTGATCAAGTCATGGATCTGAGTAGTGGATTGCGAGGTGCGTTGGGCCAACTGACGAACCTCGTCGGCCACGACCGCGAAGCCCCGGCCCATGTCGCCGGCGCGCGCTGCTTCGATGGCAGCATTCAGTGCCAACAAGTTGGTCTGATCGGCGATACCTTTGATCACGTCAACGACCGTCCCTATCTCGTTGCTGTCCCTGGCTAACTGAGCAACCGTCAGACTTGTCTCTCCGACAACGGCGGAGAGGCGCTCGATAGCCTCGCGGGTGTCTCGAGCCACATCTCGGCCGTGACTGGTCAGCAGGTTAGCCTGTTGAGTAGCATCCGCCGTACGCTGGACGTGGCTGGCAACTTCCTGAGTGGTCGCGGCCATCTGGTTGACCGCGGCTGACACCTGTTCGGTTTCTACACGCTGGCGATCAAGGCCTTTTGAGCTGTCAGTTGCAAGCACATCGGATTGTCCCGCCAGCTCACTGAGTTGCTCCGCGGTGTCTTGCAGGCGTGTCAAACAAGTCTTCAGGCGTGAAGTCTGGCTGACGAAGGCGGTTTCCAGGCGGGCTTGTGATCCACGCGCATCGCTGTACATCTGGGCGATCAATGAGTCGGAGGTAGAGGGCTCAGCCATCTGCAACAGGCGCAGAGTTCCTCGCGCCTGCCAGCGCGAAGAGAGCAAACCTATCGGCACGGCTATACCTACGACCACGGAAATCGCCACAGGCGCGCTGAAGAACAAGCCACTCATGGTACCCACCAGCCCCATGGCCAGATACGGCAGGCAATTCAGCAGCGCGGGCTGCCAGCTATCATAGCGAGGGATGGCCGGTTTTCCCTGGCTGATGCGCTTATAGAGGGATTCAGCACGACGGATCTGATCTGCCGTCGGTTTAACTCTGACCGATTCAAAGCCCACAACTTGACTGCCTTCAAATATCGGTGTGACGTAAGCGTTGACCCAGTAGTGATCACCATTTTTGGAACGGTTTTTGACAACCCCCATCCACGGTCGGCCTTGCTTGAGAGCGCCCCACATATGGGCAAACACGGCAGGGGGGACGTCAGGATGGCGGACGATATTCTGCGGGGCGCCAATCAGGTCGGCTCTATCAAAACCACTGATCTCCACGAACGCGTCATTGCAGTATGTGATCACGCCTCGAACATCTGTCGTTGAGATGAGTTTCTGCTGAGGTGCGAGTGAAATCTCACGCTGTGTAACTGGCTGATTATTTCTCATACCTAACACTCCCTATACCCTGTAAAAAGCCATCGGCAGACACTAGGAAAAGGTTAATAAATTTTTCTAAAAAATCCTTTAACAACAATGAGTTGCATTAAGTTTTTCGGCGCAGATTGGATCCAGTTTTTTATTATTCTCTATATCATTGAATATATTGGATAAATGGACTTTTTGAGCGTAAGGAAGCTGCATTTCAAGTAGCATAGATGTCTGTTCTGGGTAAGCATCCGGTCAAGATCCCAACGCCAATGGCAACGGCGCCATGTAGGTAAATTGCTCGGGCGATTACTGGTTGTGGTTGCGCGACAGAACTGTCCGATGAGCTCAATGCGGCCGAACTTGGTTTATGGCTTTTCGGGGTTATAGCGGCAAGCCTGTCGAGGCGAACCCCCAGTGGGTCATCGTCGCTGAGCAGGCAGAAGGACTCTTCTGTAGTTGACTACTACACTTCTTTCTGTGCGTTAGACGTGCAATCAGGGCCTGTACTTCAAAGCTCGAACCCTCGTCAAGTTCTACCAGCAATAGATAGTGCTAAATACAAGCGATCTCCAGGTAATCGTGCAGCTTGAAATTGAGGCGGTGGTACTTATCCATACCACTTTCCTCGGTAGAGGTAAGGGTATATGTGCAATACGCCGCCCCATTGTGTTGACGCAATAAAAGCTAGGTTGGAAGCCCAGCGTTCTGAGTCTCCAAGGCCCCCGGCGAGGGCATTCACCGTCTTCTAGGCAAACTCCAGGGTTCGAATATCAAAACTAGCGACGCGTTGGGCGAAGTGTTTGACGAAGGCATCTAGCTCCTTATCTGGAATCGCACGGTTTATCCAGCCATATCGCTCGGCAGTGTCGGCCGGGAATTCATGGCGGATGAATCGCCCCGGATTCTCTAGACACCTTGCAAGCTCATTGCGTAACGCTTTTCAAACTCTGCCGGTGACAGCTGATTGTTGAAACCATGACGGCGTTTTGCGTTGTAGAACATCTCGATGTAATCGAACACATCACTACGAGCATCTTGCCGCGAGGTGTAGACTTTTCGCTTGATCCGTTCCCGTTTCAGAAGCTGGAAAAAGCTCTCGACCACAGCGTTGTCATGACAGTTGCCTCGGCGACTCATGCTGGCAACCAAATTGTTTGCCTTCAAAAAGCTGCGCCAATCGGAGCTGCTGTACTGGGCTGCCTTGGTCGGAATGAACCATCACTTCTTGCTTCGGTTTACGCCTCCAAACCGCCATCAACAACGCGTCAATAGCCAAATCACTGGTCATCTGCGACTTCATTGACCAGCCAACGACCTGGCGAGAAAACAGATCCAACACCACAGCCAAAT
>NZ_JAQZAB010000101.1:0-24012 GCF_028640915.1 Pseudomonas sp. B3G-3 | reverse complement strand
GTTTTACGACGGCTACGCCGCCGATCGCAGGCTACGCCAGCGGCTACAGGGATCGCGCTGTCCGCGAGGCAAAAAAATGCCCGCACAATGGCGGGCATTTTTTCAGCTCGGCGATAACGCCAGGCTTATTTGGCAGTGAATGCCGAGTAGCTGTTCATCAGGTTGCGGTAGTTCGGGATACGCTGCGACAGCAGGTTGGCCAGGCCTTCCATGTCGTTGCGCCAGTCACGCTGCAGCTCGCATGCCACGGAGAACCAGTTGACCAGTTGCGCGCCGGCGGCGGACATGCGGGCCCAGGCGGCCTGCTGCACCACTTCGTTGAAGGTGCCGGAAGCGTCGGTCACGACGAACACGTCAAAACCTTCTTCCAGTGCGCACAGGGTCGGGAACGCCACGCAGACGTCGGTGACGACGCCGGCGATGATCAGTTGCTTGCGGCCGGTGGCCTTGATCGCCTTGACGAAATCTTCGTTGTCCCAGGCATTGATCTGGCCTGGACGAGCGATGTAGGGCGCGTCCGGGAACATCTGTTTCAGCTCGGGTACCAGTGGGCCGTTCGGGCCGGATTCGAAGCTGGTGGTGAGGATGGTCGGCAGCTTGAAGAACTTGGCGCAGTCGGCCAGGGCCAGCACGTTGTTCTTGAACTCGTTGGGCGAGAAATCCTGGACCAGCGAGATCAGGCCGGTCTGGTGGTCGACCAGCAGGACAACGGCGTCATTAATATCCAGACGTTTGTAGGGTACGTTGCTCATGTGAAACTCCTAGGTGGGTGGATGTCGCTATAAGCGCCGGCCGCTGCGGCCGGCACTGTTGTGGATCGTCAGAAGGCAAAGCACGAGCAGCCGAAGGCGCCCCAGAAGCCTTGGAAGTCACTGACCGGCACATTCGACAGGCGCGCCCGCTCGTGGCTGTGGGAGTGCACCGCGCACGGGCCGCTGCACTGGTGCACCTGGGCCACCAGCGGCGAGGTCGGACGCCAGTGCCCCGGCACCTTGACCACCGGCGACCAGTCCGGCAGCACCGGCACCATCGGCGGCGAAAGCTTGGAGAAGTCGCCGGCGGCGTACACCACCTTGCCGTCGACCACGGTCAGCACCGACTCGATCCACTTGATGGCCTCTTCCTCGACACTGAAGAAGTCCGCGGACAGGGCCGCCAGGTCCGCCAGCTGGCCGACCTTGATCTGGCCCTTCTTGCCCTGCTCCGAGGAGAACCAGGCGCTGCCGTGGGTGAACAGTTCCAGCGCGGTCTGCCGCGGCAGGCCTTCGGCGTGCAGCTCCATACCGCCCACGGTCTTGCCGCTGACCATCCAGTACAGCGAGGTCCAGGGGTTGTAGCTGGAGACGCGGGTGGCATCGGTACCGGCGCCCACCGGCACGCCTTCGGCCAGCATGCGCTTGATCGGCGGGGTCTGTTCGGCGGCCTTGGCGCCGTAGCGGTCGACGAAGTATTCGCCCTGGAACGCCATGCGGTCCTGGATCGCGATGCCGCCACCGAGGGCGCGAACCCGCTCGATGTTTTTCGGCGTGATGGTTTCGGCGTGGTCGAAGAACCACGGCAGGCCGTTGAATGGGATGTCGCGGTTGACCTTCTCGAACACGTCGAGCATGCGCGAGATCGACTCGTCGTAGGTCGCGTGCAGACGGAACGGCCAGCGCTGTTCCACCAGATGCCGCACCACCGGCTCCAGTTCCTGCTCCATGGTCTGCGGCAGGTCCGGACGCGGTTCGAGGAAGTCCTCGAAGTCGGCGGCGGAGAACACCAGCATTTCCCCGGCGCCGTTGTGGCGCAGGAAGTCGTCGCCCTGGTGCAGCTTGACGCTGCCGGTCCAGTTCTTGAAGTCGGTGAGTTCTTCCTTGGGCTTCTGGGTGAACAGGTTGTAGGCGATGCGCACCGTCAACTGCTGCTCCCGGGCCAGTTGCTCGATCACCGCGTAGTCGTCCGGATAGTTCTGGAAACCGCCGCCGGCATCGATGGCGCTGGTCAGGCCCAGGCGATTGAGTTCGCGCATGAACTGACGGGTCGAGTTGACCTGGTATTCCAGCGGCAGCTTCGGCCCCTTGGCCAGGGTCGAATAGAGGATCATTGCGTTGGGCCGCGCCACCAGCATGCCGGTGGGTTCGCCGTTGCTGTCGCGGACGATCTCGCCGCCCGGCGGGTTCGGCGTGTTGCGGGTGTAGCCGGCAACGCGCAGGGCCGCGCGGTTGAGCAAGGCGCGGTCGTACAGGTGCAGGACGAACACCGGAGTGTCCGGCGCCGCCTGGTTGAGTTCTTCCAGGGTCGGCATGCGCTTTTCGGCGAACTGGAATTCGTTCCAGCCGCCCACCACCCGCACCCACTGCGGGGTCGGCGTGCGGTCGGCCTGGTCCTTGAGCATGCGCAGGGCGTCGGCCAGCGACGGCACGCCTTCCCAGCGCAGTTCCAGGTTGTAGTTCAGGCCGCCACGGATCAAGTGCAGGTGCGAGTCGTTGAGGCCGGGGATCACCGTGCGGCCCTTGAGGTCGATGACCTGGGTGGCGCTGCCGCGCAAGGCCATGGCCTCGGCATCGGTGCCCACCGCGACGAAGCGCCCCTGGCTGATGGCGACCGCACTGGCGCGGGGTTTCTCACGGTCGACGGTGTGGAATTGACCATTGAACAGAATCAGATCGGCGTTCATCGGATGTCCTTCTGAATGGGAAGAGGCAAGGGACAGGCGCGGCCAGAAAGCCGCCGCGGCGCTGAGCAAGGATCCGGCCGCGAGCAAGTGGCGGCGCAGAGGATCGGTCGGGTCGTCGTTATTGGCCATGGCCGGGCTCCAGGTGTCGGTCGGTGACAGTGGCTTGCAACCAGGGGGCGAACAGCCGGGTCGCCAGGGGCATGAACAGGTAGACCACCGAGAGCACGATGGTCAGGGTGATCAGGAAAGTGGCGACCACGTAATTGCCAAGCCAGGCATTCAGTTGCAGCACAGGCCCCCAGATCAGCGGCACCAGCAGGGTGTGCGGCAGAATGACCAGCATAGTCAACAACGCCTGTTTCCACCGTGGCGGTGGCGAGGCGGCATCGGTCTGGGTGGAAAACCAGAATTCATGGACCGGGTGGACTTCGGTCTGGTCGCCGTCGGCCAGCATCGGCGCGGCTTCGTCGACCAGCGCCCGGCGTTGCGGGGAGTCGAGCCAGCGCTGCATCGCCTCGGTGGAGCAAAAGCGCAGCACGCAGGTGAACAGGTCGAGGCCGCCGCTCTTGCCGCGAATCACGTCCACGCCCAGATGCCCTTCGTACTGCCCGGCAACCCCGACAATGCGCCGCAACCAGGCTTCATAAGGCGCTTCCAGGCCAGCCTTGACCCGGTGCTTGACGATCAGCGTCACGACCTCATCGGAGTCCGGCCGCGCGCTGGCCTCGAGGCGATTGGAATCAGACATAACGCAAGGCTCCGGCGAAACGATCATTGAGGGCCAGCCGTCCCGGGCCGGCGATAAGAATGCTGCTGAACAGGATCAACAGCAGCCAGGCGAACTGGCCTTCGGCCAGGCTCCACTGCGGGTGCACCACCAGCAATGCCACCAGCAGCACCGCGAGGATCGGCAGGCAGGCCAGGCGCACCGCCACCCCGGCGACGATCAGCAACGGGCACAGCACCTCGGCGAAGATCGCCAGCATCAGCGTCAGGTTGGCGCCCAGCTGGAACGGGTCTTCGATGCGTTGCAGCTCCGCGCTGTAGTCGAGCAGTTTCGGCAGGCCGTGCACCCACAGCAGAAACAGCCCGGCGCTGACTCGCAAAAACAGCAGCCCGAGGTCCCGGGCTCGTTCATCCCAAGGTGAAGCGTTCATTGGCGCACCCACACAATTTGAAAAATCCCCGGCGTCGACGCCGAGAGTGAATGGTGCCGCTGCGCGGGCGGGAAAAATTGAACATATGTGCTCTCTTCGCCCCAGGGCCCGACACGACCGCCCGCATCTAGGCAGAGTGGATCTTCAAGGGCTCGGACATGAACTGGGCGATCCGCGAACGCAACCAGCGTTCGGCCGGATCGTTGTCGTGCACCCCGCTCCAGGCCATGGACAACTGCGCCGCCTCGATGGCGAACGGCGGGTCCTCGGCGCGCAAGGCGCAGCCTTCGACCAGGGCACAAGCCGCGTAGTCGGGCACGGTGGCGATCATCTCGGTGCCGGCGAGCAAGGCCCGCAAACCGCTGAACTGCGGCACACCTAACACCACGCGGCGGCTGCGCCCGACCTTGGCCAGGTCGAGGTCGATATTGCCGCTCAGGTCGCCGGAGAACGACACCATGGCGTGGGGCCGCCGGCAGTATTCATCGAGGGTCAAGGGCTCGGGGCGGTTGTCGCCGCGCAGCACCTTGCAGCCGATGTCCCGCAGCTTCTTGCGCTTGGCATTGGCCGGCAACTCGGTGGTGTAGCTGACCCCGACCGAGATCTCCCCCGAGGCCAGCAAGGCCGGCATCAACAGGTAGTTGGCCCGGCGCACCACCACGACTATGCCCGGGGCCTCCTCGCGCAACTGGCTCAACAACGGCGGGAACAGGCCGAACTCGGCATCGTCCGAGAGGCCGATGCGGAACAGGTCGCAGCTGGTCGCCGGATCGAATTCCTTGGCCCGGCTGACCGCGCCCGAGATCGCATCCATCGCCGGTTGCAGCTCCTTGAGGATCACCAGCGCCCGGGCCGTCGGCTCCATCCCGCGGCCGTTGCGCAACAGCAGCGGATCGTCGAACAGGTCGCGCAGGCGGCCGAGCGCGGCGCTCACCGCGGGCTGGCCCATGAACAGTTTTTCCGCGACCCGGGTCAGGTTCTTTTCGAACATCAGGGCCTCGAAAATCACCAGCAGGTTCATGTCGATGCGGCGCAGATCGTTACGGTTCATAGCGGCAGTCCCCTTGTGTGTTCAGCCAGCGCACGTCACTCGATCATCGGCACCTTGGCCGCCCGCTGGTAAGGCCCGTACTCGGCCGGCACCCACTGGAAATGCCCATCCACCGCGGCGATATGGCCCACGCCCGGGAACGGCAGGTGCGCCGCGGTCACCCAGGTCTTGTTGCTGGCCGCCTCGCTGAAGACCTTGGCCCGGGCCTTGATCGCCTGCTGGTTGTCGACGTCGAAACGGATCGACACTTCCGGATGCTCGAACTGCACCGCCAGGTTATGCACCAGGTCGCCCATGAACAGGATGCTCTGGCCCTGGGAAGTGAAGCGGTAGGTGGTACTGCCCGGGGTATGCCCGGCCTCCAGCTGGGCCTCGACGCCCGGCACCGGCGACTGGCCGCTGGCGAAGGTCTTGAAGCGTCCGGCGGCGCGATACGGGGCCGTGGAGTCCTGGGCGATCTTGAAGAACTCCCGGGCACCGGCGGGCGCCTTGGCTAGCGCCTGCGGATCGAGCCAGTAGTCGGCTTCGGCCTGGGCGGCGTAGACCGTGGCGTTGGCGAACAGCGGTTGTTGCTTGCCATCCACCAGCCCGCACACGTGGTCCAGGTGCAGGTGGGTGAGCAGGATGGCGTCGACCTGCTCCGGGCGATAACCGGCGGCCTGCATGTTCGCCGTGAGCATGCCGGCGGTGGCGCCGATGCACTGGCCGGCACCGGTGTCCACCAGGATCAGTTGCTTGCCGGTGTTGACCAAAAAGGCGTTGAAGGCGGTCTGTACCCCCGGGGTCTCGATCGAGCGGCGGGCCAGCAAGGCGCGGATCTGGCCCTGGGTCATGCCCTGGAGCAGCTTCGGCGACAGGTCGTTGTAGCCATCGAACAGCGCCGTCACTTCGTAGTCGCCCACCGCCAGGCGGTAGTAACCGGGTACCTGGGTGCCCTGGACCGGCGCCTGCGCCTGGGCGCCAAGCGATGTCAGGGCCAATGCCAGGGCTGCTCCGCGCAGCGTGCACAGCAGAGAATGCGTCATGCCTTCACCTTTTTGATCGAGTCAGAAAAACGGCCACTCCCGAGCCAGCCGTACAAGGTCGATCATGCACCGGCCGCGCGCCGCAAAAATTGCAGCCATGTGCTCAGTTGCGGCCACTGCCCACCTGCGGGTTAACGGAATTAACAACGTTTAACTCGCAAGCCCCCGCCACGCCACCAAGAATGAAGCCCTCTGCGCAGACCTGTTTTCTAAATCGGGAAGCGCCCGGCCCACCCTGCGGTGCGTCGGCGCATGCCCACCGACACGGAATTTCGTCATGGCCCACGCTCAGCACAACGCCGTCAGGGCGCCCGCCCCACAAAGCCGAAAAACCACCCCCGGTGGCCTTTCTCCCTGGCGCGAAAGCCTGGTCAAGCAAATGATCCTCGACGGCCTGAGCAGCACCCTGGAAGTCACCGAACTCGCCCGGGCCTGCGCCCTGTCCCGCAGCCATTTCTCCCGCGCCTTCAAGTGCAGCACCGGCCTGTCGCCCCAGGAATGGATCCGCTGCCAGCGCATCGCCCGGGCCAAGCAACTGATCCAGGACACCGACCTGACCCTGACGCAGATCAGCCTGGAATGCGGCTTCTGCGACCAGGCGCACTTCTGCCACATCTTCACCCACAGCGAAGGTATCAACCCGTTCGCCTGGCGGTGCCGGGTCCTGCGCGCCCGCCCTTGCCTCAACCAGGCAAGCGCATAAGGCCGCGACACGCTTGAGATCCGGCAATAAAAAACGCCGAGAGGCAAAAACCTCCCGGCGTTTTTTTATGGATCAGGCGCAGGTCGCCGGGCGACTCAGGCCTCGATGAACGCCAGCAGGTCGGCGTTGAGCTGATCCTTGTGGGTGTCGGTCAGGCCATGGGGCGCGCCTGGGTAGACCAGCAGCTTCGCGTCCTTGACCAGCTTGGCCGAGGCAATGCCGGCGGCTTCGATCGGCACGATCTGGTCGGCGTCGCCGTGCACCACCAGGGTCGGTACGTCGAACTTCTTCAGGTCTTCGGTGAAGTCGGTTTCGGAGAAGGCCTTGATGCAGTCATAGGTGTTCTTGTGGCCCGCCATCATGCCCTGCATCCAGAACCAGTCGATCATGCCCTGGGACGGCTTGGCGCCAGGCTGGTTGAAACCGAAGAACGGCCCGCTGGCGACGTCCTTGTACAGCTGCGAACGGTCGGCCAGCGACGCTTCGCGCAGGCCGTCGAAGACTTCGATCGGCAGGCCGCCAGGGTTGGCCGCGGTCCTGAGCATCAGCGGCGGCACTGCGGAAATCAGCCCGGCCTTGGCGACCCGCGCCGTGCCGTGGCGACCGATGTAGCGCGCCACTTCGCCACCGCCGGTGGAGAAGCCGAACAGCACCGCGTTTTGCAGGTCCAGGCGTTCGATCAACTGCGCCAGGTCGTCGGCGTAGGTGTCCATCTCGTTGCCCGACCAGGGTTGGCTGGAGCGGCCATGCCCACGGCGGTCATGGGCGATGACCCGGTAGCCCTTGGACGCCAGGAAGATCATCTGCGCCTCCCAGCTGTCGCTGTTCAGCGGCCAGCCGTGGCTGAAGACGACGGGTTGGCCGCTGCCCCAGTCCTTGTAATAGATCTCGGTACCGTCGCGGGTGGTGAATGTACTCATGGCATGTGCTCCTTCAGGGGGTTGGGTGACTCAAATCGATGATTGGGCCAGGCGCTCGGCCAAGCGCGCCACCCGCTGGCCCAGGTGCGCGGCGGTGCGGCGGTCTTCGAGCGGGGGTGCGTGTTCGGGGGACTGTTCGACATTCGACTGGGCCATGGCGCCCAGGGAACTGCCAAGGCGATTCAACTGGCCATCGAAGACCCCGCTGCTGGAGCGCGCCGGCAGCAGGTCGAGGCCGACCCAGATCATCGAGTGCTGGGCCGCGAAGACCGCCATCTGCAACAAGGTGTTGAGCTTGTCGCCACACAGGCAACCGGAATTGGTGAAGCCGGCGGCGAGCTTGTCGCGCCAGGGCTGGGCCAGGTAGAAGGCCGCGGTGGCCTCCATGAAGCCCTTGAACGGCGCCGAGGCGCTGCCCATGTAGGTCGGCGCGCCGAAGATGATGGCGTCGGCCTGGTGCAGGCGCTCCCACTGGTCATGCACCTCCTCGACCGGGATCAGCCGGCAGGCGCTGTTCAGGTGGCTTTCCACCCCCTGGGCCACGGCTTCGGCCATGACCCGGGTATGGCCATAGCCACTGTGATAGACCACCACCACCTTGCTCATTCCGGCATCCTCCAGACGTGTTCATCCCTTTTTTCTTCGCGCGGCACGCACGATCGTCCCTTCGATCGGCGACATGAAGACCTGGAGTTTTGGGCGTAGGGCGGATGCAGGGCGAGTTAAACGTTGTTAATTTTCAGTGGCGCGGGCATCGCCCCTGCCCGCTCGTCGCCAGGACCGCGGCCAATGAATACGGGGCCCATCGCTGGCAAGGAGATTGCTGCGGTCAGCGCACCGGATGCACGCCCGTCCGCGTCGCGTTGCGTTGTCCGGGAAACCTGAGGAACATGCTCGAAAACCGCGAGATAGAAGGTCGTGCCCTTCGTCCGCCCTTCCCGCACAGGTGCCACGGGAAACACTGGAAAAAAGCAAAGCAGCAGGAGTGAGCCGTTGACCCTAGCCCCCGAACAAGCTGTGCATTTCGGCCCCTACCGGATCTACCCCGGGCAACGCCTGATCCTGGAAGCCGAGCGGCCCTTGCGCCTGGGCCGCCGCTCCATGGACATCCTGCTGATCCTCCTGGAACACGCCGGCGAAGTGGTCAGCAAGCAGCAACTGATCGCCCGGGTCTGGCCCAGGAGCGTGGTCGAAGACACCAACCTGCGGGTGCACATGGCGGCGCTGCGCAAGGCCCTGGGCGACGGCCAGGCCGGCCAGCGCTACATCGTCACCGTGGCCCAGCGCGGCTACAGCTTCGTCGCGCCCTTCTCCCTGGAGCCGTTCTCCCCCGAGCGTTTCGAGCAAAGCCCCGCAGGCGCTCCCGCCGAGCCGAGCGGGCATAACCTGCCGGTGCGCCGCACCCGCCTGATCGGCCGCCAGGTGCTGGTGGACAATGTGATGAGGCAACTGGCGCGCCAGCGTTTCATCACCCTGGTCGGCCCCGGCGGCATCGGCAAGACCACCGTGGCCCTGCGGGTCGCCGAACAGCTGATCGGCCAGTACCGCGACGGCATCCGCCTGCTGGACCTGGCGCCGCTCAACGACCCGCAAATGATCACCAGCCACCTGGCGACCCTCCTCGACCTGGCGCTGCACGACGGCGAACCGGTGGCCGGCCTGGCGAGCTTCCTGCGCGAGCGGCAGATGCTGCTGGTGATCGACAACTGCGAGCACCTGCTCGACGCCATTGCGCCGCTCTGCGAAAGCATCCTGCGCGCGGCGCCGCAGGTGCATGTCCTGGCCACCAGCCGCGAGAGCCTGCGGGCCGAGGGCGAATTCGTGCAACGCCTGGAATCCCTCGATTGCCCACCGCCCATCGCGGTGCTGGACCGCGCCCAGGCCCTGACTTTTTCGGCCCTGCAGTTGTTCGTCGAACGGGCGATGGCCAGCCACGACAGTTTCGAACTGAGCCACGCCGAACTGCCCCTGGCGATCGATATCTGCCGGCGCCTGGACGGCATTCCCCTGGCCATCGAACTGGCCGCCGCCCAGGTCGGCAACCTGGGGCTCGCCGGCTTGCTCAGCCAGTTGCAAGGCAGTTTTCGCCTGCTGCCCCAGGGCGGCCAGATCACCCCGGGCCGTCATCAGACCCTGCGCGCCACCCTGGACTGGAGCTTCGAGCTGCTCAGCGCCTGCGAGCAGGCCTGCCTGCGCCGGCTGGGCATCTTCCGGGGCGGCTTCACCCTGCAATCGGCCGCGGCGGTGATCGTCGGCGAGCACATCGAAGCCCGCGTGGTCTTTACCTCGATCACCCAACTGGTGGCCAAGTCCCTGCTGAACGTGGAGGTCGGCGACGAGGAAGTGTTCTATCGCCTGCTGGACACCACCCGCAGCTATGCCCTGGAAAAACTCGAGCAGGCCGCCGAGCTGCCGGCTACCCGCAGGCGACACGCCGAACGTTGCCTGGCCCTGATGCACCAGGCCCAGGACGATTGGGAACAGACCCCCTCGACGCTCTGGGTCGAGCGGCACGCCCGCAGCCTGGAAGACATCCGCGCGGCGCTCGACTGGGGCCTGAATGCCCAGGGCCCGCAACAGCTGGCGATCCGCCTGACCGCGGTCTCCGCGCCGCTGTGGCAGGAGCTGTCGCTGCTCAAGGAACATGGCGCCCATGTGCGCAAGGCCCTGACCCTGCTGCACGCGACAGACCAGCCCTGCCCGCGCCTGACCCAGGCCCTCAAGCTGGCGCTCGGCAGCGCCTGCTACCACACCCAGGGCAGCAGCGCCGAAGCCATCGAGGCCTTCGTCGCCGCCAGGACCCTGGCCGAAGGCAGCGACGATGTGGCCGCCCAGCTCAAGGCGGTGTCCGGGCACATGGCGGTCAACCTCAGTTGCGGCCACTACCAACTGGCCCTGGAGCAAAGCCGGCAGTTCGACCACCTGGCGCTGCGCGACGCCGGCGCCAACGCAATGTCCCTCAGCACCCAGCGCCTGCAGGTGCTGGCCCTGCACTTTGCCGGCGACCAACCGCAGGCCCGGGACAAGGCCGAGCAAGTCATCCAGCTGATGGCCCAGAGCGGTAACCTGAGCCGCTTCACCCGCGGCTTTGGCGTGCAGTACGACCAGAGCGTCGCCGCCCTGACGATCCTGGCGCGGATCCTCTGGTTGCAGGGCCATCCGGAAAAAGCCTGGCGCACCGCGCGCCAGGCCCTGGAGATCGCCTTGCAGATCAACCACGGCACGTCCATCTGCTACACCCTGGCGCTGGCCGGCTGCCTGATCGCCCACTACAACGGCGACACCGCGACCGCCCGCGAACTCCTGCGCCTGCTGCTGGAGCAGGCACAGAAGCATTCGGTGCTGCTGTTCTACACCTGGGGCCGGCACTATGCGCAGGTCATCGAAGGTGCGCCGCAGTTCTCGCCGCCGCAATCCGGCGTCGGGCTGATCGGCGAAATCATGGTGACCCTGGACGGCGCTTTCATCGATAACGCCTTGCTGCAACGGGCCGAAAGCGGCACCGCGGGCTGGAGCACGGCGGAGATCCTGCGCGCCAGGGCCGAGGCGCTGCTGACCGACAATGCGCCTGGCACCGCCGAAGCGGTGCTGCACCAGGCGTTGGCAGTGGCCAGGGCCCAGGGCGCGCTGACCTGGGAATTGCGCAGCGCCACCTCGCTGGCCCGGCTCTGGCAGCGCCAGGGCCAGGCCCGGCGCGCCCATGAGCTGCTCGCACCACTCTACGCCCGGTTCACCGAAGGTTTCGCCACGCCGGACCTAACCCGCGTCCGTGAATTGCTCGATGAGCTGCAACGAGACCTTCCTGACTGACAGCCAGCGGGTCTTGCCGATGGCGTGGGCATGCCGCCGTTCGAACACCCGCAACTGCCCGCTGTGTTCGAGCTTTTCCAGCGCGTAGGCGCGGGTGGTGTTGAGAAAGCGGTAACGCGTCGTGCCCTGGCCCTGCTCCAGCGCCAGCAGCGATTTGCGCGCCAGCTGCGCCATGACCTCGGCCACGCACTCGGGCCGCAGCACCGCGCAGCTGATGACGTCGGTGGCGGCCCGCACGGTGAAGGCCGTGTCGAACACCGCCAGGCGCTGCAGCAGGGTCTGCTCCAGCCGGCTCAGGCGTTGATAGCTCCAGTCCAGGGCGGACTTGAGCGTCTGATGCCGCGCCACGGCCGTGCGCCGGCCCTGGGTCAGCAGTTGAAAGCAGTTGTCCAGCTGCGCTTGCAGCCCCACCAGCGCCAGCGCGTCGATCTGCGCCGCCGCCAGTTCGATGGCCAATGGCAAGCCATCGAGCCGTCGGCAGATTTCGCGCACCGCTGCCAGGTCCTGTTCCCGCAAGGCAAAGTCTTGCTGGCGGGCCCGGGCGCGGCTGACGAACAGTTGCACCGCCGAATGGTTCATGACCTCGGCCACGCAGTGCAACGCCGAAGCCGGCGGCACCGACAGGGCCGCCAGGCCATGCACGGTCTCCCCCGCAGCCTGTAGCGGTTCGCGGCTGGTGGCCAGGATCGACAGCCGTGGCGCCGAGGCCAGCAACTGCTCGACCACGGCCCGGCAGCGTTCGAGCAGGTGCTCGCAATTGTCCAGCACCAGCAAGGCATGCCGGGTTGCCAGCGCCTCCAGGCCGGCGTCCAGCTCGAGGCTGTGCCTCATGTGCTCGACCAGTTGCGCCGGGTCGTCGATGGCCGCCAGGTCGATGAACCACACGCCATCGCAGTAGTGCTGCAACAGCAGCTCGGCGACCCGCAGCGCGACCGTGGTCTTGCCGATCCCCGCCGGACCGACCAGGGTCATGAAGCGGCGCACCGGCAACTGCCGGACCAGGCTGCCGACCAGCGGGTCGCGGCCGGTGACCGGGGTCAGCCGTGCCGGCAGGTTGTGTTGGGGTTTGTGCAGGCTGGCCAGCGCGACCGGCTCTTCTTGCGCCTCGCGCAGCACCGGGGCGATGAAGCAATAACCGCGCTGCGGAATATTGACGATGTAGCCTTGCCCGTCCGGGCCTTCGCCAAGGGCGCGTCGCAGGGCGGCGATGTGCACGCGCAGGTTGATGTCCTCGACCACCGAGTTCGGCCAGACGCAGGCGATCAGTTCGTCCTTGCCCACCACCTGGCCGGCGCGCTCGACCAGCACCCGCAGGATGTCCAGGGCACGCCCGCCCATGCGCAACGGCCGATCGCCGTCCAGGACCAGCCGCTGCCGCAGGTGGAAGGCGTAGGGGCCGAACCGCAGCACCGCATCACTGTTCAAGTCTCTGACGCTGTTCATGCGCATCCACGTGCTGGAAACCCGGCCTGGCGCCAGGCTCCCGCACCTCCATTACCAAGAATTCCCCAGTATCTTGGCAGGCAGCGATGACGGTACAACCGCCCTGGAGGGAGCGTCACGGCCATCGCGGTGCGCCAGACGGACAAGCCGGCACTAGCTGAACTGTTCGCGGTACTGGGTGGGGGTCAGGCCGAGCTTTTCACTGAACAGAAAGCGCATGTGGCGCACGCTGCCGAAGCCGCTTTTGTAGGCCACGGTCTTGAGCGGCAGGTCGCTGGTCTCCAGCAGGTTCCGCGCGCGGTCGATGCGTGCGCTTTGCAGGAACTCCATCGGCGTCATGTTCACTTCCCGGGCGAACACCCGGGCGAAATGGCGCGTGCTCATGTTCGCCAGGCTGGCCATGCGCTCGATGCTGAAGGCTTCGTCCAGGCGTTCGAGCACATGGTTCTGCACCCGGGTCACCGGCGTTTCCTGCGGCGCCACCGTGGCCATCAACGGGCTGAACTGCGCCTGCCCGCCCTGGCGCTTCATCACCACCAGCAACACCTTGGCCACGTCCTGGGCGACTTTCTTGCCATGGTCGCGGGCGACCACCGCCAATGCCAGGTCGATGCCGGCGGTGACCCCGCCCGAGGTGATCAGGTTGCGGTCCTCGACGAAGATCTGGTCGGTCTCCACTGTTGCCTTGGGGAAGGCCCGGATCAGGCGCTCCGTGTAGTGCCAGTGGGTCGTCACCCGAAACCCGTCGAGCAACCCGGCATGCCCGAGGATGAAGGCCCCGGTGCAGATCGAGCCATAAACGGCCGAGCGGCGCACGGCTCCCGCCAGCCAGTCGAGCAAGGGTGGATGCTTTTCGTTGTAGGCCCCCGGCCCCCCGGGCACCAGCAGCAGGTCATAGTTGTCGCGCGCCTGGTCGATATGCATGTCGGCCTGGACGCTGACGCCGTTGGAAGCGCGCAACGGGCCGTGCTCGGTGCCGATCGTCGAGAGCTGGTAATGGTCCTTCGGCTCCAGATAACGATTGGCGATGGAAAACACCTCCATGGGCCCGGCCATGTCGAGCAGGAGAAAGTCTGGAAACAGCACCATTGCCACGGTTTTCATGGGTAAAGATCACTGATATCAAAGGGTTAAAAGCCTAACGCCGACCCTGCAGATTATGCCCGGACGGCGCGCGATCGTCGGACAAGAATACGTGATTCAGCGCACAAAATTGTCAACCCGAAAGGGACAGTCTTTCAGTTTCCATCTACTTATTGCATCACAGGGTAAACATTAGCCTTCTCCTCAACCGGACGAATTCCCGTCCCGACAGGAGATTCCCTCATGCTGACCCTTCGCAAAGCCTCTGATCGCGGCGCCGCCAACCACGGTTGGTTGAAGTCGTTCCACACCTTTTCCTTCGCCAACTACCGCAACCCGCGGGAGCAGGGTTTTTCCGACCTGCTGGTGATCAACGACGACCGGGTCGCCGCCGGCAAGGGCTTCGGCCAGCACCCGCACCGGGACATGGAGATTTTCTCCTATGTGCTCGAAGGCGCCCTGGAACACAAGGACACCCTGGGCACCGGTTCGGTGATCCGCCCTGGCGACGTGCAACTGATGAGCGCTGGCAGCGGCGTGGCGCACAGCGAGTACAACCACTCGGCCACCCAGCCTGTGCACTTCCTGCAGATCTGGATAGTGCCGGATGTCAGCGGCGCCAGGCCGCGTTACCAGCAAGAGCATTTCAGCCCGCAGCAAAAACGCGGTCGCCTGCAACTGATCATCTCCCCCGAGGGCGCCGACGGTTCGCTGCAGGTGCGCCAGGATGCGCGGGTCTATGCCGGGCTGATCGATGGCCAGGAAAGCGCCACCCTGAAGCTCGACGCCGACCGCTACGCCTATGTGCATGTGGCCCGCGGCTCGGTCGAGCTCAATGGCCTGCTCTTGCAGGAAGGCGATGGCGTGCGGGTCCGCAAGGAACAGGCACTGACCTTGAGCAACGGCGCGGATGCCGAAGTGCTGGTGTTCGATCTGCGGGCGCAGGAACTGCCCGAGATGCCTTGACCGGCACTGGCCTGGGGGTTTGCGCCCCCGGGCCTGACTGGCAAACAGCCAGGGCCCCGCAAGCGTTTGAGGCGATATCGGCGAGGCATATCCGCTATCGATGCCGATGATTTCCGCCGCACAGGCGCCGCCTTGCAGAATCCACCCCAGCCCATCCCTTTCCACCGCTCACCCATCAAGGACGCCCCCATGTCAGCGCCTACCACCGCGACACTCCCCATGCGCAATGCAGTCTGGCTGCATATTTTCGCCGGCCTGTGCGCCAGCCTGGTCAGTATCGGGCTGGCGCGCTTTGCCTATACCCCGCTGATCCCGCAACTGATCCAGGCCCACTGGTTCGTGCAGGCCGACGTGGTCTACCTCGGCGCCGCCAACCTTGCCGGCTACCTGATCGGCGCGCTGATCGGCCATCCCCTGGGCAAGCGCCTGAGCAATCCGCGGGTGCTGCGGCTGATGCTGGTGGTCGCCACCCTGTCGTTCTTCGCCTGTGCCTGGGCCCTGTCCTTCAGCTGGTTCTTCGTCTGGCGCCTGCTCTCGGGGATCGCCGGCGGCGCCATCATGGTGCTGGTGGCGTCCACTGTGCTGCCCCACGTACCGCCAGCGCGCCGAGGCGCGGCCAGCGGCGCGATCTTCCTCGGCATCGGCCTGGGCATCGCCGGCTCCGGCACCCTGGTGCCGGCCCTGCTGGAATGGGGCCTGCGCGACACCTGGCTAGGCCTGGGGCTGGTGGCCGCGGTGCTGACCGCCGCCAGCTGGTTCTGCTGGCCGCAGAGCCAGCCCGAGCCCGCTGTCGCGGTGAAGGCCAGCGAGCCGGCCGCCCCTGAGGATTCGGCGTCCGGCCGTGGCCTGCGCCTGTTGTTCGCCCAGTACGCCTTGATGGCCACCGGGCTGGTGCCGGCCATGGTGTTCCTGGTGGACTACGTGGCCCGCGGCCTCGATGCCGGCACCCATGTGGCGGCGCTGGTGTGGGTGATGTATGGCGTCGGCGCGATCTTTGGGCCGATGGTCTACGGCATGCTCGCCGACCACCTCGGGGCCCGCCGCAGCATCCGCTGGGTGCTGATCGTGCAGGCGCTGGCGGTGGGCGCGTTGAGCATCACCAGCCAGCCGTGGCTGCTGTGCGGGCTGGCGGTACTGATCGGCTCGTTCCCACCCGGCATCGTGCCTTTGGCCCTGGCCCGGGTCCACGAACTGAAGCAACACACCCATGCCCAACAGGTCGCCTGGAGCCGCGCGACCGTGGCCTTCGCCAGCTTCCAGGCGTTGGCCGGGGCCGCCTACTCGCTGATCTTCAATGCCAGCGGCGGCCATCATCAGCAGTTGTTCGTGATCGCCAGCCTGGCGTTGCTGCTGGCCATCGCGCTGGATCTCGCCGCCCGCCGGCTGCGCTAACGCAGATCGCCCACCGCTGCGGCGGTGGGCGAGCGTTATCAACACCCATCATTGGGCCCCCGGATTTGATCGCCAGGCCTCGTTATTCACGACAAGCCTGTGAAATCCCTTTCCAAGGCCTTCGCGCAAGAATAATGTAGCGACATCTACAACTTTTAGATCTGTCACTACATGAGTAACTGGCTAGCGCTGATCCTCGGATTGCCGACCGCGAACGCAACAGCGCGCATGCGCGCCTGGCGGGCCCTGAAAGCCTCCGGGGCCGCGGTGTTGCGCGACGGTGCCTACCTGTTGCCGAACACCGCCGCCTGCCGCGAAACGCTGGCCGCGGTTGAGCGGGACATCCTGGCCATCAATGGCACCGCCTTTGTCCTGCCCGTGGTGGACCCCAACGGCGAACGCTTTATCGGGTTGTTCGACCGCAACGAGGACTACAGCAGACTGCGCAGCGAAATCGAGGAGTGCCGGGGGCAATTGACGGCGCAGAATGCCCTGGCCAGCACCCGGCAGATTCGCAAGCTGCGCAAAGCCTACGATCAGCTGGCCAGCATCGATTTTTTCCCCGGCCAGCCGAAGCAGCACACCGACGCCGCCTTGCAGGAGCTGGAGACGGCGGTCAGCCGGGCCTTGTCGACGGATGAGCCGTATAGCCGCGACCTGCCCATCACCCTGCTCAGCCCGGGCGACTATCAGGGCCGTGTCTGGGCGACCCGCAAGCGCCCCTGGGTCGACCGCCTGGCGAGTGCCTGGCTGATCCGCCGCTTCATCGACCCCAAGGCGCGGATCCTCTGGCTGGACCAGCCCCGGGACTGCCCGGCCGACGCCCTGGGTTTCGACTTCGATGACGCAGCGTTCAGCCATGTCGGCAACCGCGTGACCTTCGAAACCCTGCAAGCCAGTTTTGCCCTTCGGCAACCCGGCCTGGATCGTCTCGCGGCCCTGGTGCACTACCTCGATATCGGCGGCATCCAGCCCGCGGAGGCTGCCGGCATCGAGCGGGTACTGGCCGGACTGCGCGAAACCATCAGCCATGACGACCAGTTGCTGGCCGCTGCCAGCGCCATCTTCGACGGCCTGCTCGCCGAGTTCGTGAAAGAGGAGCAACCCCATGAGTAAGGTTTCCGAGTCGGCGCTGGAAACGGATCCGCCGAGGCCCGGGCCGGTCGGTTTGCTTGAAGCCTTCTGGTTCTGGCTCAAGCTCGGCTTCATCAGCTTTGGCGGGCCCGCGGGGCAGATTTCGATCATGCACCAGGAACTGGTAGAACGCCGGCGCTGGATCTCCGAGCGACGCTTCCTGCACGCGCTCAACTATTGCATGTTGCTGCCCGGGCCCGAGGCCCAGCAGTTGGCGACCTACATTGGCTGGCTGATGCATCGGACCTGGGGCGGCGTGATTGCCGGCGCGCTGTTCGTATTGCCCTCGCTGTTCATCCTGATCGCCTTGTCCTGGCTGTACATCGCCTTCGGCGAAGTCCCGGTGGTGGCCGGGCTGTTCTATGGCATCAAGCCCGCGGTGACGGCGATAGTCATACAGGCGGCGCACCGGATCGGCTCGCGGGCCCTGAAGAATTCTTGGCTGTGGGCGATAGCCGCGGCGTCATTCACCGCAATCTTTGCCTTCAATGTGCCGTTTCCGTTGATCGTGCTGGGGGCCGCCCTGATCGGTTACCTCGGCGGTCACCTGGTACCCGAGAAGTTCAAGGTCGGCGGGCACGGCGCGACTAAAAAGTCCTTCGGCCCGGCCTTGATCGATGACGACACCCCTGCCCCTGCACATGCCCGCTTCAGTTGGCTGAAACTCGCGCTGCTGGCATTCATCGGCGCCCTGTTGTGGGCCTTGCCGATGGGCGCCCTGACCGCGCTGTTCGGCTGGCAAGGCACCTTGACCCAGATGGGCTGGTTCTTCACCAAGGCCGCGCTGCTGACCTTCGGCGGTGCCTATGCCGTGCTGCCGTATGTCTATCAGGGCGCGGTGGGTCACTACGGCTGGCTGACCCCGACGCAGATGATCGACGGCCTGGCCCTGGGGGAAACCACCCCCGGGCCGCTGATCATGGTGGTGGCCTTCGTCGGTTTCGTCGGGGCTTATGTCTCCCAGGTGTTTGGCGCCGACCAGGTGTTCCTGGCCGGTGCGGTCGCGGCGGCACTGGTCACCTGGTTCACCTTCCTGCCTTCGTTCCTGTTCATCCTCGCCGGCGGCCCGCTGGTGGAGTCGACCCACAACGAGCTCAAGTTCACCGCGCCGCTCACCGGGATCACCGCCGCGGTGGTCGGGGTGATCCTCAACCTGGCGTGCTTCTTCGGCTACCACGTGCTGTGGCCGAACGGCTTCAGCGGCGCCCTCGACTGGCCCTCGGCGCTGATCGCCCTGGCCGCGGCGGTTGCCCTGTTCCGCTTCAAGCGCGGCGTGATCCAGGTGCTGATGGCCTGTGCACTGGCGGGCCTGGCCGTGCACCTGCTGCGCTAGGGCGAATGAACTGATTGACGATCTCTGGCGGGCACCGGGCCTGCCGGCTCACCCAGCCTACCGAGTTAGGCAGGAGGTGTTCCATGAAGTGGATTACCCGCGAACGACCCAAGATCGACCGCATCGCCTGTCCCTGGTTGATCACCCGCTTCATCGATCCTCAGGCGGAGTTTTTATACGTGCCCAGCGCCGATGTGCTGCGGCTCGCCGCGGAGAAAGACGCGGCGCCCTATGACATTCCCGGTGTTGAACTGAGCCACGAGGGCGAACTGTGCAGCTTCGATGCGTTCCTGAAGAAGTACCGACTCAGCGAGCCGGCCTTGCGGCATCTGGCCAGGATCGTGCGCGGGGCCGATACCTCGCGTCTGGACCTGACCCCGCAATCGGCGGGGCTGTACGCGATTTCACTGGGCCTGTCGCAGCGCTATAGCGATGACCATGAAATGCTCGCCCACGGCCTGGTCCTGTACGACGCGCTCTACGCCTGGTGCAAGGATTGCCAGGGCGAATCCCATAACTGGCCTCCACAAATGTGAGGAGGCCAGTTCGTCACGAAGCCCAGCCTGACGCTGGGCTTTGGTTTTTAGTGGCAGTGGTAATCGTTGGTCTTGTGGTTGCGATGACAACCTTTTGCATCAGTGCCACCGCTATGGGCGAAGGCAGCGATGGAAGTCATCGAAAGTACAGCGGCGATCAGAATGGCAGACAGTTTCATCAGGGCTTGCTCCATGCTCATGTTGTTATAGGCGTGAGATCTCTCACGCCCCACAAAGTATGGCCAATTGCCTTCACCGCACAAGCCACTCTCTCACCCATTTCCCGACATTCGACGAAAGGCTGCGCGCCTCTTTGTTGAGCTGCCACTGCCTCTGGTTTAGGATACGCCCCACATCCTCCCCGGGGGGATATGGGAAAGCTGAATACAAGGAACTCATCGCTCTCTGCATTCGAGAAACGCTTGATAGCACAGATGATTAAACGCCTCGCCCTGGGAGATTTCCCATGCTGAAAATCCTCGCCAACCCAACCTACCGTCACCTGTTCCTGGCCCAGGTGATCGCGCTGGTAGGTACCGGCCTTGCAACCGTCGCCTTGGGCTTGCTGGCCTTCGACCTTGCAGGCGCCCAGGCAGGTGCGGTCCTGGGCACGGCGTTGGCGATCAAAATGACTGCCTATATCGGCGTTGCGCCGATTGCAGCTGCTTTTGCAGAACGCCTCCCTCGGCGCGCGATGCTGGTTTCGCTGGATCTGGTGCGAGCGCTGGTCGCCCTTGCTTTGCCGTTCGTGACAGAGGTCTGGCAAATCTACGTATTGATTTTCGTCTTGCAGTCGGCCTCGGCTGCGTTCACCCCAACATTCCAGGCGACCATTCCGGACATCCTGCCGGATGAGGACGATTACACCCAGGCGTTGTCTCTATCGCGCCTGGCCTACGATCTTGAGAGCGTCGCCAGTCCGATGCTCGCCGCCGCGTTGCTGACCGTGGTCAGCTTCCACAGTCTGTTCGCCGGCACTGTCATTGGTTTTCTCGCTTCGGCGGCCCTGGTCTCGACAGTGTTGCTGCCGAAGGCGAAGCAGACGCCACGCCGCAGTATTTACGAGCGAACCACCCGTGGCTTGCGCATTTTCCTGGCGACGCCTCGCTTGCGCGGGCTGTTGGCGCTGAACCTGACGGTAGCGGCGGCCAGTGCCATGGTCATCGTCAATACAGTGGTGCTGGTCCAATCGCGCTTCGCTTTGCCCCAGCGCTCTACTGCATTGGCGCTGGCTGCGTTCGGCGGTGGCTCCATGATTGCAGCCCTGGTGTTGCCTCGTTTGTTGAAAGACATCAAGGACCGCACAGCCATGCTGTTTGGCGGAGCAATATTGGTCGCAGGATTGGCCATTGGCATCAACCTGACCACCTACAACTTCCTGCTACCACTGTGGATGATGCTTGGCGTGGGCTATTCCCTGGCACAGACCCCAAGCGGCAGGCTATTACGTCGCTCGGCACACGCCGAAGACCGCCCGGCGCTGTTTGCCGCCCAGTTTGCTCTGTCCCATGCCTGCTGGCTGATGACCTACCCATTGGCTGGGTGGCTGGGTGCCGATATCAGCCTCACCGCGTCGTTTGCCGGGCTCGCCGTGGTGGCCGGTAGCGCATGGGCGATCAGCATCCTGATCTGGCGCCCTGTACATGATCAGGAGTCGATCAGACACACCCATGAAAATCTTCCGGCCGATCACGCTCACCTAGACGGCCAGAATGGTCTGGATCACGAGCATCCGTACGTGATCGATGACCAGCATCGCCGATGGCCCCATCGCTGAGCTTGAGTTTCGGAGCATGGCTCAGATCGGATGGCCAGGTCCGAGCACCATCCTGTTGCAGCCGTTCAGCCAGGCCTAGAGATACTTGGTTATTTGCTTGAAGGCTTCCAGTGGTGCGCGCTCGCCATTGCTCAATGATGAATTGTTCAATGATGAAACGGTGTCCTCCAGGCAGTGATCGATGTGATCCTGGATCAACGTGCGCTTGGCCTGGCATACCGCTTTTTCCACCGCATGCAGTTGCTGGGCGATATCCACGCACTCACGACCTTCCTCGATCATGCCGATGATGCTGCGCAGATGGCCGTCCGCCCGCTTGAGGCGCTTGATGATCGCTTCATGGCTTTGGTGGATATGGGGATGGTGGTGTTCGTGCTCACTCATGACTGGAGCCTCGGGCCTCAATGAATCACGCCGGCATCCTATCCCCCCAGGGGGATAGGGTCAAACCCATGGCAGCCAGCCGAAACACGCTCACCATGTCCAGCAGGACAGTGCCAATGACAAGGTATTCGCGCCAGCCCTCGCCATGTTCATGGCGACATGGGCACTCGCACGAGTGATGCCATAAAAAGAGGCCGCGAAATGCGGCCTCTGCTTCAAACACTGCTGACGACAAGCAGCCCTTCAGCCCTGCCCCTTGAGGAAATGGCGGATGCGGATCTTCACCCCGTCGCTCTGGAAGCGGCGGGCGGCCGCCTCGATCTTCAGTTCGGCGCGGGTCACCCGCTCGTGGTGACGCAGGTGGCCGACCCAGGATTCGTCGAAGAAAATCTCGCACCACAGGCGCGGGTTTTCGCTGTCCTGCAACAGGCACCAGGAAAACGAACCGTTGCGCTGGCGCATGCGTCGCACCGGGTTCATCGCCTGCTGGAAGGCCTGGGCGTGTTCGGGGGCGATGTCGTATTCCAGGCGGATCATCACCGGGCCGCGTTCCAGGTCCTGGTCGGCGCTGAGCAGCGGTTGCGGCCAGTGCAGCGACGGCGCCAGGTCTTCGGCGCTGCGCTGGGGCAAGCCGACCCGCCAGGTCAGCCCGACCCCGGCCAGCAGCACCGCGGCCGCCGCGCTCAGGGCAAGGCTCATGGACAACAGGCTGGCCACCCAGCCCCAGAGCAAGCCGCCCAGGGCCATGCTGCCGAAGAACATCAGGATATACACCGCCAGCGCTCGCGCCCGCACCCAGGCCGGCACCGAGGTCTGGGCCGCCACCTGGAAACTCGACAGTACGGCGATCCAGGCGCCGCCGCTGATCAGCATCACCGGGATCAACAGATAGAAGTCGCGCAGCCAGGCCAGGGCGAACAGCACCAGGGCGTAGATCACGCTGGCCAGCGCCACCAGGCGATCCACCGCCAGGTGCTGGCGCAGCCGCGGCAACAGCATCGCCCCCAGCACCGCGCCGAGGCCGACGCTGCCGAGCAACACGCCGAACTGGGTCGCGCTGCCCTGCAACTCGCCGCGCACGATCAACGGCAGCAAGGACATGCCGGCGCTGGCGCCGAAGAAGAACGCCAGGGTGCGAATCAGCACCCGTTGCAACGGATGGGAACTGCGGGCGTAGCGCCAGCCCACGCGGATCGCACTGAACAGCCGCTCCGCCGGCAGCACCGCGACCTTCGGCTCGCGCCGCCAGCAGGCGAGCACGGCGATCACCGCAAAGAACGACAGCGCATTCACCGCAAAGGTCGCCCAGGGCCCGGCCAGGCTCACCAGGACCCCGGCGATGGCTGGACCCACGGCACGCGCCACGTTGGTCCCGACGCTGCTCAAGGCGATGGCCGCGGGCAATTCGCCGGCGGGCACCAGTTCCGGGGTCAGGGCCGACCAGGCCGGCATCATCAGCGCCGTGCCGATGCCCATGGCCAGGGTCAACAGCAGCAACAGAGGCACCGTCATCAGGCCACTGAGGGTCAGGAACGCCAGGAGCATGGCGACACTGGCCATCCAGCCCTGCACCAGCAGCAGATAGCGGCGCTTGTCGACGATATCGGCCAGCGCTCCCGCCGGCAGCGCGAGGAAAAACATCGGCGCGGCGGCGGCCACCTGCACCAGCGCCACCGTCATCGGGCTGGCCGACAACGAAGTCATCAACCAGCCGGCGCCCACCTCGTGCATCCAGGTGCCGATGTTCGAGGCGATGCTGGCCAGCCACAGCCCGCGAAACAGGCCATGCTTGAGCGGGCTCCAGGGCGAAAGGGAGGCCGCGCTACGGGAGGAATCGAGGGTCTGTTTCATGACGGTCCTTGAGTCGTGGGAACGGTGTGCAGTCCGGGCGTTTTCATCGCCAACGACCACCGGCCGACGCAAGCGGGTTGCGTCGACCGGTTATCGTTGGCGGCAGGCTTACTTGACCTGACGCTGCGGCGCCTTGTGCACCATGGTGTAGGCATAGTCCACGCCCATGCCGTAGGCGCCGCTATGCTCGCGCACCAGGTCCATCACCGCGTCGTAGGTTTCCTTGTGCGCCCAGTCGCGCTGGAATTCGAGCAGCACTTGCTGCCAGGTCACCGGCACCGCGCCGGCCTGGATCATGCGCTGCACCGACATGTCATGGGCTTCCTGGGTAGTGCCACCGGAAGCGTCGGTGACGATGTACACCTCATAACCTTCGGCCAGGGCTTCCAGGGCCGGGAAGTTCAGGCAGACCTCGGTCCACAGCGCGGCCATGATCAGTTTCTTGCGTCCGGTGGCCTTGACCGCTTCCACCAGTTTCTTGTCTTCCCAGGAGTTCATCGAGGTGCGCTCGATCGGCTGGTGATCCGGGAACACGCTGAGCAGTTCCGGCCAGATGTAGCCGCTGAAGCTTTCGGTTTCCACCGAGGTGAAGATGGTCGGCACGTTGAAGATCTTCGCCGCCTTGGCCAGGCCCACGGTGTTGTTCTTCAGGGTCTGGCGGTCGATCGACTGCACGCCGAAGGACATCTGTGGCTGGTGGTCGATCAGGATCAGGGCGGAGTTGCTTGGGTTGAGCAGTTCACGGATAGACATGGCGCGTTCCTTTTGATGTCGATAGCTAAGTGGGT
>NZ_JAQZAB010000100.1:0-89021 GCF_028640915.1 Pseudomonas sp. B3G-3 | reverse complement strand
GTGGTGTGGGCGATCCAGATGGTGACGATGCCACGCTCCTGCGGCCAGCCGATCATCTGCGCCATGGCCACGAACAGCAGCAACAGCGACAGACCGGTAATCACTTCCGGCATCACCAGCGGCGCGGTGACCAGGCCGCCGAACAGTGTGCGGCCCTTGAAGTGGGTGATACGGGTCAGCACGAAGGCCGCCAGGGTGCCCAGGGCCACCGCGGCGATCGCGGTGTAGCAGGCGATCTCCAGGGAGCGCACCACCGAGCCCATCAGTTGCGAGTTGTCCAGCAGGCCGACGTACCACTTCACCGACCAGCCGCCCCAGACCGTCACCAGCTTGGAGGCGTTGAACGAGTAGATCACCAGGATCAGCATCGGCAGGTAAATGAACGCCAGGCCGAGCACCAGCATCAGGCTGGAAAATCCGAAACGTTTCATGCCCGTCCCTCCATCTCTTTGGCCTGGCTGCGGTTGAACAGCAGGATCGGAATAATCAGGATCGCCAGCATCACCACCGCCAGGGCGGAGGCCACCGGCCAGTCACGGTTGTTGAAGAACTCCTGCCACAGCACGCGGCCGATCATCAGGGTCTCGGGGCCGCCCAGCAGTTCGGGAATCACGAATTCGCCGACCACCGGAATGAACACCAGCATGCAACCGGCAATGATGCCGTTCTTGGCCAGGGGCACGGTGATTTTCCAGAAGTTGTTGAAGTTGCTCGAACCCAGGTCCGACGCCGCTTCCAGCAGGCTCTGGTCGTGCTTGACCAGGTTGGCGTACAGCGGCAGCACCATAAATGGCAGGTACGCATACACCACGCCGATATAGACCGCGGTGTTGGTGTTGAGGATTTCGATCGGCTCCGAGGTCAGGCCGCTCCACATCAGGAAGCCGTTGAGCAAACCGTTGTTGCTGAGGATGCCCATCCAGGCATAGACGCGGATCAGGATCGCGGTCCAGGTCGGCATCATGATCAGCAGCAGCAAGACGTTCTGTGTCTCCTTGCTGGCCTTGGTGATTGCGTAGGCCATGGGGAAGCCGATCACCAGACACATCAGGGTACTGAGCAGGGCGACTTTCAGCGAGCCGAGGTAGGCCGAGATATACAGCTCGTCACCCACCAGCAACGCGTAGTTGCCGACGTTGAGCAGCAGCTGGAATTTCTGTTCGGCGAAGCTGTAGATCTCCGAGTAGGGGGGAATGGCCAGGGCCGCTTCCGAGAAGCTGATCTTCATCACCAGGAAAAACGGCAGCATGAAGAACAGGAACAGCCAGAGGAAGGGAATGCCGATCACCAGCTTGCGACCGCTGGGCAGCACACGGGTCAAACGCTGATTGAGAGTGCTCATGGTTGACGTACTCATGTGCGCAGTACCACGCCGCTGTCGTCTTCCCACCACACGTACACCTGGTCGTCCCAGGTCGGCCGCGCGCCACGGCGTTCGGCGTTGGCCATGAACGACTGGACGATCTTGCCGCCAGGCAGTTCGACGTAGAACACCGAATGCCCGCCGAGGTAGGCGATGTCATGCACCTTGCCCTGGGACCAGTTGTAGCGGTGCTCGGGCCGGGTGGTGCTGACCAGCATCTTTTCCGGGCGGATGGCGTAGGTCACCGACTTGTCCTGCACCGAGGTGCTGACGCCGTGGCCGACGTAGATCTTCTGTTCCAGCTCCGGGCAGTGGATCACCGCGTGGCCTTCCAGGTCTTCGATGACGGTGCCGTCGAAGGCGTTCACGTTGCCGATGAACTCGCAGACCATGCGGCTCACCGGGGCCTCGTAGATGTCCACCGGGCTGCCGATCTGGGCGATCCAGCCCAGGTGCATGATGGCGATGCGCTGGGCCATGGTCATGGCCTCTTCCTGATCGTGGGTCACCATCACGCAGGTCACGCCGACGCGCTCGATGATCTCCACCAGTTCCAACTGCATCTGCGAACGCAGCTTTTTATCCAGGGCGCCCATGGGTTCGTCGAGCAACAGCAGCTTCGGCCGCTTGGCCAGGGAGCGGGCCAGGGCCACGCGCTGGCGCTGGCCGCCGGACAGCTGGTGCGGCTTGCGCTTGGCGTACTGGGTCATGTGCACCAGCTTGAGCATCTCGGCCACGCGGGCATCGATCTCGGCCTTGGGGATCTTGTCCTGCTGCAGGCCGAAGGCAATGTTCTGGGCCACGGTCATGTGCGGGAACAGCGCATAGGACTGGAACATCATGTTGATCGGCCGCTCATAGGGCGGCATGTCGGTGATGTCCACGCCGTCCAGGTAGATACGCCCCTCCGTCGGTCGCTCGAAGCCCGCCAGCATGCGCAGCAGGGTGGACTTGCCGGAACCCGAGCCACCGAGCAGGGCGAAGATCTCGCCCTGGTGAATGTCCAGGGACACATCGTCCACGGCCACGGTTTCATCGAACTTCTTGGTCACGCGGTCGACTCTCACCAGCACCTTCTGCGGTTGCGGGTGACCTTCCAGAGCCTTTCTGTACGTGCTGGAGGCGTTTGCCATGTGGAACTCCCAACAGATGTCAGTCGTCGGGCCAAAACGGCCCGGCTTAATAGATGGATGACAAACCCGTGGTGGCGGGTTTATTCGGCGCTGCCGTCCTGGCGGCCTGACGCTGGTTCTTGTTTTTCATGTTGCTGGGTGTGGCTTGAACCGCCCCAGAGGCCAAGGCGGGCGCACAAGGGCGCACCGCCGCCGGCCGGGGGGGCGTGGCAGTCAATTTCGCGGGTGAAGCTTTTAGTCAGTGGCCGTTGCGCTGCGCCGCCCGTTGCCGGCAGGCATCGCCGAAGGCCTGGAAGATCCGCAGGTAGACCGGGTTCGACAGCACCTGCCATTCCGGATGCCACTGCACGCCCAGGGCAAAGGCCGTGCTGTGTTCCACCGACACTGCTTCGATCAGGCCGTCCGGCGCCAGGGCCTCGGCGCGCAGGCCGGGGGCCAGGCGGTCGATGCCCTGGCTGTGGATCGAGTTGACCTGGAATTCCTGGGGCAGGTCCAGGGCCTGGAACACGCCGCCCGGTTGCACCCTGACGGCATGGGCGGGGGCGTATTGCACGGCCAGGTCCGGGTGGTCGGCCTCGCGATGATCGAGATAGCCCGGCAACTCATGCACCTTCTGGTGCAGGCTGCCGCCGAAGGCCACGTTCATCTCCTGGAAGCCGCGGCAGATGCCCAGCACCGGCACGCCGGCGGCAATCGCCGCGCGCAGCAGGGGCAGGGTGGTGGCATCGCGCTGGGGATCGTGGGCGGTGCCCGGTTCGCTGGCCGGGCCCTGATAGTGGAAGGGCTCCACATTCGATGGCGAGCCGGTGAACAGCAGGCCGTCCAGGTTCTGCAGCAGAGCCTCGGTATCGATGAGGTCCGCCAGGGAAGGAATGATCAGGGGCAGGCCCTCGGCCGCGCTGCTGACAGCACGCAAGTACTTGTCGCCGCTGACGTGGTAGGGGTGCAGCCCGATCTCTTTGACGCACGCAGTAACGCCGATCAATGGCTTGAATGCCATTTTTATCACCTCGAAATTCACGCTGGAACGAGTTTTTCGAGAGCTTATCCTCGTTGATTTTAATTAACAACTTCCGTGTAAAAAATTCTAAACGTTTTTCGTCTGAAACCCGCGAGCGGCACGGGTTATGGGGTAAATAAAGATCTTGAGGCGCAAAATAATTGACGATCGGCGGCCATTTCTGGCGCTTGACTTCACTTTTCCTTTCGGATTGACTGCTGCCACGAAACCGCTTTGAACATAATAATTAACACATAGGTGCATCATGTCGGTCCCACTGCGTGCCGTTCAGCTCAACGAAGCCAACGCTTTCCTGAAGAACCATCCCGAGATCCTCTACGTCGACCTGCTGATTGCCGACATGAACGGCGTGGTGCGCGGCAAGCGCATCGAACGCACCGCCCTGCACAAGGTGTACGAGAAGGGCATCAACCTGCCGGCCTCGCTGTTCGCCCTGGACATCAACGGCTCCACCGTGGAAAGCACCGGCCTGGGCCTGGACATCGGCGATGCCGACCGCATCTGCTACCCGATCCCCGGCACCCTGAGCGTCGAGCCCTGGCAGAAGCGCCCGACCGCGCAACTGCTGATGACCATGCACGAGATCGAAGGCGAGCCGTTCTTCGCCGACCCACGCGAAGTGCTGCGGCAGGTGGTGAGTAAATTCGACGCCCTGGGCCTGACCATCTGCGCGGCCTTCGAGCTGGAGTTCTACCTGATCGACCAGGACAACGTGAACGGTCGTCCGCAGTCACCGCGCTCGCCGATTTCCGGCAAGCGTCCGCAGTCGACCCAGGTCTACCTGATCGACGACCTGGACGAATACGTCGACTGCCTGCAAGACATCCTCGAAGGTGCGAAAGAGCAGGGCATCCCCGCCGACGCCATCGTCAAGGAAAGCGCCCCGGCGCAGTTCGAGGTCAACCTGCACCACGTCTCCGACCCGATCAAGGCCTGCGACTACGCGGTGCTGCTCAAGCGCCTGGTGAAGAACATCGCCTACGACCATGAGATGGACACCACCTTCATGGCCAAGCCCTACCCGGGCCAGGCCGGTAACGGCCTGCATGTGCACATCTCGATTCTCGACAAGCAAGGCAACAACATCTTCGCCAGCGACGACCCGGAAACCAACGACGCCCTGCGCCACGCCATCGGCGGCGTGCTGGAAACCCTGCCGGCGCAGATGGCCTTCCTCTGCCCGAACGTCAACTCCTACCGCCGCTTCGGCGCGCAGTTCTACGTGCCGAACTCGCCGAGCTGGGGCATCGACAACCGCACCGTGGCCGTGCGCGTGCCGACAGGTTCCGCGGATGCGGTGCGCATCGAGCACCGCGTGGCCGGTGCCGACGCCAACCCTTACCTGCTGATGGCTTCGGTACTGGCCGGCATTCACCACGGCCTGACCAACAAGATCGAGCCCGGCGCGCCGGTGGAAGGCAACTCCTACGAGCAGAACGAACAGAGCCTGCCGAGCAACCTGCGCGACGCCCTGCGGGTGCTGGACGACAGCGAGGTGATGGCCAAGTACATCGACCCGATGTACATCGACGTGTTCGTCGCCTGTAAGGAGAGCGAGCTGGCCGAGTTCGAAAACTCGATCTCCGACCTCGAATACAACTGGTACCTGCACACGGTCTGACGGCCGTTCCTTTTCCTGCGTTGAGTATTTGCCATGACTAAATCCCGCAGCGACTGGGAGCAGCGCTTCCAGTCCTTGACCCTCGAAGGGCGCGCCTTTATCGACGGCCAGTATTGCCACGCCGCCAGCGCGGCCACCTTCGAATGCATCAGCCCGGTGGACGGGCGTTTCCTGGCCAACGTCGCCAGCACCGATGAGGCCGACGCCAACCAGGCGGTGCAGGTGGCGCGCCAGGCGTTCGAGTCCGGCGTCTGGTCGCGCAAGGCCCCGGCCGAGCGCAAGCGCGTGCTGATCCGCTTCGCCGATTTGATTCTCGAGCACCAGGAAGAACTGGCGCTCCTGGAAACCCTGGACATGGGCAAGCCCATCGGCGACTCCCTGAGCATCGACGTGCCGGCCACCGCCAACGCGATCCGCTGGAGCGCCGAGGCCGTCGACAAAATCTATGACGAAGTGGCGGCCACGCCCCACGATCAACTCGGCCTGGTGACGCGCGAGGCCTCGGGCGTGGTGGCGGCCATCGTGCCGTGGAACTTTCCGCTGATCATGGCCAGCTGGAAATTCGCCCCGGCCCTGGCGGCGGGCAACTCGTTCATCCTCAAGCCTTCGGAAAAGTCGCCGCTGACCGCGATCCGCATCGCCCAGCTGGCGCTGGATGCCGGCATCCCCAAAGGCGTGTTCAACGTGCTGCCGGGCTACGGCCACACCGTGGGCAAGGCCCTGGCCCTGCATATGGACGTGGACGTGCTGGCCTTCACGGGCTCCACCGCGGTGGGCAAGCAACTGCTGGTGTATTCCGGGCAGAGCAACATGAAGCGCGTGTGGCTGGAGGCGGGCGGCAAGAGCCCCAACGTGGTGTTCGCCGACGCGCCGGACCTGCGCGCGGCAGCGGAGGCGGCGGCCAGCGCCATCGCCTTCAACCAGGGCGAAGTCTGCACCGCCGGCTCGCGCCTGCTGGTGGAACGCTCGATCCGCGACCAGTTTATTCCGCTGCTGGTGGACGCCATCAAGGCCTGGAAACCCGGGCATGCCCTGGACCCGGATACCCGCGTCGGCGCGCTGGTGGATCAGCGCCAGTTGGACAACGTGCTGCGTTACATCGGCATCGGCAAGGAGCAGGGCGGCCAACTGCTGGCCGGCGGCGCGCGAACCCTGGAAAGCACCGGCGGGTTGTATGTGGAGCCGACCATTTTCGACGGCGTGACCAACGCCATGACCATCGCCCGCGAAGAGATCTTCGGCCCAGTGCTGTCGGTGATCAGCTTCGACACCGAGGAAGAGGCGCTGACGATCGCCAACGACAGCATCTTCGGCCTCGCCGCCGGGGTCTGGACCAGCAACCTCAGCCGCGCCCACCGCTTCGCCCGTGGCCTGCGCGCCGGCAGCGTGTGGGTCAACCAGTACGACGGCGGCGACATGACCGCGCCGTTCGGCGGCTTCAAACAGTCGGGCAATGGTCGCGACAAGTCGCTGCATGCCTTCGACAAGTACACCGAGCTGAAAGCGACCTGGATCAAGCTCTGACTCTTATAACAACGGCGGGGCTGGCTGCGGCTGGCACCTGCTGGAGAATTCGATAATGCAAACCTACGTAAACAGCTACTACGCCGCGACCCGCAACCCGACCACCGACTTTCCGGTATTGGAAGAAATGGTCGAGTGCGACGTCTGCGTGATCGGCGCCGGCTACACCGGCCTGTCCTCGGCGCTGTTCCTCGCCGAGGCGGGCTACAGCGTCACCGTGCTCGAAGCGGCCAAGGTCGGCTTCGGCGCCAGCGGGCGCAACGGCGGGCAACTGGTCAACTCCTACAGCCGCGACGTCGACGTGATCGAGTCGCGCTACGGTGAGAAAAGCGCCGAAGTGCTGGGCAGCATGATCTTCGAAGGCGCCGACATCATTCGCCAGCGCATCCAGCACTACGACATCCAGTGCGACTACCGCCCGGGTGGCATCTTCGCCGCCATGAACAAGAAGCAGCTCAAGGGCCTGGCCGAACAGAAGGCCAGCTGGGAGCGCTACGGCAACAAGAATCTGAAGCTGCTGGACAAGGCACAGATCGCCCAGGAAGTCGGCTCCGACGCCTACGTCGGCGGCCTGCTGGACATGCAAGGCGGGCACATCCACCCGCTGAACCTGGCCCTGGGCGAAGCCAGCGCCATCATCGGCCTGGGCGGCAAGATCTTCGAGCAGTCGGCGGCGGTGGAAATCACCTACGGCGAACCGAACATCGTGCGCACCGCCAAGGGCGTGGTCCGCGCCAAGTACCTGCTGATCGCCGGCAACGCCTACCTGCAGCAGGACCTCGACCCACGGGTGACGCGCAAGAGCATGCCGTGCGGCTCGCAGATCGTGGTCACCGAACCGCTGCCTGCACAAATGGCCCGCAGCCTGATCCGCAACAACTACTGCGTCGAAGACTGCAACTACCTGCTGGACTACTACCGCCTCACCGCCGACAACCGCCTGCTGTACGGCGGCGGCGTGGTCTACGGCGCCCGTGAGCCGAACGACATCGAGCAACTGATCCGGCCGAAGATCCTCAAGACCTTCCCCCAGCTCAAGGACGTGAAGATCGACTACCGCTGGACCGGCAACTTCCTGCTGACCATGTCGCGCATGCCGCAATTCGGCCGCATCGAAAAGAACGCCTACTACATGCAAGGCTACAGCGGCCACGGCGTCACCTGCTCGCACCTGGCCGGCAAACTGATCGCCGAAATGATCCGCGGCGACGCCGAACGCTTCGACGCCTTCGCCTCGCTACCGCACATGCCGATGTTCGGCGGCCGCACCTTCCAGGCCCCGCTGACCGCCATGGGCGCGGCGTACTACGCGCTGCGTGATCGTTTCGGCATCTGATCCCGATACGCTTCCTGCGTTTGCCCGCGCTTGCGCGGGCTTTTTTCAGCCCCGGAGCCCGCCCCGAACTCGCCCACGAACCTGCACCTGTAGCCGCTGCCGCAGGCTGCGATGAGGGCCGCAGGCCCTCCCGAGGCCCGAAAGAACACCGCCGGTTTTCAACGCCTGGCACGCCCCACGGCAAGGCCAATCACCACCGTCGGCCACGGCTACAGCTCCACCCACAAACGTGATTTAATAGCCGCCTTTCAGGTTCCGGGGCCACTGGATCGGCGAACTTCGCAACTAAACTTCGCAACTAAAAGTCACCGGCCGCACTCCAACTTGCAACACCCCCCACGTACACCTCACTCAAGGCTGCTATGGACACGGGCACTCGACTCAAACTCGTTCGCGAAAGCTACAAACTGTCCCAGCGCGAGCTGGCCCGGCGCAGCGGCGTGACCAACGCCACCATCTCCCTGATCGAACAGAACCGCGTCAGCCCCTCGGTCAGCTCCCTGAAAAAACTCCTCGAAGGCATCCCCATGTCCCTGGCGGACTTCTTCACCTTCGACCAGCCCCCGCGCGAGCACCAATACGTCTTCCGCGCCAACGAACAACCCGACCTCGGCCGCGACGGCGCCCGCCTGCTGCTGATCGGCGCCGCCCTGCCAACCCGCCAGATGCGCTTTTTGCGCGAACAATACGCCCCCGGCGCCAGTTCCGGCGACGAGCCGATCGTGCACAGCGAAGGGGAGGAGTGCGGGCTTGTCACCCGTGGCACTGTGGAATTGACGGTGGACGGGCAGGTGAGCGTGCTGAACCCGGGGGATGGGTATTATTTTCCGACCACCTTGCCGCATAAGTTTCGCAATATTGGGCAGGATGAGGCGGAGATTATTAGTGCGAATACGCCGGCGAATTTTTGAGCTGGGTATCTCCATTTTTTCTCAGTTCAGAACGCCCCCCGTTTTCGAATAAGAGGGGCGTTGTAGCGGAGTTACTTTGATTTTTGAGGGCTCCCTTTCCCATGGTAGTTTCTATGCTTTTTACGGCGCCCCTGAAATGGAGCTCTATCACTTTTTTGATCGATGGCTTTCAGCTGACTTCCAACATCCAATGCTTTAGCTATACCTGGATTAAGAAATAGTTCCGCTCCAAATTTAACTCGAGGTGCAATATTGTTTAGTGTTCGCTCTCTATAAGCCCAGTGGAAGAAGTTGTTTCCGAGCTCCGTGATCTCTCTGTATCCAATTACGTTAACGTCATAAAAAAGTTGTAAAAGTGTTTCTTCGTCCTTGAGGTACATTGGGGCATTGAAATCTTCACCTCCAGCCCACTCCTTAAAAGCCTTAAATGCAGCTGAAAACTGAGCAGCACTGAATCTCTGCTTTCCATCTAAAAATTGGAAGAACTTTATGTATTTTGTAAAATCCTCTTGTGTCATATAGAAGGCAGCGTAGTTTCTAACTTCGCCAAGGAGGTATTCTGAGAATTTCTTTGAGAGTTGAGGTGCGCTTATTATGTTTTCAGAGAATGTGTCATTGGAGCCTTTTCCATTGTTTATTTCAAGGTCTCGGGCGATTTTAACAAATGTTAAAAAATCTCTTGGCTTGTGGAATGTGGTTTTAATTAGGTGTTTGAAAACTTTGCTAGGTTCTTTGGGGGTGTTGAAGTAGTGTTCCCAGCTGGCGCCGGTCAATCTTTTTGAGTTTTGCTGGCTTGATAGGAATTTGTCGCAAAGTTCATAGATTTTAGCGTCTTTATGCTCATCGTCCGTAGTGGACCAATCCAAGAGAATGGAGTTGTCCTGTATTCTGGAGTTTGAGTTATAGAGATTTAACGAGTTTAAAACATCGGGCCTGACGAGCAGGCAAATTTTTATTCTACCTTTGGAGTCCCGTATTCCAGAAAAAAAGTCAGTATTTAGCTGCCATACCGCTTCGCCTAGTCCCTTAATACACTCAATGTATTCTCGATAATTTATCTGTTCTGGACGATAGTCGATCCCATCGATGTATAGTGCATGGTTCTTGGTTATTGATAGATCGGAAAGCGCTTCTTTAAAACTCTGTTCTAGATCTAATAAATGATGCCTTATAATGCTGTTTTTTCTGTCTCAGCCACTTTTCCGCCAAGATTTCCTTTGAGCCCAGAGGACTGTGCTTCAATCCCGAAAGCTAGCTCGTTTAATGCCTCAAAGGCTGTTTCTATTTCAGGGTTTAGGGCGTTTTTGCTCCATTTTGATATTTCGCCCTCAAGCTTTTTAAATTTTCCAGTGAACCTATGAAGCCCCTTTTTAGATTTTTCAATAATCATCTGGCTGATAATGAAGAGTAGCATTGATCGCCAAATATTTGCGTAGTCACTAAAAGCTAGTTTGTTCTCTTTTTTCATCTGAATGAAACGTTTGTACTGAGTTTCAGTCATAGAGGTTAGCTTGCTGACATTGTCTGTATCAGGGTTGTTTTCTAGGTAGACAGCATATGCTGTTTTTCCGGCACCTTTTTCACCTATCAAAAAATAGGTGTCCGGATCCTTACATTTTTCTAGATCGTTTGTACGCAAAAATATTTTGGAGAAAAATTCTTTGTGGTTTCTTCCTTTGTAATTATATGCGTCGTTTTTTGGCTCTTTAAGTTTCTGAATCTCAGTCCAGTGATCTACCATGCCTTGATCCTTCAATTTGCTTTGTATGTAAATCTGTTTGAGAGATGCTGGGGTGGATGATGGCACAGAGCTATTTTGTATGCAATTATGACTTTGTTGTAGTGATCGACTTATTTCTACATCGCCCCAATGGACGCTTGGTGGGGTAGGGCTGGTGCCTTGTCGTGGTATTGTTGAATGAATAGGTGTTTGCCCGCTGCGGGGGGTAGGTAAAGTTATTTGGTTTTGGTTAATAGTGATCATAGGGTTTTGTATTCTTTTCATTTTTTGTAACGATAGAGCGATTTGTTTTTTCCTCCATAGATGTTGTTCACTTGCTAGCATTCCTATCGCAATTCGATAACTGGTCATCGCGGGCCAAAAACTATGTGCATAGCGCCTCATTCAACAACCGATTCTCTATTCGGTTGGATGACGGAGGCAGGGCTTGAATACTCATGGAGCTTCACCAATGACCCGCACAGAAATTTGCAACCTCGTTCCACTCACCCGCAACGACACCGACCGCCCCGTCCTCTACCTGGACGCCAACGCCTCACTCTCCGATCTCTACACCTGCGCCCAACAACGCATCGGCGCTGCCCGTAATCTGCTGGAAATCCTCGATTGCGCTTCTGGCGCTCAAGATGTCGCTCAGATCCGTTTTGCCATCGGCCTGTTGCTTAGCGACGGCTGTGATCTGTTGCGTACCCTGGGCGATAAGTCTCAGGCGCTGAACGCTTAATCCGACAAGCAACGACCGGGCAGTGCAGGCCCGGTCGTAACCTGCGTTGTCGGAAGAAAGCTAGGACGAGGCGCGTTAGTCATCGACAAGTAAACTGGCGTTCATAATTTTTCAGATGTTCCTTACAGATCATCTCCAACCGCATGCAGTAACGTCCCGAAGCCAGCTGCAAATGGTATTCGCCCCCATGACGGGGGCTTTTTATGCACGGAACAAGGACGGAGCATGATTTCTTCTGCACGATTGGGTGACAAGCATGTCTGCCCAATGCCCGGTCACGGCATTACCCCGATTGCTTCTGCCAGTGCTGACGCCCATATCAATTTCATGGGTGCCGCTCGTGTCGGTGACACTTGCGGTTGCGGTGCAGTCATCACCACGGGCTTTCCCTCGATCCTGATCAATTATCGCCCCTTGGCTCATGTGGGCAGCCCCACCAGCCACGGTGGAACGATCATCACTGGATCAGGTGATACCTTCGGCGGGTTCGTGATGGGAGCTGCACCAGGGGCAGCCATTATCAACTTCGCAGCGCTAGGGGCATTCCGGCCAGATGGCTCTGTAGATGATGAGAAGATGGCTACTCTGCTGGCTGATCCGAACCTCACAGAAAAGGCCGTTGCTGCAAATGCTCTGGTAGATCCCGGCGATTCGTCCAAAACACAGGATACGGGGGCAGCGGAGCCGGTTGTATGTAACCATCCCGACCAGATGGAGCAACTGGCCACCTACATCGCTGACGAGATGAATCGCAATATTCACGACCCGGCTGTGTTGAAGATGAGAAATCTTATTGACTACGATCCCGAGGTTGCGGCGAAGCGGTTCACAGAGCTACCGCTGTTTGCGCGCCTAGGCGGACGGCCAAACTTTGGCGATATTGCAAAAGCCCGGAAAGCTGCGGCAGCGGCGATCTGGACTAAAAAAGTGGGTCAGAATCAAGAGTGGGACCATAAGCCCAAGTTGAAAGCGCTGTTTAACGGCACCTTCTGGCACAAGCAAGGGAAGTACATGTACTTCTACGATATTTGGTCGAATATCCATTACGGGTATGTTGGAATTATTGGCGGACTATCCGAAAGCGTGCTGCTGGATGGCGCAGGAGCTGAACAGATTGTCTCGGACACCCTAAGGAAGGGGGAGGAGTGGGTCAAAAAGCCGCAAAAGGATTGGAGACTCCCCGGCCCCCACCCAACAGCCAACCCATGGACAGAGTTGCGATCATGGGACGACGTTGCCGATAGGGTGGCGATCAGTATCGGTGTGAAGCTCGCCAACCATCACCCCAACGGAGGGATAACAGTGAAGAGGGTCATGGACGAAGTACTAGCAGTACCGCCAGAAAACTGGGGAGAAGGGATTGACGACCACAAATGCGAGTAAGGGACGATCTGGATGCGCCTGGCTGCTATTCATTCCGTTACTACCGGTATTGTTTTTTATAGGGCAGACCATTCTTGAGCCGACAGTAACCGTTCACTACGCCGAAAACGGCAAGGAAGAGCTGAAGTACATCTGGAACGTGCAGCACCGGATATATAAAGGACGGATGCAACCCGGAGGCGGAACATCAGATAACGGCTTTATATTTCCAGACGAAGACTTTTTCATGCAGTTGGATTGGTGGAGCGAAAAGGGCCGCCACCATTGCGTCAGCATCACCCCAAAATGGCCGAACACCCATATCTATCTCGACCTGAATGGGAACATCGACACAGAGAAAGGCGTTGGGACTGATGAGGACCGATTGGATCAGTGCAAAGGAGACTGGGCAAAGCCATAAGACGATACTCCCAACCGGGCAGTGCAAGCCCGGTCGTGACTTGGATAGGGGCATCGGGAGCAGCGGAGGTTGAGCTTACTTTCTTTTGCATTCCTCAAGCTCGTCTTGGTTTTTTAATGTTGTAGTTATACCTAGCCGATACTTGCAGTACTGGATAACCAACTGCCGTTCCGTATCACTTAACGCACTCAGTTTTTTGTCATCTGATTCATACGCGAAAATATTTTCAAATTTCATCTGAAATGTCGGGCTTTTCTTGATGAAAAATACTTTTTCCGGGGAGGCGTCTTCCATCTTTTCATAGAAGCCGATGTAGAGGGCCGCGACGAGGAAGATCGAGAAAATGATAAATAGTGATTTCATGATGAAGGTGGCCGTAATAGTTTGGTCTTGATTCGAAGGTTTCTCACCAACCCCAGCCCAATGTTTCGAGGGCAACTCGTTCAGTCATCAGCCCCTGGTGCCGCCGGGGCGTCTTGAGGCTGGGCCCGATAGGTTTTGTAGATCTGCTGGACTTGCGGGTTATCCAGGCTCTCGTAGGTGATGTCTTCTTTGTCGAGTCCATCCAGGCCGCGAATGCCGCCGATCATCTGTGGCCACTCGTCACGGCTTGTTATGGTCGTCACGAAAGGTTTCAGGTAGTTGTCGAGGTGTCCCTGGAAAGGCGCTCGGATCTCGTCGCTCAGTGCTTGCAGGTAGTCATCTTTGTTCGTTCTGGACCAATTGATGGCGAATCCGGCCCGGTAGCATAGCTCCATGAAAATTGGATTCTTTGACTTCGACAGGGTCTTTGAGGCGTTGATGATTTCGAAGATAGCCGGCCGCTTCGAAGTCACCGAAAGGATCGAAGCTCATGCGCTAAGTTTCTTTTTGGCCTGCCTCTTTTCCTGGAGATAGCGTTCCTGAAATGCAAGGGTTTGCGTCTTGCTGAGCACGCCTTTCTTTTTCAGATTGACCAGCAATCGCTCAATGCTATCCAGCTCGACCGAGTCGCCGGCCAGGCGGGTGATGGTGACAGCCATGCAACTCATGCTGTCAGGCTCAGTGGTGACCTTGTGAGCCTTGGCAAGCTTGCGAACTTCACTGGCAACGCCAGCAGTGGCGGTTTTGCTCATCAAATAACCCTCCATTAGCCGTCAAATCATCGCATCAACGCCTGCTTGTTTACGTCTGCGCCGAGCTTGCGACCGCCTCGATTTGTTACGCGGTTAAGAGGCATTAGGGAAGGGGAGCCGAGCGGCTTACCTGGAAGCCCTGGCAGCGTGGCTGGTGGGGGTGTCGCCGCGCAGTCGTGCCTGAGATCAGGCTATGTGAAATCCTACTGATCGATCAAAACAAAAGCCCCGACAAGTCGGGGCCTTTTGCTTTAAGCCGCTGCCGCCAGCTCAGTTCGTGCAAGTAAGCCGTGAATATTTCGGCGGATCGAGCAGAATCCCCGGGGTCATGAAGGTCGAGCAGTTGAACACGCGGCCCTTGGCGGTGGTGGCCTTGAAGTTCAGTTCCGCGCCGCCGAGAAAGTCTTCTTTGCTTTTGGTGACGGGCCCCATGGTGAGTTCGTCGGTCGAGGCCAGGCCAATGGTTTCCGAGGTGACCTTGTGTATTTGCAAGACATTGGGAGTGGTCGAGCAACCCGCCAAGGTACCCGCCAGAAGCAGTAACGCGGGGGCAAAGATGTAGTTTTTGTTCATGGCATATTTTCCTTAATAGTGTTTCGCCCTGGTTATCCTCGATCCTCGACAGGGGGCACGTCGGAAGACGTAAAGCAGGGGATTCTGACCAGCCACCCCCTCTTGAATCTGACTCGGTAGAGTGACTCATTTCAGCATGGCGCCTGGGGCGCGCCTATAGGTCATATGTGCTATTCAGGAGGCCTTCCCAAGCCCGCGCCACTCCTCGGCGCTGTACAACCCTCGCCCGCAAATAATAAAATGAGAAGCATTATCATTAATGCGGATCTGACATGCACGACGACAGCTTTGCCTCGCCCGTCGCCCGGTTGTATGCGAACCATCACGGCTGGCTTCGGGGCTGGTTGCATCGACGGTTGGGGCACAGTGCCGATGCCGAGGACCTGGCTCACGACACCTTTGTCCGGGTGATGCGCTCGCAGGAGGATGTGCGTGAGTTACGCCAGCCCATGGCGTTTCTCGCGACCATTGC
The DNA here is from genome assembly GCF_028640915.1 of Pseudomonas sp. B3G-3. Lineage (NCBI taxonomy): Bacteria > Pseudomonadati > Pseudomonadota > Gammaproteobacteria > Pseudomonadales > Pseudomonadaceae > Pseudomonas > Pseudomonas sp. B3G-3. The sequence goes on along the minus strand of NZ_JAQZAB010000100.1, from coordinate 73,704 downwards.
CAATGGCTTGCTGATCAATCGCTGGCGGCGCCAGGCGATCGAGCGGGCTTACCTGGAGGCCCTGGCGGCGCGGCCGGTGGCCGAGGAACCGTCGCCGGAAGAGCGGCACTTGATGATCGAAACCCTGTTACAGCTGGATTCGCTGCTGGTGGGCTTGTCGTCGCGGGTGCGGCAGATTTTCTTTTTGTCCCAGCTCGATGGCCTGACCTACCCGCAGATCGCCGCGCGGTTGAGCCTGAGCGTGGCCCAGGTGCAGCGGGCCATGGGCAAGGCGTTCAGTGTCTGTTACGCGAGCCGTTTTGAATGAGTGGCACTGTGGTCAACCCGCGGGTGCGGGACAGTGCCATCGACTGGATGGTCCGGGCGCAGTCCGGGCTGATGAGTGCCGCCGAGCACCAGGCTTTGCAGCAATGGCGGCAGGCGAGCGCCGAGCATGAATATGCCTGGCAGCGGGTCAGCAGTTTGCCGCTGTTGCTGCAGCCCGGGGCCAATCTGTTGGCCGATGCCACGGCGCGCCGGGCACTGGAGTCGGCCGGGGCCGATCCGCAGCGGCGTCGACAGGTGCTCAAGTGCCTGCTCGCCCTGGGGCTGCTCGGCGGGGTTTCCTGGCAGGGCGCGGATTCCACCCTGCTGCGTTCGGCCCTGGCGACTTACCGCACCAGTATCGGCGAGCGTCGGCGCTGGGCCCTGGCGGACGGCGGCTCGCTGTGGCTGAACACCGCCAGCGCGGTGAACCTGGAGCTGACCCAGCAACGGGGCAGGGTGCAATTGATCGAGGGCGAGATGGCGCTGGATGCGCGGGCCGAATCGCCGGCTGTGCAACTGCTGACCCCGGACGCGGTGCTGTACGGCCGTGGCGCCCATCTGCTGGTGCGCCATGATCGGCAGGGCACCCAGGTGAGGGTGCTGCGCGGTCTGGTGCAGGTCAGTGCCCGGCGCCATTGGCTACCGGTGCCGCTGGAGGCCGGTTGGCAAACCCGGGTCGACAGCCAGGGTGTAGGGGCGCCGAGCCGCGTCGATCCGTTTATGGCCCAGGCCTGGCTGCGGGGCATCTTGCCGGCCGAACGCATGCGCCTGGACACATTGCTGGCTGAACTCTCGCGCTACCGCCCGGGCATTTTGCGTTGCAGCGCAGAGGTCGCGGCCTTGCGCGTGACCGGCAGTTTCCAGCTGGACGACACCGATGCCGCGTTGGCGCTGGTGGCCAGTACGTTGCCGGTGCGCATCGAGCGACGAACCCGTTATTGGGTGACCGTGGTGCCGGCCTGAAACTTTTTTTCCCCGGGGCGATAGTTTTTTCGATCTGGCTTGGCCTTCAGGTATGACCCACTGGGACAGGTGGGTGCCAACCCCTAGGAGCCTTGCATGATTTTCCCCGCCCGAGCCTTGTGTACCCGTACCTTTGGCCTGCTTTTCCTCAGCCTGCAGCCGCTCTGTGGCGCGGCCGTGTTCGCGGCTGGCGAGCGCCAGCACTACAGCATCGACGCCGGCCCGCTGGACCAGGCGCTGTCGCGTTTCGGCGTGCAGGCGGGCATCAATATGGCGGGCAGCGCCACGCTGACGGAGGGCAAGCGCAGTCAGGGCCTGCAAGGCGATTTCAGCACCGAGGCGGGCCTGGCGCGGTTGCTGGCGGGAACCGGCCTGGGCTATCAGCGCCAGGTGGACGGCAGCTTCGAGTTGTATCGGGCGGGCGGGGAGATGGTGCTGCCATCGCAGAAAGTCGTTGGCGAAGACCTTGAGCAGAAGGAGGTGTATTCGGCGCCGCGATCCTCGCTGTATATCTCCGGTGAGGACATGCAGCGCTTTGGCGTGATCTCGGTCGGCGACCTGCTCAAGGGCCAGCCTGGGATCCAGGTCGGCGACAGCCGCAACGGCGGTGGACTGGATGTGAACATCCGCGGCATCCAGGGCCAGAGCCGGGTGGCGGTGACCGTCGACGGTTCGCAACAGGCACTGGATGTCTATCGCGGTTATGCCGGCACCCAGCAACGCAGCTACATCGACCCGGACCTGATCAGCGACATCGCCATCGACAAGGGCCCGAGCCTGACCTCCAGCGCCATCGGCGGCACGGTGAAGATGCGCACCCTCGGCGTCGAGGACATCCTGCAGGACGGCAAGAACATCGGCCTGCGCTTGAAGGGCGATCTGTGGAACAACGGCGTCGCTCCCGCCTCGCGCGACGGCCACTCGATGACCGAGGACCTGTTCTCGGAGCCGCACCAGAGCCGTGGCGGCCTGTTCGGTTCGAAGGCTGAGTCCGGCAGTGCCGCGTTCGCCTATAGCCATGAATTCTTCGATGTGGTGGCGGCCTATGCCCACCGCAACCAGGGCAACTATTTCGCCGGCAAGAAGGGCCAGGACCGCTATCGCACCTACGACCGTTACGGCGGTGAAGAGATGACGGTGGCCACCACCTATAACGCCGGCGAGGAAGTGCTGAACTCCTCTTCGCAGACCGAATCCTTCCTGCTCAAGACCACCCTGCGTCCGGCGGACGGCCACAGCTTCGACCTGGGCTACCGCCGCTACGACGGGCGCATCGGCGAGATCATGCCGTCGGACATTTTCCGTTTCGGCACCGGCGGCATCTATCAGTACCCACTGGGCCATACCAAGATCGACACCTACACCGCGCGCTACCACTACCTGCCCGACGGCAATCCGCTGGTGGACCTGACGGCCAGCCTGTGGATGACCGACGCGCAGACCAGCCAGCTGACCTCGGTGGCGGCGCCGGCTTCGCAAGCCTATCGCTCGGATCGCAGCTGGAGCCGCCAGGCCGACCGCCGCATTGGTGGCGACCTGGCCAACACCTCGCACATGCAGAGCGACTATGGCGATTTCAAGCTGGACCTGGGCGGCTCGTTCCAGGTCGAGGACCTGCGCCCGCAAAAAAGCGTGGTCACCACCCAGCACGACATCAATGCCAACCGCATGCTGCGCGAAGGGGAGCGGCAGGAGTTCAGCCTGAACGGCAAGCTCGAGTACAAACCGATCGACAGCCTGACACTGTGGAGCGGCGGTCGTTATACCTACTACCGCACCCAGGATAAGGTCGCCCATGCGACGGCGCGCCGGGAGGAGCGCGACTTGCGTTACCTGAGCGTTTCCAACGAGCAAAGCTACGGCAACATGCTGTGGTTCCCGGACTCGAACGGGCAGTACACCGACGCCACGGATCCGCGGTTGAACAACGGGATCGTGTTCAAGAACACCAACTATCCGTTCGAGGGTATTCGCTACAACGACTTCGGCGCGACCGACTCGAGGGTCTATCCGTCCGAGGTCGGCGAGGTGGTCAGCGGTTATGACTATTCTGGAAAGAACCGCAACAGCGGCGGCGCCTTCGCCCCGGCATTCGGCATCAATCTCGAAGTGGCGCCGGACACCTTCGTCTATGCCTCCTACACCCAGGGCCTGCGCATGCCCTCGCTGTTTGAAACCAGCCAGGGCGTGTTGCAGACCATGCCGGGCAAGGGCCTGAAGCCCGAGCGTTCCAGCAGTTGGGAAATCGGCGCCAGCACCCTGCACAAAGGCCTGCTGCTGGACAACGACTCGGCGGCGATCAAGCTGGCCTACTTCAACAACAGCATCAAGAACTACATCACCCGCTACTACGACCCGAGCCCGGGCCTGATGGGCCTGATGCGCTTCAGCAATACCGACAGCTACAAGACCAGCGGCCTGGAGCTGCAGTCGCACTATGACGCTGGACGGGTGTTCGCGGACTTTTCGTCCACCTACTACCTGAAGACCGAAACCTGCGACTCGGCCTTCGCTGCACGGCTGCGGGCCAGCAGCAATCGCTATCGGGACCTGAGCAACACGCCGGACTGTACGCCGGGCAGCTTCATGGGTTCCTACTCCAACACCCAGAACCCGCCACGCTTCTCGGCGAACCTGACCTCGGGCCTGCGCTTCTTCGACCAAGCCCTGACCCTTGGCGGGCGCGCCACCTACAGCTCCGGCCCGACGGTCAAGGCCGACGAGAACTGGCAGACCGGCGCCACCACACCGCAGCTGGTCTACCGCGAGGTGGCGCTGTTCGACCTGTTCCTCAACTACAAGTTGAAGGAACACACTCAACTCAGCGTGTCGCTGCAGAACCTGACCGACCGCTACTACCTGGACCCGCTGGCACAGAGCTTCATGCCGGCGCCGGGGCGGACGTTGCGGGTGGGGGTGGTGACGAAGTTCTAAGGGGGGAGGGACGGTCAGCCATTTGTGGCTGACCAGACCGATAGTTGCCTGCCGTGACGGGGCAACTATCGGCAACAGCTGTCAGCTGGAAACAGCCGTCACCTTGGCCCGCGCCGCGTGCAGCTTCTTGTAGCTGTCGATCAGGCGCAGGTGACGGTCGATCCCTTCCAGCTTCATGCTGGTCGGCGTCAGGCCATAGAAGCGCACTTCGCCATTCACCGAGCCAATCACCGCATCCATCCGCTCGTTGCCGAACATGCGACGGAAATTGGTTTCGTAATCCGCCAGATCCAGATCTTCGTCGAGCTCCATCTCCAGCACCGCATTCATCGCCTGGTAAAACAGGCCGCGCTCAGCGGTGTTGTCGTTGTACTGCAGGAACATCTCCACGCACTCCTTGGCTTCTTCATATTGCTGCAAGGCCAGGAAGATCAGCAGCTTCAACTCCAGGATGGTCAGTTGGCCCCAGGCGGTGTTGTCGTCGAACTCGATGCCGATCAGGGTGGTGATATCGGTGTAGTCGTCCAGCTCGCTTTCTATCAGGCGCTCGAGCAACGCCTGCAACTCATCCTCGTCGAGGCTGTGCAGGTTGAGGATGTCGGAGCGGAAGAACAGCGCCTTGTTGGTGTTGTCCCAGATCAGGTCTTCCACCGGATAGATTTCCGAGTAGTCCGGTACCAGGATGCGGCAGGCGGTTGCGCCGAGGTGCTCGTACACGGCGATGTAGGACTCTTTGCCCATGCCTTCAAGAATGCCGAACAAGGTCGCGGCTTCCTGGGCATTAGACCCTTCTTTTTCACTGGAGCCGCCCTGGCCGGAGAAGTCCCACTCGACGAATTCATAATCCGACTGGGCGCTGAAGAAGCGCCACGACACCACGCCGCTGGAGTCGATGAAGTGCTCGACGAAGTTGTTCGGCTCGGTGACCGCCTGGCCTTCGAACGTCGGCGGCGGCAAATCGTTCAAGCCCTCGAAGCTGCGGCCTTGCAGCAGTTCGGTGAGGCTGCGCTCCAGCGCCACTTCCAGGCTGGGGTGAGCACCGAACGAGGCAAACACGCCACCGGTACGCGGGTTCATCAGGGTCACGCACATCACCGGGAACTCACCGCCCAGCGACGCATCCTTGACCAGTACCGGAAAGCCCTGGGCTTCCAGACCCTGGATGCCGGCGAGAATCCCCGGGTATTTGGCCAAGACTTCTGCCGGTACATCCGGCAGGGCGAATTCGCCTTCGATGATTTCGCGTTTGACGGCGCGCTCGAAGATCTCCGACAGGCACTGCACCTGGGCTTCGGCCAGGGTGTTGCCGGCGCTCATGCCGTTGCTGAGGTAGAGGTTTTCGATCAGGTTCGACGGGAAGTACACCACTTCGCCGTCCGACTGGCGCACGAACGGCAGCGAAACAATGCCGCGCTCTTCATTGCCGGAATTGGTGTCGAACAGGTGCGAGCCGCGCAGTTCGCCATCGCGGTTGTAGATTTTCAGGCAGTAGGGGTCGAGGATTTCGCTGGGCAGCTCATCCTTGGGGCCCGGCTTGAACCAGCGCTCGTCCGGGTAATGCACGAACGGCGCGTTGGCGATCTCCTCGCCCCAGAACTGATCGTTGTAGAAGAAGTTGCAGTTCAGGCGCTCGATGAATTCGCCCAGCGCCGAGGCCAGTGCGCCTTCCTTGGTCGCGCCCTTGCCGTTGGTAAAGCACATCGGCGACTGCGCGTCGCGGATATGCAGCGACCAGACGTTGGGCACGATATTGCGCCACGAAGCGATCTCGATCTTCATGCCCAGGCCGGCCAGGATGCCGGACATGTTGGCGATGGTCTGCTCCAGCGGCAGGTCCTTGCCGGCGATATAGGTGCTGTGCGAGCCCGCGCTCGGCATCAACAAGGCCTGGGCATCGGCGTCGAGGTTTTCCACCTCTTCAATCACAAACTCAGGCCCGGCCTGTACCACTTTCTTCACGGTGCAACGGTCGATGGAGCGCAGGATGCCCTGGCGGTCCTTGTCGGAGATATCCGCCGGCAGCTCGACCTGGATCTTGAAGATCTGGTTGTAGCGGTTTTCCGGATCGACAATGTTGTTCTGCGACAGGCGAATGTTATCGGTGGGGATACTGCGGGTGTCGCAGTACAACTTCACGAAGTACGCCGCGCACAACGCCGATGACGCCAGGAAATAGTCGAACGGACCCGGTGCCGAGCCATCGCCCTTGTAGCGGATGGGCTGGTCGGCCACCACCGTGAAGTCATCGAACTTGGCTTCAAGTCGGAGGTTGTCGAGAAAGTTGACCTTGATTTCCATGGGGAACACCGAATAACGAGCAAAACGAAATGGCGGCCATTATCCGGTTTTTCAGCGTGAAGTCTTGCGCTTTTCGGCAAGCGGGCCAGGTCGTTGGGGCGCGTGGGGTGGCAGGGCGTTGGCTTGCGCTGGGGGAGGAGGTCGCGGCCTTGGGGGTGGGGATCGATCATCGAATGCGCTTTCAGGTGCCGCGCCTTCCTCGGGCCAGCGGATTTGCTATGTGGATTGCCCCGACCTCAGCCTGTTCGTCTGTTCGCTGGTGTTTTCTCAGTCGCCCTGGAGGGGTATTCGGAACGGTCGATTTGTGACTATATATCTTATCGGTCACAAGTTGTCAGTCCGCCATAGGGTGAGTAAGCTGTTCCCATGAATCAGCCATCGATATCTTCGCCCAGCGCCCGCGGCCCAGCCGATCACGACATTCGAAACCAGATTGTCGCGGCGGCCAACGAACACTTCAGCCAGTACGGCTATGGCAAAACCACGGTCTCCGACCTGGCTAAAGCCATCGGCTTTTCCAAGGCCTATATCTACAAGTTTTTTGATTCCAAGCAGGCGATCGGTGAAGCCATCTGTACAAATTGTCTGGCAGAAATCGTTGCGGCTGTCGAGCAGGCCATCAATGTCGAGACCCTTTCGCCAACGGAGCGCTTTCGACGCTTGGTCAAAACGGTGATCGCCACAGGTGTGAACCTGTTCTTCAATGACCGGAAACTCTATGACATCGCCGCGTTTTCTGTGTCGGAGCGTTGGCCCAGCTCGCAAATTTATGACGCCCAGATCAAGCAATTCATTTTGCAAATTGTGCGTGAAGGGCGAGAGGTTGGTGAGTTCGAACGCAAGACTCCCCTGGACGAGACAGTAGAGGCGATACATCTTGCTCTGCGGCCATTCGTCAATCCGCTACTGCTGCAGTACAACCTCGATTTCGTCGAAGAGGCGCCCACGCTCACTTCCAACCTCATCCTGCGTAGCCTCATGCCTTGACCTTCGGCTAACGGTCGCACGCCTACCAGGCTAAGCGACATATCACTCCATCAGCTTTTCACTTTGCCCTTCCTCCCACCGTCGAAGGGCATTTATTTATCTGTAATGTGACTGTTGACTGAAATGGTCACATGAATAAATATGGTCGTCCGTTGTTTCTACCCTTTCATCTCGGCGATAACCATAGAGTTCTAATAATGAAAAAAATATTGCTCAAGAGCCCACTTGGCCTCGCTGTTGTGCTCGCATCTTCCAATGTGTTTGCGAGCGGTTTCGCTCTCAATGAACAGAGCATCAGCGGGATGGGCTCTGGATTTGCCGGTCGCTCCTCCTCTGCTGAAGATGCGAGCACGGTCTTCGGCAATCCGGCGGGCATGTCTCGTCTGAAAAGAGAACAAGCCAGCGTAGGGGCGGCGACTCTTTTTGCGAAGTCCGACATAAGCCAGACCCGCAGTACATTCGGAGGCCAGGAAGACGGCGACATGGTGCCTGCGACTACGGTACCCATGGGGTACTACGTCAAACCCATTGATGAGCATTGGGCGTTCGGTGTTGGGTTTTATGTGCCTTTTGGCCTGATCACCGATTATGGCAGCGGCTTTGCGGGGCGTTACTACGCCAACAAAAGCGAGGTCACGACCCTTACGTTCCAGCCCACCATCAGCTATGCCTTTAACGACACAGTTTCGATCGGGTTCGGCCCCACCATCAACCGTATCAGCGGCGAGTTGTCCGGGATGGTGCCCAATCCGCTCAGCCCTGGTCGCAACGACGGAAAACTCAAAAGCACGGGCGACGACACGGCCCTTGGTTTCAACGCCGGCATTCTGGTGCAGGCTACAGATCGAACTCGCCTCGGCTTGACCTACCACTCCAAGGTTAGTTACCACCTGGATGCCAAGACCAAGGTCACCGACGGCATCTTTAGCGTGTTGGGGGTTAGCGGCCGAAGCTATGACGCTTCGCTGGATGTGAATACGCCGGAATCAGTGGATTTCTCGGTGACTCATCAGCTCAATAATGACTGGACCCTGTATCTGGGGAGCACCTGGACCCGCTGGAGTCGCTTCAAGGAACTGACCATCGAGAACACGGGGTTGCCCCCTTTGTTGAGCGGCTCGCTGGGCACTGTTACCGAAGAACAGAACTGGCGTGATACGTGGGCGCACGCTATCGGTACGTCGTACCAACTGAACAACCATTGGGTTCTTCGGGCAGGCTTGTCAGTCGACCAGTCGCCCGCCAACAACACCAATCGTGGACCACGCATTCCAACGGGCGACCGAACGGTTATCAGCTTCGGTGCAGGCTGGACCCCGGTGGACAATGTCACGATCGACGTTGCTTATTCCTATCTGTGGGAAGAGAGCGTGCGGGTCAACGATACTTCCGCGAGCCGGGGCGCATACAGTTCCAAGTATAAGAACAGCGCGAGCGGGCTCGGTACTTCCGTCAGCTATCGTTTCTGATAGACAGAGCACCGCTCTACGATAATTGTCCGGCCGGGAGCGCAGGTTACGCCCCGGCCTTTTAAAGCACATCCCTGGCATTTCCCCTTGGGGGGAAGCGGTTTCGTCGGAGCGCCACGTCGCCTGGTCAAGTCATCGAGTTGCTACGGACCGGGTCTCAGGAGGTTGCCAGCCACCACCGAGCGCCTTGAATGCCGCGACCGCCGCCCGTGCCGATTCCGTCCGCGCCTGCGCTCGGGCATCGGAAGCCTGCAGCATCGTTTCGTCGGCGTGCAGGACATCAATCAGGCTGGCCGTGCCTTTTTCGTAAGCAATGAACGACGATTGGCGAGCCTGTGCCAGAGATGCCTCGCCTTCAGTCAGGGTGGCTGCCTGAGCGTCCCGATTCACCAGGGCGGAGAAGGCATTCTCGACATCCTCGGTGGCGCGCAATACCGACTGACGGTAAGCGGCCAGGGCTTCGGCTTCTTGTCCCTTGGCTTGATCGATTTGAGCGTTTATGCGGCCAAAGTCGAAAAGTCTCCAGCGCAGCCCCAGTACGCCCGCCGACTGATTGGCGCCGCCGGTGAAGAGGTTGCCGCCGGATACAGCCGTGGCGCTACCGAGCAATGCGCTGAGGGAGAATTTCGGGTAGTACTCGGCAATCGCCACCCCGATGCGTGCATTGGAGGCTGCAAGGCGGCGCTCGGCCACGATGAGATCCGGCCTGCGGCGCAGCAGATCGGCCGGCGTTCCCGTGGCCTTTATCTGCGGCGCAAGAGGAATACTCCCTGCATTTGCCAGTTGCGTGCGATGGGTGCCCGGCGGTGTACCGAGCATTACATCCAGTGCATTCATGGCAGCATCCAGGCCGGTCTGCAGGACCGGCACTGTCGCTTGGACCTGCGATAGCGCTCCCTCAGTCTGGTGAACCTGATAGTGGGCAGCGAGGCCCTTGCCGTAGAGCAAGCGGACTTTCTCCAGCAGCCCCTGCTGGGTTTTGACTTGTCGGTTGGCAATGTCCAGCCGGGCCTGCAATCCGCGGATGCTGATGTAGATATCGGCGGTTTGCGCGGCGATGGCCAGTCGTGTGGCAGCGGCGCCCGCCTCGGAGGCCTGGTACTCGGCGAGTGCGGCTTCGCGTCCGCGTCGCAGGCCGCCAAAGACATCAATCTCCCAGCCAGCACCGAGGTTAACCTCGTAGGCGCTTCCGTACCGATCATAGCCAGGCGTCGAGTTCAGCACCTGGCCGAGCGGGGTCTCGATGGATTGGTAGGAGCGCGCGGCCTGGCCACTGATGTTTCCCGAGGGCAGCAAGGCGGCATTTGCGGCAGCCAATCCTGCCCGTGCCTGCGTAACTCGCGCCGACGCCTGCGCCAGATCCAGGTTCTGTTCAAGAGCCTTGGAGACGAAGTCGGTTAGCACCGGATCACCAAAACCTTCCCACCAGGCCACGAGACTGGCCGGCGTCGCTACAGGCCTCAGCTCGACAGCGGACTGACCCAGGTAACGATCCGAAAGAGGAGCGTCCGGACGTTGATAGTCCGGACCGACCGCGCAGCCTGCCATCAAGCTGGCGCTCACCAAAAGAGCAAGGGGGCGAAGGGGAGGCATTGAGGTTCCTTCAATCGAGGATATTTGTGACCATATTACATTGTGGTCACAGGCTGTCAATCAATAGCATTGACCAGTATTTCAAAAAAACATTCAATGAATACGGAGTTTTTCGCGTAATCGCTGGCAGTCTCAATGGATGTTCATTTGTGACCATTGACAGATATGGTCACTGTACTGAGAATGTGGGCCATGTCCTATTGTTCAGTAAGGGAACCTATGCGCCGGCCTCGACCTGTCCCCATTGCCGCTTGCTTGTTGCCTCTAGTCCTGGCGGCGTGTGGCGACTCATCCACCGTTGAAGATCCACGCACCCATGCCCCTCTGGTGAGGGCTTCTGCGGTTCAGGGGGCGTCCGACGTTTCACGCTCCTTCACTGGCGTCGTGGCTGCCCGCGTCCAGGGCGACCTGGGCTTTCGGGTATCAGGCAAGATACTTGAGCGCTTGGTTGATACGGGTCAGACCGTCAAGCGAGGTCAGCCGCTCATGCGTCTCGACCCCATCGACCTGGGGTTGCAGGCGCGAGCACAGCAAGAGTCGGTCATGGCCGCTCGGGCCCGCGCCAGGCAGACAGCTGATGATGAGGCCCGATATCGCGACCTGGTCGGCGCAGGTGCTATTTCTGCATCGGCCTACGATCAGGTCAAAGCCGCGGCTGATAGCGCAAAGGCGCAGCTCAGCGCTGCTCAAGCGCAGGCTGACGTGGCTCGCAATGCTTCCGGTTATGCGGTGCTGTTTGCCGATTCCGACGGCGTTGTGGTGGAGACGCTCGCCGAGCCCGGGCAAGTCGTCAGCCCCGGGCAGCCAGTGGTTCGACTGGCGCGGGCCGGGCAGCGCGAAGCCATCGTGCACCTGCCCGAGACGCTACGCCCGGCAGCAGGATCCACTGCGCAGGCGACGCTTTACGGCAACACCGCGGGTGTTGTTACAGCGAGGCTGAGGCTGCTGTCTGACTCGGCCGACCGTATGACGCGCACCTTTGAGGCGCGGTATGTGCTTGAGGGCGCGTTGGCCAATGCGCCGTTAGGTTCGACCGTCACGCTTCGGATCGCCGAAGACGCCGCCAATGGACAGGTGCTGCAAGTGCCGATCGCTGCTGTTTATGACCCGGGCAAAGGCACTGGCGTGTGGGTCATTGCTGGCGAACCAGCGAAGGTGACCTGGCGACCTGTCCGAGTCCTGGGCTTGAGCGACGACGCAGCGCGAGTTGCAGGCGATCTCAAGGTCGGCGAGCAGATTGTCGCCTTAGGTGCACATCTGCTGCGCGATGGTGAGGAGGTGAGACTGGCTCAACAGGGTGACGTCAAGGTTGCCGGGAGCCATCCATGAGCCAGGGGCGCTTCAATCTTTCGGCGATCGCTGTTCGCGAGCGCTCGATCACGGTATTCCTGATCTTCCTGATCGCTGTGGCAGGGATCCTGTCGTTTTTCCAGCTGGGGCGTGCGGAAGACCCGCCATTTACGGTCAAGCAACTGACGGTCATTACCGCGTGGCCGGGCGCCACGGCGCAGGAGATGCAGGACCAGGTTGCAGAGCCACTTGAAAAACGCCTGCAAGAACTGAAATGGTACGACCGCACGGAAACCTACACCCGTCCGGGTCTCGCCTTCACCTTGGTGACACTGCTCGATCGCACACCGCCTTCCCAGGTGCAGGAGGAGTTCTATCAGGCGCGTAAAAAACTCGACGATGAGGCCATCAAGCTACCGGCGGGGGTGATTGGCCCGATGGTCAACGACGAGTTTGCAGATGTGACATTTGCGCTGTTCGCCTTGAAAGCCAAAGGCGAGCCGCAGCGACTGTTGGTGCGTGATGCGGAATCGTTGCGCCAGCGCCTGTTGCACGTGCCGGGCGTGAAGAAGGTCAACATCATTGGTGAGCAGGCCGAACGCATCTTTGTTTCCTTCTCCCATGATCGGTTGGCCACGCTGGGCGTATCCCCCCAGGATATTTTTGCCGCGCTGAACAATCAGAACGTGCTCACGCCTGCCGGCTCAATTGAAACCGATGGGCCGCAAGTCTTCCTCCGTCTCGACGGTGCCTTCGATAAGGTGCAGAAAATTCGTGACACACCTCTTGCGGTCCAAGGTCGAACACTGAAGCTCTCGGACGTGGCGACGGTCGAGCGGGGTTATGAAGATCCGGCAACCTTCCTCGTGCGTAACAACGGTGAGGAGGCCCTGTTACTGGGCGTGGTGATGCGTGAGGGCTGGAACGGTCTGGACCTGGGCAAGGCATTGGACGCGGAGACGACGAAGATCAATGACGGCATGCCGCTGGGCATGACGCTCACCAAGGTCACCGATCAGTCTGTGAATATCAGTTCGGCCGTCGACGAGTTCATGGTCAAGTTCTTCGTCGCCCTGCTGGTGGTCATGCTTGTCTGCTTTCTCAGCATGGGCTGGCATGTAGGTATTGTGGTGGCGGCGGCTGTGCCGCTGACGCTGGCCGTGGTGTTTGTGGTGATGGCGGCCACTGGAAAGAACTTTGACCGCATTACCCTCGGGTCGCTGATTCTGGCGCTCGGACTGCTGGTGGACGACGCCATCATTGCTATCGAGATGATGGTGGTGAAAATGGAGGAGGGCTACGACCGCATCAAGGCTTCCGCCTATGCCTGGAGTCATACGGCCGCACCGATGCTTTCCGGTACGCTGGTGACCGCTATCGGCTTTTTGCCCAATGGCTTCGCCCAGTCGACAGCCGGCGAGTACACCAGCAACATGTTCTGGATCGTGGGCATTGCCCTGATTGCATCATGGGTAGTGGCGGTGGCCTTCACCCCCTATCTGGGTGTGAAGCTGTTGCCGAAGATCAAGACGGTCGAAGGGGGGCACGCGGCCATCTACAACACCCCTGGCTACAACCGCTTCCGCCGGATCTTGACGCGCGTCATCGCCCGTAAATGGCTGGTGGCCGGTACCGTTATCGCTACGTTTGTCGTGGCGATTCTCGGCATGAGCCTGGTCAAGAAGCAGTTCTTCCCCACCTCGGACCGTCCAGAAGTGTTGGTCGAAGTGCAAATGCCCTATGGAACCTCCATCGAGCAGACCAGCGCCACCACCGCCAAGATCGAGGCCTGGCTGCAAAAGCAGGCTGAAGCCAAAATCGTCACGGCCTATATCGGGCAAGGCGCGCCGCGCTTCTACCTGGCGATGGCGCCGGAGCTCCCGGATCCATCATTCGCCAAGGTTGTGGTGCTGACGGATAGTCAGGAGGCACGTGAGGCCCTCAAGTTCCGTATGCGTGAGGCCATTGCTCAAGGGCTTGCACCAGAAGCGCGTGTCAGGGTTACGCAACTGGTGTTTGGTCCGTATTCACCCTTTCCTGTCGCCTATCGGGTGATGGGGCCTGACCCATCAACATTGCGCGAGATCGCCGACCAGGTACAGAACGTGATGCAGGCGAGTCCCCTGATGAGAACCGTCAACACTGACTGGGGCCCGCTAACGCCGACGCTGCATTTCACCCTGGATCAGGACCGCTTGCAGGCGGTGGGGCTGACGTCCAGCGCTGTCGCGCAGCAGCTGCAGTTCCTGATCGCGGGAGTACCGATCACCGCAGTTCGTGAGGACATTCGTTCGGTGCAGGTGATCGGGCGTGCTGCGGGTGATATCCGGCTCGACCCTGCAAAAATAGAAGGCTTTACGCTCGTGGGCACGGCGGGCCAGCGGATTCCGTTGTCCCAGGTAGGGGAAGTCGGCGTGCGTATGGAGGATCCGATCCTTCGGCGTCGTGACCGCACCCCGACCATTACCGTGCGCGGCGACATTGCCGAAGGCTTGCAGCCACCGGACGTCTCGAGCGTGATCATGAAGGCGCTGCAGCCGGTCATCGACAAGCTGCCTGATGGGTATCGTATCGAGCAGTCGGGGGCCATTGAGGAGTCGGGCAAGGCCGGCCAGGCGATATTGCCGCTGCTCCCGATCATGATTGCCATCACGCTGCTGATCATCATCCTGCAGGTACGCTCGACCTCGGCGATGATCATGGTGTTTCTCACCGCGCCGCTGGGATTGATTGGCGTGGTCCCGACATTGCTCATCTTCCAGCAACCGTTTGGTATCAACGCCCTGGTCGGCCTGATCGCACTTTCGGGCATCCTGATGCGTAATACGCTGATTCTTATTGGGCAAATCCATCACAACGCACGAGAAGGACTGGATCCGTTCCACGCAGTGATCGAAGCCACAGTACAGCGTGCTCGCCCGGTGCTGCTGACAGCGCTGGCGGCCATCCTGGCGTTCATCCCCCTGACACACTCCGTCTTCTGGGGGACCCTGGCTTACACCTTGATCGGAGGCACGTTCGTCGGAACCATCATGACGCTGGTGTTCCTGCCGGCGATGTACTCCATCTGGTTCAAGATCAGTCATGTCAGCCAAAGGCAAACTGAAACAGCAGAACTGGCGTAAGCACGCGAACTTACCAAAAGAGAGGACGCCACCCCGTCCTCTCGTCGTTCACCCGACTACAAAGCTGGTAATTCACGCGTTCTCAATACCCGGTCTGCAAGCTTCTCCCACTCATCGCCTATTAACGCCAGGCTGGCAGCCCACTCTTGCGTGGCAGTGTAGCGGGCGTAATAAGCCCGCTTCTCTGCCTCGCTCAAGCCGGTAAAAAACGGCAGGAAGTACTGGTCGTTGTAGTAGCCCTGGGCACCTTGCAACTGCGTTCCCCACCATGCCGGGTTGTAGCCCTCGAAGGCTATCCAGGGCGGCGGAACGGCGAAACGCTGGTGCTGAATGGCCTCGAGGAAGTCAGTGCTGTTGGTTACCAGGCGCACCGTGACGGCGTTGAATTCCCGGCTGGATATAAAGCAAATCAGGCGCTGGTTGTTCTGGGCGTTTTCATACTGCCTGACGGGAAGCTCGTTGAAGCTTCGCTCGTGGACCAGGGTGAAGCTGGATTCGATAAGGGCTTGGAAAGAATCCCTATCGCTTCCATCGATCAGTAAGGTCCAGTAGTAAGCCGGTACGCCTGTGTCTTCCAAAGAAACTGCGCGCAGTGGAAGGGGCAGGGCAGGAGTAGTGTGTTGCAGAGGGACGGTGAAAACCGCTTGGAGTTCTGACAGGGAATAGCCCGCAATTTGCTCCTTGGGGGCTCGGTCAAAAAGACCTGCAATACGGCTGAAAAAACTCATATCGTCCTTGATTCAGCTTTGGTGGGTTTATTGAAATGGCTCTTCAAGGCCATTGATTTAGGTTTCCTTGAAACCTGGAAAACCGTTGGCCATGCGCCACTCTTTGACGATTCGGGTAACGTCTTCAGGGGACCCACTCGAACCGTTTTCGGGGTAGTAAATCAAGTCGGAGCCTGCTGGGTGCTGGCTGATTTTTTTGAAGTGCAATAGAAGTGCGTCAGCGCGAACGTCTGTTTCGGCTTCCATATCTTCCTTGCGAAGCTCCTCTAACAATTCGACGAACTCGGCTTCGGTGTAGTCCGAGAGGTTATTTCTCATCAGCGTGTTTGTCATGGTTGGCCTACTCATCACCGTGCTTTGAATCCTGGCAAGCCATTAGCCTTGCGCCACTCTTTAACGGTGTTGGTTATACCTTCTGGGGTGCATTGCGCTTCATCCTCCGGCCAGTAGATCAGGTCGGAGCCGTCTGGATGCTCGGTAAGCCGTCTGAACTCGTCCAGAAGATCATCCAGCACTTCATCGGGAGTACCGTTTCCATTTGCGGTGAATACTTCCTGCATGAAGCGAATGAACTCGGCTTCTGTGTAGTCGGGAATGCTTTTCTCCATGATGGTTACCGGTGTTTGGCTATGTGGTTTTTTTGAGGGATTTGTAAGTCATCTATTTCATGAGCCGTGCCGCTTTACTGGCCCTGAGTGGTCACGCTTCCTTGAGTACAAACTCAAGGCTGATACCCACCTCTCTTAATACCTGCGCGGCGCGGTCTACAAAGTGCTCGCCTTGCTCAGGCAACTCATACAGGCCGGTAATGCGGATGATGGGGGATTTGCCTTTAGCTGCCGGGTAGCTCTCCAGGATTTCACCGCTTTCGATAAAGGCGATATAGGTGTTGATTTTTTCTTGAAGCAACAGCAGGTGCTCACCTTGTTCGGCCTTGTTGCCCCACTCCAGGTGATCGGTAATGACCAGCACTACCTTGTCGGGCTCCCAATCGGGTACGGCACAAATATCGACGACTCGGGTATCCAGGATGGACATGGTTTTTCCTTCATGGAGGGTGTGTCAGGCCGGTCATATAGCGTTGGTCAGCAGTGGCAGCTGATGTACAGCTCCAGATCTTTGGGGAGTGGGGTGGCTGTAAGTCGTTCTATGGCGCTGGCTTGCTCTTGGGTGAGGAGGTAGCTATGTACGGCGTCTGCTTCGCTCTGCCAACCCATGATCGGCATCAGTATTTCTGTAGTGAGAGTCGGTAGTTTTGTCTCGAATACAGCGTCGTCACTGTTTGTAGGTGCGCCGTGTATCTCGAATTTCAGTGGGGCTTTCCCAGCGCGAAATACCGTCACGACTTGAATCCTGGTAGCCCATTTGCCTTGCGCCACTCTTTAACGGTCTTGGTTATGCCTTCGGGGGAGTCATCGGCCCCATCTTCTGGATAGAAGATAAGGTCAGTACCGTCTGGGTGCTCGCTAAGCTGTCTGAATTGCATTAGCAGTTCGCCAAGGTCTTTGTCGGAACCTGCTTCGTTGATGGCAAGTATTTTATGGATGAAGCTACCGAATTCGGTCTCGGTGTAATCGGCAATTGATTTCCTAGTGGTCATCGCTTTATGGGGCCTTGAACCCTGGCAGGCCGTTTGCTCTACGCCACTCTTTGACTGTTTTCAAGATTCCCTCTGGTGAGTCATCAGCATCGTCAGCAGGATAAAAAATCAGATCTGAGCCTTTGGGATGCTCTGAAATTTTCCGAAAATGCCGAACTAAAACGGAATGATCTTCCTCGTTCTGGCAGTTGACCTCACAGATATCTGTCAAAAGTTGAAGGAACTCTTGTTCTGTGTAATCAGAAATGCTGTTTTTTAGCATGCTTAATTTGTTCCTCTATGAATATCAATGTGCCTTCTAGGTGTCGCTACGCTCAGGTTGTCAACATCGTAAATAGCGCCCCCTTGGGCAATTCCGACATGATGGTGTAGCTCGTATTTTTCTCGCGATCCCACTCGACCACTTTCTGGTGTGTATGGGGAAAACCCTTTATCTAGCAGCTTTTGGTTGACTGTTCTGAACTGACTTCTTAAGTCTGAATCATTACCTACAGCTTTCCAAAACGCCTCCCGAAAAGCATCAAAGCTTCTGAACTCCTTCCCGCGCAACTGATCAGCAATCTTCGTGGGTATCGGAGAGCCCAACCCTGAGCCCGCTCCAGCAAGCCAGGTTCCACCTATATCCTGCCCCTGACCCGTAACCGTACCGGGCGTCTTGCGCACGCTCAGTACGATATAGAGCGGCAGAACCCCTGACCCCGGCGGGAACACCAGGATGAAGTCCTTGTATTCCGGCGGGTAGATCGGGTCGACGATGATGGTGTCCGCCTGTTCGGTGGGCGGAAAGATCCAGATGTGCGGCGCCTGGGGCGCGGCCTCCAGTGGGGGGATGCCGGATGTGCTGGACGGGTTGACTGCTGGGGTCCAGATCAGGGTGACGCCGTCGCCGAAGTCGGCCACCTGTTGCTGGCCTTTGGTAACGAAGCGCACCACCGGGACCATTTCCCAGCCACGCTGCTTTTGCGTGTTGTAGCCGTAGCCCTTCAGCGTGCCGTCGGGCCGTTGTTCGATATGCAGGCGCACGCGGGTGCGACCTTCTTTCAGGGCGTCGAGTTGCTCGGGGGTGTACAAGGCGCTATCGCCCAGGCTCGACGGCCAGAGCATGGCCACCACGCCAGCCAGGGCACCCGCGACAACTCCGTTGGTTGCCACGCCAGCCCCGGCAGACGCCATGGCCTCGCCACCCAGCGCCAGGCTGCCCAGCGCGGCGGGAAGGGTGCCACCGCTGATTTTCTTGAGCGGGATATTCCCCGCAGCGTCCGCCCGACGACCACCCAGCAAGACAAGCTCGCCATAGTCCTTGATGGCGTCGGTGGGGATCGCCCCGGATGGGCTGAGGTAGTCCATGACCCCGTCGGGCAGCTTGCAGGATTTGGTAAAGGTGCAGCCGGCCATCGCCTGTTGCTTGCGGGGTGGGCAGGCGAGGCTGTCGGCATAGGCTTGTTGGCGGGCCAGCATCCGCTCATAGGCGTGTTGCCTGGCGTCTTGTTCCGCCAGTTCGCCGGGGGTCATGTCTCGGTAGGTGACGTGGTGCCCGTCGCCGGAAGGGGGACTCTTGATCGGGGGGAGTCTGTTGCGGGCCATCGAGCGTTCTGCCTGTCCATCCAGTGCGGTTTTCCAGCCGGAGGCGGGATGGCATCAACCCTATTGAGTCGGACGGGGCATTACTGTGGGAGGAATCTGAAAGGTTTGAAGGGCGAGTCTTTATTCTTGCGGGCTGGTGGTCAGGCGATTCTGGCCAGCCAGTGAATGCCCGGGCGGTGGGTGCCGCTCCAGCCCATCTATGCTGCCGCACCGGGTTCCTGCTTAAATGCCAGCGCCTATCCACTCAGCGCGCCTGACACCATGAATACCTTCAAGGACGAACTTGCTCTCACCGAGCCGCCAGCCGAAGCGGCCTCGATCCGTCGTCGGTCGTTGTTTGCCGGCTGTGGGGCCCATGCCATCCATGATGGCCTGACCGACCTGATCTATGTCTTGCTGCCCATCTGGCAAAGCCAGTTCGGCCTGAGCTTTGCCCAGGTCGGGCTGTTGCGTGGGGCCTATTCGGGGATGATGGCCGGCTTTCAGTTGCTGGCCAGCCGCGCGGCCAGGCGCTGGGGGCGCGAGCGTCTGCTGGTGGGCGGCACGGCGCTGGCGGGGGTGGCCTATCTGCTGGCGGGGCAGGCCGGGGGCCTGACGGTATTGCTGTTGGCCCTGTTGTTGGGTGGGCTGGGGGCGAGTACCCAGCATCCGCTGGCGTCGTCGATGATCACCGATACCCATGAGGCCGGCGGTGGCGTCAAGCAGGCGTTGGCGCAGTACAACTTTTCCGGCGATATCGGCAAGACCCTGATTCCGGGGCTGGTGGGCCTGTTGCTGACGGTGCTCAGTTGGCGCGCCAGTGTGACCCTGATGGGGCTGCTCGGGCTGGCGGCCGCCGGGTTGCTGTGGTGGTTGATTCCGGCGCAGGCGGCGGAGTCGTCCAAGCCTGAGAAGAGCGCCAAGGTAGTCAGCGGAAAAGGCTCGGCCAGCGGGCTGCGGGCACTGATTGTCACCGGCACGCTGGACAGCGCGGTGCGCATGGGTTTCCTGACCTTCCTGCCGTTTCTGCTGAAAGCCAAGGGCGCCGGCACGGCGGGTATCGGCCTGGCGTTGACGATGCTGTTTGTCGGCGGGGCCTTCGGCAAGTTGCTGTGCGGTTACCTGGGCGCGCGCATCGGCATGATGAAAACCGTGTGGCTCACGGAGTTCACCACGGCGCTGTTGATCGTGCTGGCGGTGTACTTGCCCTATCTGGGCCTGATGGTGGTCTTGCCGCTGCTGGGGCTGGCGTTGAACGGCACCTCGTCGGTGCTCTATGGCGCGGTGCCGGACCTGGCGGGGGCGGGCAAGCGCGAGCAGGCGTTCGCGGTCTTCTATACCGGCACCATCGGCGGCGGGGCGCTGGCGCCGGTGCTGTTCGGAAGCCTGGGGGACGTCACTGGCGTCCCCGTCGCGGTGATGGTGCTGGCGGCTACCTTGCTGCTGACGTTGCCGCTGTCCTGGTTCGTGCAGCGCGGCCTGGACGCGGATGCCCGGCTGGCCTGAGCCGGCTCAGGCTTCGCGTCCGTGGGCTGTTGCGGCCAGTTGCTCGGTATCGACCCGCACAAAGATCGAGTCGCCAACCGCCGTCAGCACATCGCCAGCGTAGACCTCGCAGATCACCCGGCTCTTGCGGCCGAGTTCGCCTTCGACCTTGGCGCGCAAGGTCAGGGGTACACCCATCGGCGTCGGCTTGATGAATTTGATGCCGAGGTTGCCGGTCACGCAGTTGATCCGCGGCAGGCTGTCCAGGGCGCGTTTTTCGGCGCGGTAGTGGTAGGCCATGGCGGTCCAGTTCGAGTGGCAGTCCACCAGCATGGCGATCAGGCCGCCGTACACCAGCTCGGGCCAGCCGCAGTATTGGCTGTCCGGCAGGTGCTCGGCCATCACATGCACCCCATCCTCATGCCAGTGGCTCTTGATGTGCAGGCCATGGGGGTTGCTGCTGCCGCAACCAAAACAAACGCCGTCCGGCGCGGTGCTGTCTTGCAGGGAGAGTGGGTGCATGTGTCTTTACCTTTTTTATTGTTGGAGAGGGCCCTGGCGAAGCTCTCAGGCCGCCGCTTGTGCCTGTATCTGCAGGTCGCCGTCGACCTCCTTGACCAGCCCGCTGGCCAGCAGCAGCGGCAGCAGGCGCTTGTGCAGTTGCGGCTCGACGAACTCCTTGACGGTGTCCAGCGCCAGGTTGCCGCTGGCTTCCAGCTCGGCTTTGGTGTAGGACAGCCAGGCCTTCTTCAGCACCAGCAGCACGTCGCTGCCGGCGGTGGTGGCGAAGCGGCGGTGGGTCACCCGGCCGTCGAAGTCGAAGCTGTGCTGGTAGGCATAACCGCTCTCGTCACCCGCGCTGGCGACACAACGACCGCAGGTGCATGCGCCGTCGCCGAAGGCTGTGCGCAGATAGGTGTTGAAGTCCACCACGGGCTTGAGCCCCAGGCGCTTGTCGACTTCGAACAGATCCCCGGTCATTTTTGCTTCACTGCTCAAGGTCATTTTCCTCATGTTCAGGCGGTGTATTACGTCAGGGGCGCACCTTAACAGCCAGATCGGCGGACGGGTACTTTTCTGCCGCCATCGGGGCCGGATTGCCATCTGCTAGGATTCTCAGCGCGCTGCCCCGGGCGCGCTGCCTGCACCTTGTCCACCGCTGATTCCTGCGAGGAGAAAGTATGTCGATCTATGCCATGACCGTCCCCTGTTTCGCCCAGATGCTGCGGGCGTTGAACAGCTTCTTGAACAAGGGCGAGGAACATGCTCGCGAACGGTGCTTCGACCCGCAGGTCCTGCTGCAGGCGCGCCTGGCGCCGGACATGTATGACCTGGCGGCGCAGGTACGCTTTACCTGCACCCAGGCCCGGGAAGCGGTCCAGCGTCTCAGCGGCCTGCCGGTGACCGGGTTGCCGGCGCCGGCCAGCATGGCCGAGGCCAAGGCACTGATCGAGCAGACCCTGGCGTTCCTCGCCGAGGCGGATCGAGCACTGATCGAGAGCAGCGGCCAGCGCGCCGTGGCCATCGAGCTGCCCAACGCCATCGCCTTCGACATGACCGGCGAAGAATACGCCCGCAACTGGGCGACGCCGCAGTTCTATTTCCACCTGGTCACGGCCTACGACATCCTGCGGCATAACGGTGTGCCGCTGGGCAAGGCCGAGTATGCGCAGCATATGTTTGCCTATCTGCGCCAGCCGCAGGGCTAGCGTCGGCTATCGGCCTAGATATCCCTGCCGAGAAAACTGTCGACCGAATATCGCGGCGCTGCGCCAGTGGTTGCTGCCCGAGGCCGGCCGCGGCGTGAGCCGTGAACAAGTGGCCATTAAAAGAGCGGCACATTGCCTTCTCCGACACGGCGTCGTGCTGGCCCCGCAAGCGCCGAATCACCGCCAAAATCACTTTAATTTCAGGTGGTTAGGTAGATCGAAAAATGCGCAATGTGTGGATGACGCTGACCTCGTTCGCCTTGGTCAGCATGGCTGTCGCGGCCGAGGGCAAGGAGTTGCCGGCCAATGACCGGTATGTGTGCAGTTGGGGCGCGGGGACGGCGGCGCGGGCGCAGGAGCTGAAACTGTCGGGGGTTTCGCTGTATGCCGCGCGGCAGAAGCTGCAGACCTACAAGTTCAGCAAGGGCTGGATGCGCATGCTGGCCCTGGGCATTACCGAACAGACCTACGACAGCCCCTCGCGGGCCAAGCCGGCGACGGTGCGGCAGAGCTTTTACGACGACTGCGTGCGCTACAAGCTGGCGCGCAAATAACCCGAGGGGAAGGCGTGCGGGGTGGCCGGTTGCCCGGGCTGCCATGCTGGTACGGGCGCCGGCGATCCTGGGGCGAGGCACGTCGGCCTTGTCTCATGCCCCCGGAGCTTTGGCCCATGGGCCGACAGAACCCGTCGCCATCTGATCCGTATTTTTCTTCGTCACCTGCATCTGTATCGGGATCAGATCTGGCCTGACAATAACGCACCCCTCAGGCGCACCGGCCTGCCGGCTGGAGCCTGAGGCGGCGTTCTGCTTTTCGCATTGGCGAAAACCTATTGTTCAGGAGGCCTTTATGGCGAAGATGGCGATTTTCTTGTTTGGATTCTTGGCGCTGACCATCGCGATTGGTCTGCTGGCGACCATCTCTCCGGTCTGAGGGGACACCTCAGGCCAGCCCAGTCTCGCCGAGGCGGGCCGAACCGCTATTTCGAAAACTTCCTCGCCCCGGCCACACACAAAATCACTGCCACGGTCACTCCCAGCATGCCCAGGCTGACCTGTTCATGCAGCAGGGTGGCGGCCAGGGCCAGGCCAAAGAACGGTTGCAGCAATTGCAACTGGCCGACGGCGGCGATCCCTCCCTGGGCCAGCCCGCGGTACCAGAAGACAAAGCCGATCAGCATGCTGAACAGCGCGACGTACGCCAGGCTCATCCAGGCGGGCAGGGTGATGCCGCTAAACGAAGATGGGGCACGCAACAGCGTCAGCACCGCCATCACCGGCAGCGCCAGCACCAAAGCCCAGGAGATCACCTGCCAGCCGCCCAGGGTGCGGGAGAGCTTGGCGCCTTCCGCGTAACCCAGGCCGCAGACCAGAATCGCCAGCAGCATGAGGATGTCTCCGGCCGGCGCGGCGCTCAGCCCCTGGGACAGGGCAAACCCCACCACCAGCAGGCTGCCCAGCCCCGAGAACAGCCAGAACACCGGCCGCGGCCGCTCGCCGCCGCGCAGCACGCCGAACACCGCGGTGGCCAGGGGCAGCAGGCCGAGGAAGACGATGGAGTGGGCCGAGGTCACGTACTGCAAGGCCAGCGCGGTCAGCAGCGGAAAGCCCAGCACCACGCCGAGGGCGACTATTGCCAGGGGCCACAGCTGGTTTCTGCTCGGGCGTTGTTCCTTGAACAGCAGCAACAGGCACAAGGCCAGGACGCCGGCGATGCTGGCGCGAGCCACGGTCAGGAACAGCGGGTCGAACTCCAGCACGGCCACCCGGGTGGCCGGCAGCGAGCCGCTGAAAATCAGCACGCCGATAAAGCCGTTGAGCCAGCCGCTCGCGGCTTTTTGTGTGCTGGGGTGTGGCAGGGGCGATGTCCGTTCCATTCAGGGGCTCAGCTCTGTTCAAGGGTAGGCGCCGCGCTTCAGGGCGAGATTGCGCCTGGGCTGTTCAGGCCCCATCCTAGGAGTGCCAAGCAATACAATCAAAATATTGTCATGGATACATTGCCCTATGGCCCGTGCCCGCTACAAACAACTGGTCGATGGTTTTGCCGCCGATATTCGTGGCGGTGCATTGCCGCCGGGCACCCGCCTGCCGACCCACCGCGAACTGGCCGCCAGGGAAGGGCTGGCCCTGGTGACCGCCTCACGGGTGTATGCCGAGCTGGAGGCCATGGGCCTGATCAGTGGCGAAACCGGGCGCGGCACTTTTGTCCGCGAGACCGCGTTGCCGCCGGGGCAGGGCGTCGACCAGCAGGCGACCGCGGCGGGCACCCTGGATCTCAATTTCAACTATCCGGCGTTGCCCGGGCAGGCCGAAGTGCTGCGCGGTGGCCTGCGCCAGTTGGCGGCTGCCGGTGACCTGGAGGCGCTGCTGCGCTACCAGCCCCACAGTGGCCGCAGCCACGAGCGGGCCACCGTGGCCCGGCATCTGGCGTGTCGCGGGTTGCAGGTGGAAGCGGACCGGATGTCGATCGTCAGCGGCGCCCAGCACGGCCTGGCGACCACGGTGATGGCGCTGCTCAAGCCCGGCGATGTGGTGGCCACCGATGCCTTGACCTACCCGGGGTTCAAGGTGGTGGCCGACGCTCACGGCGTGGAACTGGTGTCGATTGCCCTGACCGAGCACGGCCCCGACCTGCAGGCTTTCGAGCGGTTGTGCCGCAGCCGGCGGGTGCGGGCGGTGTATGCCATGCCGACCCTGCACAACCCCATGGGTTGGGTGCTGGACCTGGCGTGGCGCGAGCGCTTGGTGCGGATCGCCCGGCAGCACCGGTTGCTGATTATCGAGGACGCCGCCTATGCCTTCCTCGCCGAGGATCCGCCCGCGCCCCTGGCGGCCCTGGCGCCGGAACTGACGGTGTATGTGTCGGGGTTTTCCAAGAATGTCGCCACCGGGCTGCGGGTCGGTTTTGTGGTCGCGCCGCCGGTCTGGGTGCCGCTGATCGAGCGGGTGATCCGCGCGACTACCTGGAACACTCCCGGGGTGATGACGGCGCTGGTCTGCAACTGGATCGACGACGGCACGGTGCAGCGCCTGGAAGCCGAGAAACGCCAGGACGCGACCGCCCGCCAGGCCCTGGCCAGGGAGGTGCTGGCCGGCCTGGCGTACATCGGACATCCGGCGTCCTATTTCCTCTGGTTGCCGCTGCCCGAGGAAGTGCGCGCCGATCAGGTGGCGATGGCCTTGCTGCGGGAAAACGTCTCGGTGTCCACCGCCGAGCCTTTTGTCAGCGCCGCGCCGGTGCCCCACGCCATCCGCCTGGCCCTGGGCTCGGTCGAGCTGGATCAGTTGCGGGTGGCATTGGAAAGGGTGCGGCAGGTGATTGGCCAATACGCCTATTGAAGGCTCCCGCGCGGCAAGGCGCGGGAGCCTGCGGCCGTCAGACCTTGAACTGAGTCACCAGGCCGTTGAGTTCCACCGCCAGGCGTGACAGGTCCTGGCTGGCGGCGTTGCTCTGGTTGGCCCCGGCCGAGGTCTGGGTCGCCAGGTCGCGGATGTTCACCAGGTTGCGGTCGACCTCGCGGGCGACCTGGGCCTGCTCTTCGCTGGCGCTGGCGATCACCAGGTTGCGTTCGTTGATCGAGGTGATGGCCTGGGTGATCTGGTCCAGGGCCAGGCCCGAGGCGCGGGCGGCTTCCAGGGTCAGGTGGGCGCGTTCGTTGCTGTGGCGCATGGCGCTCACCGCACCTTCGGTGCCTTCTTCGATGGTGTTGATCATGCTTTCGATTTCCTGGGTCGACTGCTGGGTGCGATGGGCCAGGGCCCGCACCTCGTCGGCGACCACGGCGAAACCGCGTCCGGCATCGCCGGCCCGGGCCGCCTCGATGGCCGCGTTGAGGGCCAGCAGGTTGGTCTGCTCGGCGATCGAGCGGATCACCTCCAGGACCTGGCCGATATTGCGCACATCCACCGCCAGGTGTTCGACCTGCTCGCAGGTGCGGGTCACCTCGTCGGCCAGGTCGCCGATGGAGTCGACGGTGTGCTGCACCTGCTGCCGACCGTGGTGGGCGGTGGCGTCGGTTTCCCGGGACGCCTCGGAGGTGCTGACGGCGTTGCGCGCCACTTCTTCCACGGCCGCGGTCATCTCGTTGACCGCGGTGGCGGCCTGTTCCAGTTCGTTGCTCTGCTGGTGCAGGGTCTTGCTGGAGTCTTCGGTCACCGCATGCAGCTCCTCGGCGGCCGAAGCCAGCTGGCTGGAGGAATCGGCGATCTTCTGCAGGGTGCCGCGCAGGCTGTTCTGCATGCGTTGCAGGGCGTGCAGCAGGCGCGCCGGCTCGTCGTTGCCGGTCACGCTGATGGCATGGCACAGGTCGCCGCTGGCGATGGTCTCGGCGACTTCCACGGCCTGGCCCAGCGGCCGCACGATGCTGCGGGTCAGTACGATGGCCAGGCCGACAGTCAGCACCAGCACGATGGCCAGGATCGCCAGCACCAGGCCGACGGCGCTGTGGAACACCTCGTTGCTGCGCGCGGCCGCCGCTTCACCGCCGTGGGTATTCACCTCGACCACGGTCAGCAATTCCTTGAGCATGGCGTCGGCATTGGCCAGGAAAGGGCCGCCGTCGACGATCGCGATCGCTTCGTCCTTGCGGCCCTGGCGCGCCAGGTCGAGGACGCGCTGCTGGTCCTTGAGGTACAGCGCCTTGACGCCCAGGTAGCGCGCGTACGCGGCCTTTTCCTCGGGGGCGATACTGAGTTTTTCGTAGACCAGCTGCTGGGCCGACAACTGCTCCTCGAGCTGATTGATCCGGTCCAGCAGGGCCTCGACGTCGCTTCTGTCGCGTACCACCAGCTGGCGCAGGGTCAGGGTACGGATCTGGGTGCTGGTCAGGGCCATGGCGTTGGCTGCGACGATCGAGGGCAGCCAGTTCCTGTCGACCTCGAGCGACTGCTCGTTCATGCGGCGCATTTCCAGCAGGGAGAAGGTTCCGAGCGCAACCGCCAGCAGCGCGATCAGGGCAAAACTGAGGCCTGCACGGCGGGAAATGTTCATCGATCGTAAAAGCATGACTGTGTTCCTTGTGGCGGCAAAAGGCACAACCTGCGCGGCATCCGGCAGGTTCGCAGCAAAGCGGCGCGCGCTCGGAAAGGCTCCGGGGCGTCGTCGGTTCTTGCAGGCAAGGCAGGCGGGAGGCGCATCGTGGCGCCTTCTTTATGGGGGCTTCCGGTATGGACGGGGTTGCACGGGCCCTGGCCGGAAAGGTGGCGATGATATCACAATGATGTCGCTGTTTTGACCGGAGCCCCCCGTGCTCGGCCGATGAAAAAAGGCGAGCTGCGGCTCGCCTTCTGTTTTTCAGGTATTTGCGGGGGCCGTCGGCTGTCGTCAGTCGTCCTCGGCTTCATCCAGGAGCGAGACGTAGCTCTTGATGTCGAAGCGGCTGTCTCTGTTGAAGGAAAGCCAATTGGAGAGGCTGCACAGAAACGCGAAAACCGCGCTGTCCCCGGATGCCTCGAAGTTTCCAGAGGGTTCAAAGCTGAAAAAGTAAGCGGGTTCCAGGCAGAGGATTCCTGTGGGGTAATGCTGATTTTTCTCTCTGCATTCTTCAAACAGCCACTTGGCAATGGTGTCTTTGTCCGGTCCTTTGAAAGCAATGATGTAGGACGGGACCAGGTATTCATTTCTGAAAATGAACTTCTCTTTCGACTTTTTCCGTTGTAGCTGTTGGACCGCATGGCTTTGTGCGAATGCCTCGACCTTCTGCTTCCGCAGGTCGGACTTCACTTCGATGGCGGCCGCCACGGTATCGGCAAAGTACAGCCGTTGCTTGCCGGAGGTGATGGGCAGGCTGAAGCTTTGCTCGCACTCGAGGACGATATCGATCTGGCCCGTGGTTTTTCCGTAGCCGTCCATGATGACGCCGGAGCCATAGCGGATGTTGTGCGGCAGAACCCGAGCCAGCAGGCTTTCGATGATGAGTTCCCTTTCGTTGCCGATGACTGTCGAAGGGTACTTTTGCGATTGCTTGTGCCCAAGCATCAAGTTTTCTTTCAGTGTCTCGATGCTGTTGAGCAACAGGTCTTTCCCTGACATGACTCACTCCGTCTATGCAATGTATGGGGCAAACAGCCCCGCTTGAGGCCGAGGCTGCCCGACAGTAAGGAAACGGGGCGGGGGTGTAAAGGCGTTTGTGGAGCGCCGCAAGGCCCCTGCAGGCGGCTCCGTAGGCCCGATTTCAGCCGTGCTGGATGCCCGCGCGTTTGAGCAACTGCTTGCAGCGCTCGGACAGGTGCGTCACCCGCAGGTGCTTGCCGGCCTTGCCGTAGCGTTCGCGCAGGGTTTTCAGGGCGGCGATGGCCGAGTAGTCGACGAAGCTCAGGTGGCGGCAGTCGAGGGTCGCCTGGGCCGGGTCGCCCGCCGGGTCGAAGTGGCTGAGAAAGGAGGTGGTCGAGGCGAAGAACAGGGTGCCGTGGACCCGGTACAGCTTGCTGCCGTCGGCTTCCTCGTGGCTGTCGGCGTAGAGCTCGCGCGAGTGCTGCCAGGCGAAGTTGAGGGCGGCGATGACGATGCCGCACAGCACCGCGATGGCGAGGTCGGTGAACACGGTGATGATGGTCACCGCAACTATCACCAGCATGTCGTTCAGCGGCACTTTGTGCAGCACCCGCAGCGAGCCCCAGGCGAAGGTCTGCTGGGCCACCACGAACATCACCCCGACCAGCGCCGCCAGCGGAATGCGCTCGATCAAGGGCGAGAGGAACAGCACGAACAGCAGGATCATCGTCCCGGCGACCACCCCGGACAGCCGGCCACGGCCGCCGGAGCTGAGGTTGATCACGGTCTGGCCGATCATCGCGCAACCGCCCATGCCGCCGAACAGGCCGGAGGCGATGTTGGCCGCGCCCAGGGCCACGCATTCGCGGTCCGGGAAGCTGCGGCTCTCGGTGATTTCGTCGGTGAGATTGAGGGTCAGCAGGGTTTCCAGCAGGCCGACCATGGCCATCAGGAAGGCGTAGGGGGCAATGATGCCCAAGGTCTCCAGGTTCCACTGGATATCCGGCAACGCCAGGCGCGGCAGGCCGCCGGCGATATGGGCCATGTCGCCCAGGGTGCGGGTCGGCAGGCCCAGCAGGTAGACCAGCAGGCCGACCCCGAGGATCGCCACCAGCGCCGGCGGCACCGCGCGGCTCAGGCGCGGCAGCCAGTGGACGATCGCCATGGTCAGCGCCACCAGCCCGAGCATCAGCCACAGGGGCGTACCGCTGAGCCAGCGCTCGTCGGCCTTGAAGTGTTCCAGCTGGGCCAGGGCGATGATGATCGCCAGGCCGTTGACGAAGCCGAGCATCACCGGATACGGCACGATCCGCACCAGCTTGCCCAGGCGCAGCAGGCCGAAGGCGATCATGACCAGGCCGCCCAGCAGCACCGTGGCCAGCAGGTACTGCACGCCGTGTTGCACCACCAGCGCGACGATCACCACCGCCATCGACCCGGCGGCGCCGGAAATCATCCCTGGGCGGCCGCCGAACAGCGCGGTCAGGGTGCAGATGATAAAGGCGCCATACAGGCCCATCAGCGGATTGAGGTGGGCGACCAGGGCGAAGGCGATGCACTCGGGCACCAGCGCGAAAGAGGTGGTGAGTCCGGCCAGGACGTCGGCGCGAAGGCGAGCGGGTTTCATGGTTTACCTGAGAGGGCGGCCAGGAGAGCGGCCGGGGTTGCGAGGGAATGTCGAAAGGCGGCGAATGTTACGGAATAACCGCTGCGCCGGCCACCCGGGGCTTGTATTGCCGGGCGCTGGCGGCAAGACTGCGCAGCCGCACAGCCCCGGCGATCGATGCCGGGCCGCCAAGGAGCCTCCATGCCATCAAGCAAACGCGAGCAGGCGCGTCTCGAACGCCGCCTGGTCGCCAGCCTCACCGACGCCTGCGAAACCGCCAAGGCGGAAATCGCCGGGTTTTCCTGGCTGACCCATGTGGCCGATCACGCGGCGTTTCCCGCCAGCCTGAGGGTGGTCTGGGTCTTCGACACCCAGGCCAGCAAGACCCGGGCCCTGGCCTGCGGGCAGGGCGAACGCATGCTCGAACTGACAGCCATGGCCCTGCATGACGCCGGCCTGGAGTTGCAGGCGCTGGCGGCCCACGTGCGGTACGACAGCGAAGAACAATGCCAGCGCATCAACGGCGGCAACTGGCAAAAGCGCCTGGCACGGCTCGGCTGAGAGCCGCTGGAAAGCGCGGCTAAACGCCGCACCCGACCATGGTCGCACACAACCTGTCATCCATTTGGCAGGAAGCGGGGCGTCGCGTTTTGCTACCATGCGTGGCTTTTACGGATGAGCCGCCCGGCGGGTCGTCTGGATTTTCGGCTCCTCAAAGGGCGGTAACGAATGAGTGTTTTGTTGAGTCGCCGCGAGGTGATTGCAGGTATGGGGCTGCTCGGCCTCGGTATGTTGGCCGGCTGCGATACCCGGGGCCAGCTGTCGTACAAATATGGCAAGGATCTGAGCGACAAGATCATGGGCCGTACCTTCAAGCTCAAGGACACCGAGGGCAACGTCAGGACGCTCTCAAGCTATAGCGGCCTGATGCCGATGGTGTTCTTCGGTTTCACCCAGTGCCCGGCCATCTGCCCCACGACGCTGGCGCGCGCGGCCCAGGCCAAGAAACTGATGGGCCGCGACGGCGACCGCCTGCAGGTGATCTTCATCACCCTGGACCCCGAGCGGGATACCCCGGAAGTCCTCGACGCCTACGTCAAGGCCTTCGACCCGTCGTTCGTCGCTCTGTACGGCACGCTGGAGCAGACCGCGGCCACGGCCAAGGAATTCGACGTGTTCTACGAGAAGATCCCCAGCGGTTCGACCTACACCCTGTCCCACACCGCCACCAGTTTTGTCTACGACTCCCGGGGCACGTTGCGCCTTGGCTTGTCCCAATCGCTTACCGCGCAAGAGTGCGCGGAAGATCTACTGACCGTCATGGAGGTCTGCTGATGTACCCGGCCCTGAATAAAACCGCTATCGCCCAACGCGCCAAGCGCATGCTGATCGGCCTGTCCCTGCTGGGCCTGGCTGGCCAGGCCGCGGCCCAGACCCAGGTCGACGACGCCTGGGTACGCGCCACCGTCGCCGGGCAGCAGGCGACCGGGGCCTTCATGACCCTGACCGCCAGCGACGACAGCAAGCTGCTCAGCGTCGAGTCGCCGGTGGCCAAGATCGTGCAGATCCACCAGTCGAGCATGCACAACGATGTGATGAGCATGCGCCCGGCGGACTTCGTCGCCTTGCCGGCCGGCAAGGCCGTGGCCCTGGATCCCCATGGTTATCACGTGATGCTGATCGACCTGGTGGCCCAGGTGAAGGAAGGCGACAAGGTGCCGCTGACCCTGGTGGTGGAAAACGCCAAGGGCGAGAAACAGTCGATCAAGGTCGAGGCCCAGGCCCGCGCGCTGAACATGGCCGACCACAGCAAGATGCAGCATTGATGGTTCGCGGCACCTGCGACGACCGGCAGCCAGGCTGAAGCATGGCCAAGGAAATCGACAACCCCTGCATCGCCGTTTGCCAGTTGAGCGGCGACCTGTGCCTGAGTTGCGGGCGCAGCAAGGACGACATCCGCCAATGGAAGCGCATGAAGCGCCCGGAAAAGATGGCGGCGGTGCAGCGGGCGAGCCAGCGCTTGAAGGCGCTGCGCAAGAAAGGCGGCGGTGCCAGCCGCTGATTTTCCCCAGCCGGCCATTGCGTGCCGGCGTTCAGATTCCCGGCGTTTGCGCCGCACACTCCTGCAACCAGGCGATACAGGCCGAGCCCCGTCGCGGCAGGGACTCCAGGGTCGGATGGACGATGTAGTAGTCGTATTCGCCGCTGCGGGTAAACCCGGTGAACGGCAGCACCAGCCGGCCTTGCCCGATGGCCTCGCTGACCAGATGCTCGCGCCCGATCGCCACGCCGGCATGGTGGATGGCGGCGGTGACACACAGGTCCGAGCGATCGAAGGTTACCCCGCGTTTCGGCATGGACACACCACCGCCGTGCTGGCGAATCCACAGCGCCCATTCGGAGTCGAAGGTGGCGTGGTCCCAGGCCAGCGAATCATGCAGCAGGGTGCACTGCTGCAATTGTTCGACTGCCCCGGTCAATCCATGGCGTTCGGCGTATTGCGGGCTGCACACCGGCGCGACCCGTTCCTGCATCAGCTTGTGCGCCACCAGCCCATGGAACTCGCCATTGCCGTAATACAGCGCCAGGTCGATCTGCCGGGTGCGGAAGTCGATGCGGTCGTTGCCTACGCGCAGGTCAAGCCGGACCCCGGGAAAGCGCAGGCCGAACTCGGCCAGGCGCGGCACCAGCCAGGAATGGGCGATGGACGGATGGGCGTAGAGGGTCAGCGGCCCGGCCAGGTCGGCGTCGACCGGCTGGGCCAGGACTTCGGACAGGTCGCCCAGGGTCTGCTGGAGAATCGCAAAAATACGCTCGCCAGCCTCGGTCAGTTCAACCCGCCGGGTCAGCCGGCGGAACAGCTGGATCGACAGCTCCGCCTCCAGCCGGGCGATGCGATGGCTGACCGCGCTGGCGGTCAGGCACAACTCATCGGCGGCCTTGCTGAAGCTCAGGTGGCGGGCCGCGACCTGGAAGGTGAACAGGTTCGAGAACTGGCTGCTGTTGAGCTTGGCGTCCAGTCGGGGCGGTAGGTTGTACAAGCCGGCGCTTCTCCTGTCGGTCTGTTATGAGCCTTGCAGCACCCGGGCACCTTGCGCCAGATAAGCCTGCATCTCGGTGTCCGGGACCATGCTGCCGCCCGTGGCCCAGACCAGGTGAGTGGCCCGGGTGTACGCCTCGGCGCTCATGCCGCTGCGCCGCAGGTACTGCTCGCGCTGCGCCTGCACGCGGGCGATGCCCGGGACACCGGCCACCGCCGAGGGCTCCAGGTGCAGCTGTTGGTGCTTGGCCATCAGCCAGACCAGGGCATGCAGTTCGTCGTCGCTGACCGTGTAGTAACCCTCGATCAGCCGCTGCATGGCGCGGCCGACAAACCCCGAGGCGCGGCCGACGGCCAGGCCGTCGGCGGCGGTGAGGTTGTCGATGCCGAAGTCCTGCACCGACACCTCGTCATGCAGCCCGGTGTGCACCCCGAGCAGCATGCACGGCGAATGGGTGGGCTCGGCAAATATACAGTGAACGGCGTCGCCGAACGCCAGCTTCAAGCCGAACGCCACGCCGCCAGGGCCACCACCGACACCGCAGGGCAGGTAGACGAACAGCGGATGCTGGGCATCGACCCGGACCCCGGCCTGTTGCAGTTGCCGGCTCAGGCGCTCGGCGGCCACGGCGTAGCCGAGGAACAGGTCGGTGGAGTTCTCGTCATCGACGAAATGGCAGGCCGGATCGGCGCTGGCCTGCTGGCGCCCCTGGGCCACGGCGATGCTGTAGTCGCTTTCGTACTCCATGACATTCACCCCGTGGGCGCGCAGCTTGTCCTTCTTCCATTGGCGGGCGTCGGCGGACATGTGCACCGTGACCTGGAACCCCAGCCGGGCGCCCATCAGGCCGATGGACAAGCCCAGGTTGCCGGTGGAACCCACGGCGATCCGGTAGCGGCTGAAGAGCGCCCGGGCCTCGGGCGAGTCGAGCACGCTGTAGTCCTGGTCCAGGCGCAGCAGGCCGGCCTCCAGGGCCAGGTGTTCGGCGTGCTTGAGTACTTCATAGATACCGCCGCGCGCCTTGATCGACCCGGAGATCGGCAGGTGGCTGTCCTGCTTGATCCACAGCGCGCCGGGCAGGGCTTGGCCGTAACGAGCAGCCAGTACCGTCTGCAAGGCCGGCAGCGGCTGGATCGGCGATTCGAGAATGCCGTTGTTGGCCAGGGTCTCGGGAAAGGCCACGCGAAAATACGCGGCGAAACGCTCGAGGCGCTCGCTGGCATCGGCCACGTCGGCGGTGCTCAGCGCCAGGTCGCTCAGGCCATCGGCCAGGGGCGCGCGGGTGGGGGTGAACCAGGTGGTTTCGCGCAACGCCATCAGCTCTTCGAGCAGCGGGTAGCGGCGGGTCCAGGTAGCGAGTGGCTGGCCTGCGATCATGGGGATGACTCCTGTGACAAAGGTTTTAAATGAAATGAGCGAGGCTCAGGGTCAGCAGCAGGGCCACCACTGAGGCCAGGACCGTGGCGCTGGTGAAGGTCTTGAGCGCGTCGGCCAGCGACACTCCGAGGTACTCCTTGACCACCCAGAAGGCCGAGTCGGTGACGTGGGTCCAGCCGATGGCCCCGGCGCCGATGGCGACCACGATGATCTCCTTGCTGTAGCCGGAGTCGACGCCCAGGGTCGGCAGCACGATGGCGGCGGCGCTCATCATGGCCACGGTCGCCGAACCCACCGCGAAGTGCATCAGCCCCGCCACCAGCCAGGCCAGCACCACCGGGTTGATCTCCAGCCGGGTCAGAGAATCGGCCAGCACCTTGCCCACGCCGCTGTCGATCAGGATGCCGTTGAAGGCGCCGCCGGCACCGATGATCAGCAGGATGCTGGCCAGCGGCGGCAGGCTTTTCTGGGTGTGCCCCAGCAGGTCCAACATCGACAGGCCACGACGCAGGCCCAGGGACCAGTAGGCGAAGACCACGGCGATCACCAGCGCCACCAGCGGGTTGCCGAAGAACGACAGCAGCACGGACAGGGTCGAGCCGGCGGGCAGGGCGCTGGCGAAGGTCTTGCCGATCATCAGCAGCAGCGGTAGCAAAATGGTCAGCAGGGTCAGCCAGAAGCCCGGCAGCACGCGTTCGCCACGGGCCTCGCAACGCTCCTCGAGGAAGGCTGCTTGCCAGGGTTCGGCCTGGCGGCGCGCCACCAGGCGGATCCACAGCGGCCCGGCGATCATGGCGGTGGGCAGGCCGACGATCAGGCCGTAGAGGATCACCTTGCCGACGTCGGCCCCCAGCAAGTGGGTAATGGCCATGGCCGCGGGGTGGGGCGGCAGCATGCAGTGCACGCACATCAGCGACACCGCCAGCGGCACGCCGAGGTACAGCAGGTTGAGCCGGGTTTCCTTGGCCACCACGTACACCAGCGGAATCAGCAGGATATAGCCGACCTCGAAGAACACCGGGATACCGGCGATGAACCCCACCAGCATCATCACCCAGGGCGCGCGCTGCTCGCCCAGGGTGTTGAGCAGGGTCTGGGCGATGCGTTCGGCACCCCCCGATTCCTCGAGCATCTTGCCCAGGATGCTGCCCAGCCCGATGATCGCGGCGAGAAACCCCAGGGTATCGCCCAGGCCCTTCTGGAAGGATTCGAGCATGGCATTCAAGGGCATCCCCGAGCCCACTCCGACCAGGCCGCAGGCGGCGATCAGCGCCAGAAAGGCATGCACCCTGAACCTGACAATCAACACCACGATCATCACGATCGCGGCCAACAACACCCACAGCAACGCGCCACTGCTTTGCATCGGCCAACCCTCTTATTGATTTTGTGACGGGGTCCGTCAAAGGACTTCGCGGGGCGAGAGTTAACTATCGGGCGCGCGGGGCTGACAAAAGATCATTGGTCAGCAGATGGGTGATGCTGGGTCAGGCGTGGGCACG
Organism: Pseudomonas sp. B3G-3; assembly: GCF_028640915.1. Taxonomy (NCBI): domain Bacteria; kingdom Pseudomonadati; phylum Pseudomonadota; class Gammaproteobacteria; order Pseudomonadales; family Pseudomonadaceae; genus Pseudomonas; species Pseudomonas sp. B3G-3. The sequence goes on along the minus strand of NZ_JAQZAB010000100.1, from coordinate 38,137 downwards.
GGTGTGGGAATGGGAGGGGCATGGCCGATCTGTCCGGCCGTGGAAGCCCGGGTCACGGACGCGACCCGGTCGAGGGTTGTGAATCAGCCGGCGGTGCTTTCCGGCAATTTGGCGATGACCTTGATCTCGAAGTCGAAGCCATACAGCCAGGTCACGCCCACGGCGGTCAGCGTCGGGTGCGGTGCTTTCCCCCAGAACTCCGGCACCACCTTCCAGATGGTTTCGAAGCGGGTTTCGGGATCGACGATAAACACGGTGACGTCGACCACATCGTCGAAGGAGCTGCCGGCGGCCGCCAGGATCGCGTTGAGGTTGGTGAACGCGAGGCGCACCTGGGCCTCGAGGTCCGGTTCGGGCGAGCCATCGGCGGTGCTGCCGACCTGGCCCGAAACGAACAGGAAGCCATTGGCGCGGATCGCCGGCGAGTAGCGGTTGCGCTGGTAAAGCGCCTGGCGTCCGGGCGGAAAAACCACGTCGCGCTGAGTCATGTGTTGCCTCCATCGATAAGGGTCGAAGCCGACCTGGAATGAACGATGAAGCTGACTCTAGGCACTTGCGCCTGGCCGATAAACGAGCAACCGTAGCCATCACTGTTTGTGGAATCCAAACAATCCAATGGTTAGCCGGGGTGGAAATGGACCGTTTTGATGCGATGCAGGCCTTTGCCCGGGTGGTGGAGGCGGGCAGCTTCACCAAGGCCGCCGACACGCTGCACATGAGCAAGACCAGCGTGACGCAACTGGTGCAGCAGTTGGAGGCACGCTTGCGGGTCAAGTTGCTCAACCGCACCACGCGCCGGGTCCACCTGACGGCCGACGGCGCGGTGTATTACGAGCGCGTGGTGCGCCTGCTGGCCGACCTCGACGATGCCGAAACCAGCCTGTCCAGCGCCTCGGCGCTGCCCAGGGGGCGTTTGCGGGTGGATGTGCCCAGCCGAGCATGATCCTGGTGCCGGCGCTGCCCGGGTTCCACGCCCGCTACCCGGACATCCAGATTGACCTGGGTGTCAGCGACCGCATCGTCGATGTGCTTGGCGAGAATGTGGATTGCGTGGTGCGCGGCGGCGAGTTGACGGACCAGTCGCTGATGGCGCGGCGGATCGGCGATCTCCAGTTGGGCGTGTATGCGGCGCCCAGCTACCTGGAGCGTCTCGGCATACCCGCGCATCCGCGCGAGCTGGAGGATTCCTTGCATCGCATCGTCGGTTTTCTCTGGGCGCGCACCGGCAAGGCCTTGCCCTATGCCATGCGCAACCACAACGAAAGTCTGCAGATCAAGGGCCGCTACGTGCTGGCGGTCGACGATGGCAATGCCTACCTCGCCGCCGGCCTGGCGGGCCTGGGCGTGCTATGGCTGCCGGACTACATGGCCAGGGCGCACCAGGAACGAGGCGAACTGGTGCGTCTGTTCGAGGACTGGCAGCTCGATCCGATGCCGATCTACGTGGCGTTCCCGCCCAACCGGCATATCAGCATCAAGCTGCGGGTGTTTATCGACTGGGTCGCCGAGCTGATGGCCCGGCACGCGCCGGTCGCCAGCCGAGTGGGGGTGTGAGGCGGTCGGCTCTATAAATTTCTGCCGGCCCCCCGAAACCCGCCGGAGCAGCTTTACTTGTCCAGGCAAGTCGCGCCTGTAGATGGCCGTTCGGCCGCCGCATTCTGCCCGGGACCGGCATTGCGAGAAGGACACGGAGTGTCGTTCAACCCCGTACACAACCCTTGTCGCCCCCCTGACATGAACGCCTGCTGGAGCAGTCGTTTGCTGGCCAGTACCTCACCGCAGTCTGGTCGCGCCCGCGCCATCGCCGCCCGGGCGCCGCCTCTTTAAAGGAGTAAAGAAATGACTCAGTACGACAAACAGCTCAACAACCCCAAACAGCCTTCGCGGCAGGCGCGCCTGGAAAGCACCGGCGCCGAGCGCCTCACGCTGGCCAACGCCGGACCGATCCAGATGGGCTTCTGGGTGCCCAACCGGGTATGGGCCACGGCCAGGTTCCTGGTGCCGCTGCGCAACCTGATCGCCGAGAAGAAAAAGGCCGGCACCCTGACCCCGATGCGCAAGGAAATCATCGAGTTCAAGACCTGGGTTACCCACAACAGCGTGTACCGCATGTGGATCAACTCGATGATCGAACAGTCGAACGACTACGTGGCGACCCTGGACGAGGCGACCAAGGAGCAGATCAAGGACTCGGACGGCGATGCGCTGTGGATCGCCGGCTATGACAGCTTCTTCGAGATCCTCAACGAGATCATCAGCACCTCATCGTCGTTCAACGCCACGGCCCAGGTCGGCACGCCGATGAACGCCTTCCTGGCGGTGTCGATGGGCACCGAGGCGGGCGTCGCGCTGTTCCATGACACGACCTTCAACCAGCAGTTCAAGAAGGTGCTCAACGCCTGGAACAGCTTCCTCAAGAGCAGCGCGTCCCTCGACAAGCTGGATATCAACGACCCGGAAAAAGAAGGCTCGTGGATCTCCAAGGCGGCCCACGAGGCCGGGGTCTGGACGCAGATGGAGCATGATCCGAACCTGCCCGGCTACGGCTTCGATTCCTGGAATGCGTTCTTCATCCGCAAGTTCGTGCCCGGTGCGCGGCCGTTTCAGGGCAACGCGCTCACCCAGGTCAATATCGGCTGCGAGACCACGCCCTGGCAGTACGAAAACAACGTGGCGTTCGAGACCGAATTCTGGATCAAGGACGTCAATTATTCGCTGCTCGACCTGTTCGGCGGCCAGGAGCAGTGGGCCGCTCCGTTCCAGGGTGGGCAGGCGTACCAGGGCTTCCTCTCGGCGACCCACTATCACCGCTGGAACGCGCCGCTCGACGGCAAGCTGGTGCGCTCCTGGGTACAGCCGGGCACCTATTTCGCCCAGCGTCCGGCCCAGGGCGAAGGCGAGGGCACCTGGGAGGGCACCGAGTCGCAGCCGTACCTGGGGCATGTCGCCGCCCGGGCGATCTTTGTCTTTGAGCACCCGACCTGCGGGTATGTCGCGCTGATCTGCATCGGCATGGTCGAGGTCTCGACCTGCGTGATCGAACCCCAGTTCATCGTCGACCAAGGCGCCGCCCCGGTGAACATCACCCGCGGCACTGAGATCGGGCATTTCGAGTTCGGCGGTTCGACCCACATGATGATCTTCCAGAAGGACCGGGTGCAGCTGGAAGCCTGGGCGCTGAATGCGGTGCAGCACCAGAACGATCCGCAACCGACGCCCCTGGGCACGGTGATCGCCACGGCGTTGCTGAAGGAGTGAGCCGCTGAGTACCAACGACGGCGCGCTCGCGCCGTCGTCTTTAAATGCTGTCAGCCGTTGGCCTAAACCAGGTATTTGCGAAACCACGCCAGCGTCCGGTCCCAGGCCAGGGTGGCGGCTGCCTCGTCGTAGCGCGGGGTCGAGTCGTTGTGAAAACCGTGGTTCACCCCGGGATAGATATAAGCCTCGTAAGTCTTGCCCGCGGCTTTCAGCGCCTGCTCGTAGGCCGGCCAGCCTTCGTTGATGCGCGTGTCCAGTTCGGCGTAGTGCAGCAGCAGTGGCGCCTGGATTCGTTTGACGTCCGCGCTGTCCGGCTGGCGCCCATAGAAGGGCACGGCCGCCGCCAGTTCGGGATAGGCCACGGCCGCGGCATTGGCCACCCCGCCGCCATAGCAGAAGCCGGTGATGCCGACCTTGCCGGTGCTGGCGTCGTGCTCGAGCAGCCATTCGATGGCGGCGAAAAAGTCGTTCATCAGCTTTTCCGGATTGACCTTCTGTTGCAGTTCGCGGCCCTTGTCGTCGTTGCCCGGGTAGCCGCCGACCGACGTCAGGCCGTCGGGGGCCAGGGCGATGAAACCGGCCTTGGCCAGGCGCCGCGCGACGTCCTCGATATAGGGGTTGAGCCCGCGGTTTTCATGGGCCACCACCACCGCCGGCAACTTGCCTTCGGCATTTGCCGGGCGCACCAGGTAACCCCGGACCTGTTCGTGGCCCTTGGGCGAGGGGTAGGTGATGTATTCGGCGACGATCTGCGGGTCGGTGAACGACACCTGTTCGGCCAGGGCGTAGTTCGGCGTCAGGGCGGCGAGGGTGGCGCTGGCGGTCAGCCCGACCAGGGTGAAGGCCGCCGCCCGGTCGAGGAACTCGCGGCGGCTGATCTTGCCGTGGGCGTAGTAGTCGTAGAGTTCGAGCAACTCGGGGGCGAAGTCTTTGGCACTGAGACGTTCCATCGCGCGCTACCTCTTCAATCATGGGGGACGTCCTGGTGCCGCACGGCCTGTGGGGCGGGACAGGTTCGACCTGGGATTGAATCAGTAAAGCAAGCCTGGGCCCCGGCAGCCAATGCGCAGGGTGAGCGTTGTGTTTGGGCAGGGTCTTGGCTAATCTCGCATAAACACGCAAAAACAGGCATAACCATGCAAAACCAGCATTCAGTCGCCGAGCTGCCCCATGTGCGCCGGCAGAAGATCCTGTTGCTGCTCGAGCGCGACGGCAAGGTCATGGCCTCCGAGCTTGGCCAGCATTTCGCGGTCTCGGAGGACACCATCCGCCGCGACCTGGCGGAACTGGCCGATGCCGGGCTGCTGCAGCGGGTGCATGGCGGCGCGCTGCCACGACCCAAGGACACCGGCAAGGATGTGTTCACCCGCCTGGGCGAAAGCAGCGAGGTCAAGCGCCACCTGGCCAGGCTCGGCGCGCAGCGGGTGCAGGAAGGGCAGATCGTGATGTTCGACTCGGGCTCGACCACGCTGCTGATCGCCCAGTCCCTGCCTGCCGATATCGGCATCACCGCGGTCACCGCTTCGCCGCTGATCGCCATCGCCCTGGCCGAATACCCGCGCAGCCAGGTGATCCTCGCCGGCGGCCGGCTCAACCCGGCGACCCTGTCCGCCGGCGGCCATGAGGCGGTACGCCTGATCCAGGGCATCCGCGCCGATCTGCTGTTCACCGGAGTGTGCGCGATTCATCCGGAAGTCGGCATCACCTCGCTGCACTTCGACGAGGTGCCGGTGAAACAGGCCCTGCTCGACAGCGCATCCCAGGTGGTCGCGGTGACCACCGCCGACAAGCTCGGCGCGGTGGAACCCTTTGCCGTGGCGCCGTGCAATCGCCTGCATACGCTGATCACCGAGCAGCACCTGGCCTCGGGCAGCATCGAGGACTACCGGCGCCTGGGCATCGAGGTGGTGCAGGCGCCGGTGTGACGGCGGCGTGAGGTGCCGGGCTTTACGGCCTGGCATCCGCGCATTCATCACGACGCGGCCCAGGCCTGGGGCGGTGGATTGCGAGTGCGGACTTACGGCAAGTCAGACCTGAGATGCTGCGCGCTTATTCGGCCCGGCGGAACACCAGGGCCTTCAGGCCGCTTTCGATATCGGTATCGGGAAACTCCGGCGGGTTGTCCAGCCGTTGCTCGAAGCGCAGTCCCGGGGCTTCGCGGGTAACGCCGTCGATCAGGAAGTCCGAGGCGACGGCCGGGTCGTTCATACAGGCCAGCACGCAGCCGTCGGCGGTGAGCAATTCCGGCAGGCGCCGCAGTACCCGGGCGTAGTCCTTGGTCAGCAGGAAACTGCCTTTCTGGAACGAAGGCGGGTCGATGATCACCAGGTCGTAGGGGCCGGCGTTCTTCACCTTGCTCCAGGACTTGAACAGGTCGTGGCCGAGAAAGGTCACCTGGCTCAGGTCGTGGCTATTGAGCCGGTGATTGTCGCGGCCGCGGCTCAGGGCCGGGCGCGACATGTCGAGGTTGACCACATGGGTCGCGCCGCCTTCGATGGCCGCCACCGAGAAGCCGCAGGTGTAGGCGAACAGGTTCAGCACGCGCTTGCCCCGGGCATTGGCGCGCACCCAGTTGCGACCGTAGCGCATGTCGAGAAACAGGCCGTTGTTCTGCTTCTTGCCCAGGTCCACCCGATACCGCAGGCCTTCCTCGACCAGGGTCCATTCCTCGATAGGTTCGCCCACCAGCCAGTCCACCGGGCTTTGCAGCTGATAGCGGTGTTGCAGCAGCAGGGTATGGGCGCCACAGGCCTGCCACTGCGGCGAGGTGCTGATCGCCAGCAGCGACTGCTTGAGCGCCTCCAGCTGTTCCGGCTCCGGCTCCTTGAACAGCGCCACCAGCACCACGCCCTGCAGCCAGTCGACGGTCAATTGCTCCAGCCCCGGCCAGCAACGACCGCGGCCATGGAACAGGCGCCGGGTTTCCGCGGGAGCGGACGCCAGGGCTGTCAGCAGGTGATGGTGCAGGATGGAGAGGGCTTCGGAGTTCATCGAAGGAGGGCCGACAATAAAAGGGTGGGCATTTTAAACACAACTGACCGTGATGACTTACAAAACCAATGTCTACCCGATTTTAAAGAGATGTTTAACGACGAATCTTCAGAATTGTCCTAACTACCAACTGCCGCCCTTCAGGGTAACGTCCAGCCGCCAACTGCAACTATTCGCCTCCTCCCGGAGGCTTTTTTATGGGTAATGCGGAAGCGGACACGGATGAGCGGCTATGTACCCAACGCCCCGAAGGGCTATCGCGATAGAGGCGTGGAGCCTGTCGATCTCGGTGAACAACGCTGGGCCGAATACAAGGACCTGCCAGCCAAGCCAGAGGCAAAGCCTGGTCCTGTTGGCTGTGTCTTCGCCAAGTCCTGCACCTTGCCCAATGGGGTGATAAACCATAGCAACCCCAGTGGTTTTGTGCCCGTCGAGTTGCTGAAGCAATACGGTACTTATGCGGTGCTGGGCACCGGCCCAGTGATATCCGCAGGCGGTACTCCACTGCAATGGGTGGGTGGTTCGGGGAGTGCTTGGGGGCTGGTAGCTCGTCTTGGTGGCACCTTGGCCTTGGCGGGTTCCGCCGCTGTGGGTTTCGCGGCATTACTGCTGCCTGACGATACGTCGGCTGACAGTGCGTTCTATACCTCCGAGCAATACGCGCAGTTGAACCAAGGGAACACCCGTGTACGGGTCAACGTAAAACACCTGCCGGATGGTTCTGTGAGTGTTTACGGGTTCTATACCGGGACCAAGTCAGAGTGGCAGAAGGTGCCTGTCATCGAAGCGAAGAGCCTTGGCGATCAACTGGTAGCGGATTTGGGGAACGGAACTGAGCTCATATGGACTCCGGCAGCCGATCCAAACGCCGTGCTAGGCATCCCCACGCTGGAAGGCGCCTCGTTGAAGCCCGGGGCCTGGGTTTTTCCACCCACTGAGCAGGCCGATAAGATATTGGTCAATCCAGTGCATCCGCCCGACTACCAAGATGCAATCATCTGGTTTCCGAACACCGGTATCCAGCCGATTTACATCTCGCTAATCCTGCCAGGAGATCACAGCTACTACCCCAAACCTAAAAGCTTCCCTGCATTCCCTGGCCTCAAGCTGGCGAGACCTAAGACTCGGAAAAAGGGTGGCGGCTTACGTGACCGCTGGAAAGATAAAGACGGCACACTCTATGAGTGGGACTCTCAGCATGGGGCATTGGAGAAATACAACAAGCGCGGGAAACATCTAGGTGAGTTCGACCCGATAACGGGGCGGCAAACCAAGCCGGCAGACAGATCCAGGGAAATTGAACCATGAAGTACGAACTGAAATTCGAGATATACGGCATACCTCCAGATGGCGATGAAGCGGTATTCGAGATGGAGTTACCAACGCTCACCACAGAATGCCTGATGCCTGTGATGGGCTGGCAGAGCGAGGCGGAGGCCGTGAGCAGCTATTTTCTAACCCCCGAACAAACTGATGCAATAGAGCATCTCGCGGCGATCACTCTGCCAAAAGACCTGGACTTGTTCCTTAGCTGTCATGGCTGAGCCACGAAGAAGCTTGGCGGCACCCTGCAGCATTTAACTTTGGGAGTTCCCGAGGGTGAGGACAGGTTCTTGATGTTCAACAAATGCCACGTGGGGAACGCGGCAAGTCAGTGGCCTGCACCCGTGCCGATGGCCGGGTGCCATGTCGAGCGGGGCTACCGATCAGGTGTGGAACAGGGCGATGGCAAAGGAAACCACGATCATGCAGGCGACTGCAAAATTGATATTCATGACGTACTTGTCCGACGGTATTGAAGGTGGCGCCATTCTGAAGGCATCGGCGGAAAATAAAAAATCCGCTTTCATGATTTGAATGATCGACGGCAGTGATGATTGGCGGCGTCGTGCCCGACAGGCCGTAAAACGGGGAGCGAGTGGATATCTGCGCGAAGCTGATTATTCAGGCTTCGCGCAATCCAATGAGATCGTCGAGGGCCTGCCTCCAGTTCGCCATGCCATGGCTGTTCAGTTCTGCTGGACGATCTGGATAAGGTTGCCGCAGGTGTCGTCGAAGACCGCCAGGGTCACCGGGCCGGCGACCGTCGGTGGCCGGGTGAACTGCACACCCAGGGCACTCAACCGGGCATATTCGGCATGCACATCCTCGACCCCGAAGAAGGTGAAGGGAATGCCATCGCGTTTCAGCGCCGAGGTGAACGGCTTGGCGGCCGGGTGGGCGTCGGGCTCCAGCAGCAACTCGACGCCGTCGGGGTCGCCGGGTGAGGTCAGCGTCAGCCAGCGATGCTCGCCCATGGCGATGTCGTGCTTGAGCTGAAAACCCAGCACATCCCGGTAGAAGGCCAGGGCCTTGGCCTGGTCGTCGACGACCACGCTGGTGATCACGATCTTCATGGGTTGGTTCTTCGTATTGATGCGCGAATGGCCAGCAGGATATCGAGGGCCTGTCGGCGATAAATGCCTGGCAGGGATAATAGTCGGGCGGCAGCGTCGCCCGCGCCCTGGAGTGTTACAGGCTGCCACCGGGCGAGGAGGGAAGGCCGGGTTTTCCAGCCGATTCCCGCACGACCCGGCGCCGGGGCTGTAAACTGGCGCGCCAAAGCCGTTGCCCAGCAAGGCGCCGGCCATCCTTTATGACCCCCGAACAAGAGAGCCCCATGGCCAACCACGATATCGACTTCATTCCCGATCCCGACGCGGACTCCATCTCCTCCGACGTTGCCGGTTTCGCTGGCATCCTGGTTTCCACCCAGATTCCCACCCGCGCCGACGGCAGCCTGGAACTGGGCGGCATCACCGCGCAGAGCGAGTGCACCCTGCAGGCACTCAAGGTGGCGCTGGAAAAGGCCGGCAGTTCCATGGACCGGGTTATGCACCTGACCATCTACCTCACCGACATGGCCGACCGCGCCGCGTTCAACGAGGTCTACCAGCGCTTCTTCGCCAAGCCCTGGCCGGTGCGCGCCGCCGTTGGCGTGGCGTCCCTGGCGGTCGAAGGCATGCGCGTGGAAGTCACCGCGATGGCGGCCAAGGCCTGAGTTCCAGCCTTTGGCCGGTGGCGCCGCTCGGCGAGTGCGCGCCATCGGGCAGTACACGGGTGCCGGTCAGGCGTTTCACCGCTACAATGCGCGCCTCGACCGTGACAAGCCTGACTAAAAAAATATGTCCTTGCCCAAGCATCACCTGGAATTGCTCAGCCCTGCCCGCGATGTAGCCATCGCCCGCGAGGCCATCCTGCATGGCGCCGACGCCGTGTACATCGGCGGCCCGAGCTTCGGCGCGCGCCACAACGCCTGCAACGAGGTGAGTGAAATCGCCGAGCTGGTGGAGTTCGCCCGGCGCTACCATGCGCGGATTTTCACCACCCTCAACACCATCCTCCACGACAACGAGCTGGAGCCGGCGCGCAAGCTGATCCACCAGCTGTACGACGCCGGCGTCGATGCGTTGATCGTCCAGGACCTGGGCGTGATGGAGCTGGACATTCCGCCGATCGAGCTGCACGCCAGCACCCAGACCGACATCCGCACCCTGGCGCGGGCCAAGTTCCTCGACCAGGCCGGTTTCTCGCAACTGGTCCTGGCCCGCGAGCTGAACTTGCAGGAAATCCGCGCCATCGCCGACGAAACCGACGCGGCGATCGAGTTCTTCATCCACGGCGCGCTGTGCGTGGCCTTCTCTGGCCAGTGCAACATTTCCCACGCGCAGACCGGCCGCAGCGCCAACCGTGGCGACTGCTCCCAGGCCTGCCGCCTGCCGTACACCCTCAAGGATGAAAAGGGCGGCGTGATCGCCTACGAGAAGCACCTGCTGTCGATGAAGGACAACAACCAGAGCGCCAACATCCGCGCCCTGGTGGAAGCCGGCGTGCGCTCGTTCAAGATCGAAGGGCGCTACAAGGACATGGGCTATGTGAAGAACATCACCGCCTACTACCGCCAGCGCCTGGACGACGTGCTCGAAGACCGTATCGACCTGGCCCGCGCCTCCAGCGGCCGCACCGCGCATTTCTTCCTGCCCGATCCGGAAAAGACCTTCCACCGCGGCAGCACCGATTATTTCGTCACCGATCGCAAGATCGACATCGGCGCCTTCGACTCGCCGACCTTCACCGGCCTGCCGGTGGGCGTGGTGGAGAAAGTCGCCAAGCGCGACCTGCAAGTGGTGACCCATGAGCCGCTGTCCAACGGTGACGGCCTCAACGTGCTGGTCAAGCGCGAAGTGGTGGGGTTCCGCGCCAACATCGCCGAACCCAAGGGCGAATTCGAAGAGGACGGCGAGAAACGCTATCGCTATCGCGTCGAGCCCAACGAGATGCCGGAAGGCCTTTACAAGCTGCGGCCGAACCACCCGCTGAACCGCAACCTCGATCACAACTGGCAACAGGCCCTGCAGAAGACTTCCGCCGAACGTCGCGTGGCCCTGAGCTGGGTCGCGCGCCTGTGTGAAGAACAGCTGGAAGTGACCGCGACCAGTGAAGAGGGGATCAGCGCCAGCGTGACCCTGAACGGCCCGTTCGGCGTCGCCAACAAGCCGGAACAGGCGCTGGAGCAACTGCAGGACCTGCTCGGCCAGCTCGGTACCACGCAGTACCACGCCATCGACATCAAGCTCGATGCGCCGCAGGCTTACTTCATCCCCAACTCGCAGCTCAAGGCGCTGCGCCGGGAAGTGATCGAAGCCTTGACCGCCGCGCGGATCGCCGCCCACCCGCGTGGCAGCCGCAAGGCCGAGACCACGCCGCCACCGGTGTACCCGGAATCGCACCTGTCGTTCCTGGCCAACGTCTACAACCAGAAGGCCCGCGACTTCTATCACCGCCATGGCGTGAAGCTGATCGATGCGGCCTACGAGGCCCACGAAGAGGCCGGCGAAGTGCCGGTGATGATCACCAAGCACTGCCTGCGTTTCTCCTTCAACCTGTGCCCGAAACAGGCCAAGGGTGTGACCGGCGTGCGTACCAAGGTGGCGCCGATGCAGCTGATTCACGGTGACGAAGTGCTGACCCTGAAGTTCGACTGCAAGCCGTGCGAGATGCACATCATCGGCAAGATGAAAGGCCACATCCTCAACATGCCGCAACCGGGCAGCGTGGTCGGCCATATCAGCCCCGAAGACCTGCTCAAGACCATCCCCCGCGCTCCGCACTGAGTGAGTGGGCGGGCGCGTCGCTCGCTCACTCGGTCAAACGCTGGCTGTCGCGCATCAACGCCATTGTCGACCTGGGTCGGCAATGGCGTTGTTGTCTCAGCGACCTGCCTCAACGCGCCGGGTTTTCTTCTGCGCGCAGTTGCACGCTCATGTCATCGCAGCTTTGCGACCAGTCTTTCAGCCACTGTGGCAACTCGGGCGACAGCTCCAGGCCCAGTTCATGGACGAACTCACCGGGGGCGATCGTGCCTTTGGCCGAGCGGAACAGCCCGCGCATCACCACCACGCCGGTGACCCGGCCCTTGCTGACGAAGCGGTGTTCCATAAAGCTCCATTTCTCGTCCCAGCCGAGGATCCGGCTGTGGACCTCGAAGGCTTCGAACAGCTTCAGTTCACGGCGGAACTTGCCCCACACATCACCGACGATCGGCACCGCCCTGTGGCGCAGGGCCACGCGGTAGGCACCGCTGCGCAGGACGAAATCCATGCGCCCGAGGTCGGCCAGGGTGAAGTAGCGGCCGTTGGTGACGTGCAGGTTGAGGTCGAGGTCGAGCGGCCAGACGCGCATGCGCACGACCGTGGTGGCCAGGCCTTCGACCGGCTTGCGCCACGGACGACGAAACAGCATGAGCAGCATGCGGAACCAGAGATTCATGAATACACCGATGATTGAAAGGATGGCCGCACTTTAGGCAAGGGGGATCGGCTAAGCTAGGTGCGCAAATGACTTTTTTCATGCGAAAAGCGCAACGGAATCCACAATGCACGTCACCTTGCTCCTGGCCGATCACTGTTCCGCCGCCAGCGCCACCCTGGCCCTGGAAGTGCTGAGCGCCGCCAACCTGTTCGCCGACACCGCCAACGCGCCGTTCGAGGTGGTGGTCGCCTCGCTGGATGGCGCCGATATCAGCGCCTGGGGCGGGCAAGCGCTGCGGGTGCAGCAGTCCGTGGCCGAGATCGCCCACACCGACCTGGTGCTGATCCCCGGTTTTCTCTTCACCTTGAAGGAGGCCTTGCCGGCATTTGCCGGCTATGGGCCCTGGCTGCGACAACAGCACGCCCGGGGCGCGGTGCTGGCCTCGATGTGCACGGCCACCTTCCTGCTGGCCGAAGCCGGCCTGCTGAAGGGCGCCCGCGTCACCACCCACTGGGCTTTCGCCGAGCTGTTCCGGCGGCGTTATGCCGGGGTCGAGCTGGACGAGGGGCAGCTTCTCTGCGAGGACCGGGGCCTGATCACCAGCGGCGGCGCGAGCGCCGCCATGGACTTGCTGCTGCACCTGGTGCGGCGCTTCGCTTCCCTGGAGCTGGCGCAGAAATGCGGCAAGTACCTGCTGATCGACAAGGTGCGCAGCGAGCAGTCGGTGTATGTCATGTGGTCATTGCCCAAGAGCCATGGGGATGGCGAGATCCTGCGGGTGCAGGACTGGCTGGAGGAACACTTCGACCAGCCGCTGCTGATCGACGACACGGCCCGGCGCTTCGGCTTCGGCGTGAGGAACTTCAAGCGGCGCTTCAAGGAGGCCACCGGCTACACGCCGCTGGCCTATCTGCAGACCCTGCGCCTGGAAAAGGCCAAGGAGCTGCTGGAGTCCACGCGCATGACCCTGGACAGCATCACCTACAAGGTGGGCTACGAAGACAGCAACTCGTTTCGCCGGCTGTTCCAGCAACGGGTCGGCCTGCTGCCGGCGGCTTACCGCAAGAAGTTCCAGGCCGCCGGCTGAGTGCCGGCGCTGCTTGGCGAAATGCCCCGCGGCCAGCACAATTCCCTGCGTCAGCGATTCGCGCCGGTCAGTGGCTCGAGTCTCATCCTCCACGGGTTTCGCCATGCCGGTACTGCACGACCAATATCAACCCCAGGACCCGGACCGGATCGACCGGCCGCTGTATGCGCTGCGGATCTCCATGCAGGCCACGCGCTGGGAGCGGCCCTGGCACAGCCATCGCAAGGCGCAGCTGCTGTTCCCGCTGGCCGGGGTGATTACCTGCGAGACCGATGAAGGCCTGTGGATGGCACCGCCGCACTGCGCGGTGTGGATTCCCGGGGATATGCGGCACAACGTGCGGGGCCTGGAGCGGACCGAGAGTTACTGCCTGTTCGTCGAACCGGAACAGGTCCGCGGCCTGCCCGGGGCCTGTTGCACCCTGGCGGTTTCGCCGTTGTTGCAGGCGTTGCTCAAGCGGTGCGTGGAGGTGCCCGAGCTCTATGACCTCGACGGCCCGCAGGGGCGCTTGATGGCGGTGGCCCTGGATGAACTGGCCGCCGCGCCCCAGGAACAGATCCACCTGCCCATGCCCCGACACCCACAGCTGCGCGCCATGGCCGCGTCGATCATCGAGCAGCCGGCCGAGCGTCGCAGCCTGGGTGGCTGGGGCGAGCAGATCGGCATGAGCGAACGCAACCTGAGCCGGCTGATCCTGGCCGAGACCGGCCGGAGTTTCGGCCAGTGGCAACGCCAGTTGCACATCCTGCTGGGGATCAAGCGCTTGGCCCGGGGCGAGTCGGTGGAGAGCGTGGCGCTGGGCCTGGGGTATGAAAGCGCCAGTGCCTTTATCCGCATGTTCAAGAAGGCCGTGGGCCAGCCGCCGGCGCGTTTCCTCGCCGAGCGCAGAATGCTGCTGGGCGACCATTCGGCGGTCCGGGACGTGGAATCTTCATTTGGCTGAATCGGTCAATCGCTTGTCCAGATTGACTGATGCAGACAAGGTTTCCTTTGCAGATGATAGGTATTCTTGTTTGTCTCTTGTCGAGGAAGCCTTATGAACATCGACCATCGTCAGTTTCCCCTGGTCTGGATGCACTACCGCGGCGCGGCCGGCCAGACCGATCCTTTCAGCCAGCTCGACCAGTTGCTGCAACGCCAGAAGCCCTTTGTGCTGGTGACCGCCGACGCGCCTGGGGAACAACCGCAGCCGGGCGAAGACGCACAGGCCAGCCTCAAGCAGGCCTCCTTGTGGATGAAGCGCAACAAGGAGGCGATCCGCCGCTGGATCCGGGCCAGTATCGTCATCGCCCCCGACGGCGCGACCCAGGCCCGGGTGGAAGCCTTCGCCGACACCTACCGCAAGTTCTGGGGTTACCCCCTGCTGCACTGCGCTTCGAAGGAGGCTGCCGTGACCATGGTCGACCAGTTGCTGGGGCAAAAGCGGATCAATGGCCATAACTGGTGAGCCAACCCCTTCCTCTGTAGGAGCGAGCTTGCTCGCGATGAACGATAACGCAGTGGATCAGGTACTCCGCGGCACGGCCATCGCGAGCAAGCTCGCTCCTACAAGGCCTTGCTCATAAAGACCCGGCTGCTGCCTTCGGGGTCGCAGGGGATTTCGCCGAAGCGTTGCCAGCCGTGTTTTTCGTAGAAGGACGGCGCCTGGAAGCTCAGGGTGTAGAGCACGGCCGAGCGGCAGCCGCGGCGCCGGCCTTCGTCTTCGCACGCCTGCAGCAGTCGGGCGCCGAGGCCCGCGCCGCGCAGGCTGTCGGGCAGGTAGAACAGGTCGATGAACAACAGGCCCAGGGAGGTGCGGCCGCTGATGCCGCCCAGGACCTGGCCGGTCTCCGGATCCTTGAGTTCCACGGCCAGGGGCTGCCGGTCGTGGTAGCCGGTCATCTGCTCATTGAAGGTGGCGAGGCCGTTGCCGAGCAGGGTTTCGAAGCTGCTGTCGAGGGTGTCGCTGATGACGATCGAGGGGCTGGCCGTGACGGCGGGTTTCATAGGGGGCATTCCAGTTCAGGCGTCGCGCAACAGGTCGTGGGCGTCGAGCAGGCGGTAGGCGATTTCCGGGTTCTTCTCCAGGCCACGGCGGATGGCGGCGGGGATCGATTGGCGGGTCTTGCGGCACAGGCCCGGCAGCTCGTCGAGCTGGATGGCGATGCCGCGCATGCTGCGCACTTCGTTGAAGCTGGGGGCAATCTGCACGCGGATGCCCAGCAATTCGTACATCCGCCGCTGCATGTGTTCGAGGTCGCTCAGGCTTTGCAGGTTCTCCAGCCGGTCGAGCAGGCGCTTTTCCTCCTGGCGGGTCAGGCCGAGGATGCGCAGGTCGGTGCCAGGGGTTTGCAGCAGGCGTTCGCGGTCGCAGTCACAGGCGCCGGGTGGGCAAGGCTGGCGGATCTGGAAATCGGGCATCTATGGACTCCACTCGAAGCGATCGCGGATCGCCGTTGCCCACGGGGTTGCCTGGAAATATACACAGACGGGGCAGGCTGTGGCGCGGGAATCGCCAGCCATGCCGTCGGTTTTTTCAAGGTTGCCGGCGCCGCCACCACAGCCGGCCGTAGACCAGGGCGTTGATCAGCAGCACCAGCGCGCCCAGGACCAGCTGGATCTGTGGCGTCAGCCCGGCCGGGTAGATCAGCGGGATCAGGTAGTGCTCGATGAAACCGTCGCCATAACCCTGCTGGCCGGCGCCGTGGCGCAGGCGGTTTTCCCAGTCGGTCAGCGGGCAGGGCAGGTGGAAGACTTCGACCGCCACGCCCCAGGTCGCGGCGGGCAGGTGCAGCCAGGCCAGGCGCGGCCACTTGAGCACCAGCAGGCCACCGAAGAGCACGAACAGGATGAAGGTCAGGTGCAGCGAAACCAGGGTGTCGGCGGCGAAGCGGTAGAGCATGTCGAGTCTCGTTGCGGTCAGGGGTACAGCAGGGGTTCAGGTTCGCGCGCGGTCGAACCAGCCCAGCGCGGTGCGCCAGATGCAGATGCCGAGGAAGTACGCCGACATCGCCAGCCACAAGCCCATCACCCAGGGACCATTGTAGGGATGGTTGATCACCAATGACAGGCTGCACAGCAGCCAGATGGCGGTCACCGCGATGTTCACCGGCATGAAGCGGCGCACGCGGAAGGGGTGGAGGAATTTCATCCGGGTCAGGGTCAGCAGCGCCAGGACCACGATGCTCGAAAGGCTCAGCCAGGGTGTCGGGGCAAGGATGTACAGCGCCAGCGCCACCACGTTCCAGGCCGCGGGAAAACCGACGAAATAGTTGTCCTTGCTCTTCATGTTGACGTTGCAGAAACAGAACAGCGACGACACCAGGATCACCGAGGTCGCCAGCAGCGCGCTGTAGTCCGGCAGCGGGATGTAGCGATAGATGAACAGCGCCGGGATGAACACATAGGTCAGGTAGTCGATCACCAGGTCCAGCACCGAGCCGTCGAAGTGCGGCAACACCGACTGCACATTGACCTTGCGCGCCAGCGAGCCGTCGACCCCATCGACGATCAGCGCCACGCCCAGCCACAGCAGGCAGGCCTTGGGCTGGTTGTCGAACAGCGCCAGGGTGGCGAGGAAGGCCGTGACCACGCCGGTCGCGGTGAAACCATGGGCGCCCCAGGCTTTGAGACTGGCGATGTGTCGGGTCGTTATCACGGGTGTTCTCCAGGAAATGAAACCAGCCGTACGACGCCCCATTGGAAGAAACGGGGGCTTATCGCCAAACCTGGCCAGACTGCATCTATCGACCGGGCAGGCGGCGATAAGGTTCACCGCTGCCCGCGTCTTTGTCAGGCCACTCATGGACTTGTCGGCGTGCAGCATGGCGCCCAAGCCCGTGGCGGCTCCTAAGACTGTAGCCACAGTTTGGCGGGGACGGGCCCTGGCGAACGCGAATTTCTTCACGGCGCTGGGGGAGGCAGGGCGCCCACCGTGGCATTCACTTCCGGTGTCGCGGTGCTACATCCCGTTGGCGAAGGGCACGGCCCGGATATCGATGCGCGAGCGCAGGTGCTTCATCGCACCGGCGTACTCGGCCAGGACCTCCAGGGTCCAGTCGGCACGAGCGCGCAGGTGGCGTTCTTCGGGCGTGGGCTCGGCATGCGCATTGAATGCGCCTTCCACCTGGCGAACGATCAGCTGCTCCGGCAAGTAGCAGATCCGGCAGTTCTTGTAGCTGGAGACGCGCAGCTCGGCGAGCGGATAGGCACCACCGAGGCCGGCCGAGACCCCGACCAGCAACGCCGGCTTGTGCCCCAGCTCGGTGTGGCCGGCATACACGAAGAAGTTCTTGATGGCCGGGCAGGCCATGCCGTTCCACTCCGGTGTCACCACCACCAGCGCGTCGGCCTGGCGCAAGGTGGCCGAGTATTGGCTCCAGGCATCGTTCGAGTCCGGGCTTGGCCAGAGCGGCAAGGGCGAGCGCCCGAGGTCGAGCAGCGTGACCTGCTCGCAGAGTTTCAGCTGTTGCAGGCGTTGGCCCAGGTAATGGGCGACCTTGGCCGACTGGCTGTCGGGCTGGCTGGAGCCGGCGAGCAGCGCGATATGCAGGCTCATTGCACCACCTCCTGCTTGGCTTCGGGACGCGCCGCCGGTTTGGGTGAACGCACCAGCGGCCAGAACAGTTCCTGCTGCCAACTGATGGGGCGCAGATCCTCGATGCCATAGGCGCTGGGCCGGCGGCGGGTGATTTTCGCGGTGCCGAACAGCACGTCCCAGAAGAACAGCAGATTGCCGAAATTGCCCTTGTAGTGGGTCACCCCGTCATGGGCGTTCAGGCCGTGGTGGGCGGAATGGGTGGAAGGGGTCGAGATGGTCCGCTCCAACAGCCACATCAGCGGGCGCAGGGCCGGGATGCGATAGAGCCTGTCGTCCCAGGCGACGCTGCTGTGGGCGGCGAAGATCACCGTCATCTTGACGATCAGGTAGCCGTAGTAGACCGGCGCCAGGCCCATGTAGATCAGCAGGCCAGAGAGCCAGATGCCCGGCATCAGCAGGTAATAGAAACTGTTGTTGCGGTAGACGATGCGGATGCTCATGTACGGCGCCGAATGGTGCGCGCGGTGCAGCGCGTAGAGGAACGGCAGGCGGTGGGTCAGGCGATGCCACCAGTACTGGGTCATGTCATCGAGCAGCAGGAACAGCGCCGCGCCCGCCACCCAGTGCAGGTCGCCCAGGCTGTTCTTCAAGGACGGCGCGAAGGTGTCCAGCAGCAGGGTGCTGAGGAACATCACCAGGGGGAAGGTGAGGCCCAGCAACAGCGAGGAACCGATGATCTCGATCAGCACATCGCGGCGCTGACCCTTGGGCTGGCGAAAGCAGGTACAGGCGATTTCCAGGAGGATGAAACCGAGGAAAATCCCGGCCACGACCAGGATTGGATTGTTGGCGAGCATTGTTGTATTCATGGCAATCTCGAGTCAGGCCCGACATGGGCATTGCCCGAACAATAAGAAACCAAGAGCCGCCCGGACCCTATGCGCGAACTGGACAAAAACACTGGCGAAGAGGCCAATCAGCCGCTCCGCCGTTTTCACCGGGGCCAGCTCGGCCGGGTGCTGGAACGGGTGCTGCAACGCCAGACCCGCGGCGACCGCCAGGATTACAACCTGCTCGAGCTCGAACAACTGTGGCGCCTGGCGGCAGAGCGCGACCCGGCCATCGGCCTGCACTTGTTCGGCGAATTCACCCCCCAGGACCTGCACGTACTGGCCTACATCTGCCTGTACTGCCCGGACGTGCGCGGCGCTATGCAATGCTGGGCCGACTACGCCGCGCTGGCCTCGGACATGGACAGCCTGAGGCTGGTCAGCGACGGCGATCTGCTCGGCGTCGAACTGTGCATCGACGCGCCCGCCAGGCTGACCCGCTACGTGGTGGAGCATTACGGCGTCATGGCCCTGACCCAGATCCGCCACGGCACCGGGCAAGCTGTGCGCCCGGTGCGCGCCTGCTTCAGCCATTCGCGACCGGCTTACCACGAGGAATATCGCCAGTGGTTCGGCGATAACCTCCAATTCGATTGCCCGCGCAACTGCCTGTACTACGACCAGGCCACCCTGCGCCTGCCGCTGTTGACGCGCCACGCCGGCATGCAGGCGTTGCTGCGCAGCGAACTGGACCGGCGCCTGGCCCAGCGCCTGCAACTGGCTGGCTGGACCGGCAAGGTCGCGACCAGCATGCGCGACAGCCTGGCCCGTGGCGTGGTGCCGAGCCTGGAGAACCAGGCCGAGGCGCTGTACCAGAGCCCGCGGACCCTGCGCCGGCGCCTGGAAGAGCAGGGCATGACCTTTCGCCAGTTGCTCGATCAGGTCCGCGCCGAGCTGGAGCAGCAGCTGGAGTTTCTCGGCGAGAGCCGCGCCCAGATGGCGGCCCAGCTGGGTTACAGCGACCTCGCGGCGTACCTGCATGCCCGCAAACGCTGGAAGCGTGACTGAATCCAGCACGCGCGCGACATCACAGCAGGCGTTGTGCGGATTCCTGAAAGGAATCCACTCTATAAAAAACATGAATTTTATTTATCGAATTCGAGCCTGTAGCGTGGCCCCGTCCCTGACCGATGGAGCGCCCTCATGTCCACCCCGCAGCCGCCGTCTCCCGCCGAACGCTACTGGCAGCGCAACCTCGCGGTATGCGCCCTGGGGGCGTTCACCACCATTGTCGCGATGACCCTGCTGTTGCCGTTCCTGCCGTTGTACGTCGAGCAACTGGGCGTCAGCGATCCGGCGGCCATCGTCCAGTGGTCCGGCGTGGCCTTTGGCGCGACCTTCCTGTCGGCGGCGATCACCGCGCCCTTGTGGGGCCGTCTGGGCGATCGCTACGGGCGCAAGCTGATGCTGATCCGCGCCAGCCTCGGCATGGCGCTGGCCATGTCGCTGATCGGCCTGGCGGAGAACGTCTGGCAACTGGTGTTGCTGCGCCTGCTGGCGGGCTTGCTCGGCGGTTATGCCTCGGGGGCGACCATCCTGGTCGCCACGCAGACCCCCAAGGCGCGCTCCGGCTGGGCGTTGGGCGTGCTGTCTTCGGGGATCATGGCCGGCAGCCTGGCCGGGCCCCTGATAGGTGGCCTGCTGCCGCCGCTGATCGGCATCCGCAACACCTTCTTCATCGCCGGCGCGGTGATCTTCGTGACCTTCCTGGCCACCACTTTTTTGTTGAAAGAGGCGCCGCGCGAGCCGCGCACGGCCACGCAAAAGGGCCAGGCGCCGGAGCATTCCTGGGTGTCGGTGACGGACAAGAAACCGCTGCTGAGCATGTTCGCGGTGGCCTGCCTGCTGATGTTCGCGACCATGTCCATCGAACCGATCATCACCGTGTATCTGCAGGAGCTGCGGGCGGAAAACGTCACCCTGATGGCGGGGCTGGTGATGTCCGCGGCGGCCCTGGGCAGCATCATTTCCGCGTCGCAGCTGGGCAAGCTGGCCGACCGTATCGGCCATTGGCGGGTGCTCACTGTGTGCCTGGCCGCGGCGGCGCTGTTGTTGATTCCCCAGGCGCTGGTCAGCGCGCCCTGGCAACTGGTGCTGCTGCGTTTTCTCATGGGCCTGGCCCTGGGCGGGCTGTTGCCTTGCATCTCCAGCATCATTCGCCATTCGGTACCGGAAAACATCGCCGGGCGGATGCTCGGCTACTCGACCTCCAGCCAGTACGTCGGACAGGTGCTCGGCCCCCTGGCCGGGGGCTTTCTCGGCGGGCACTTCGGCATGCGCACGGTGTTTGTCGGCACCTGCGGCGTCATGGCCTTGTGCGCTCTTGTCACCTGGTGGTTCGGCTCGATGAAACCTGCCGTGCCGGTGGCAGGCGAAGCCGGTTAGACCGGGCCGGCACCACGCCGCACGCTGCGTTCGACCATGGCGACAATGGTCTCGAACAGCTCGTCGCGGGCTTGCTCGCGGCTGATTTCTCCGGTGGCCGCGGCATGGGACAGGGCCTCGGCGGCCCCGAGCATCGCCCGCAGGCCAGCCGTGGCTATGGTCCCGGGTGCCGCGAAGGGGGCGAGGGCGGCGCGGCATTTTTCCAGGAAGATCAGCTCGTACTCCTCCTTGATCCGCGCCAGTTCCGGCGTACTGGCCAGGGCGGCGATCACCCCGGGGATCTCCCGTCCCTGGGTCAGCACGCAGTCGACATAAGCGCCGGCGATGACCGTCGCGCGGCTGGCCAGGGTCGCTTCGCTGCGCTCCAGGGCAGCGTCCATCAGCAGCGTCTGGCGTGCATCGAAGTCCTGGTACAGCGCCGCCAGCAGCCCGGCGCGGGTGACGAAATGGTCATAGACCACCGGCTTGGTCACCCCGGCCTGTTCGGCGAGGCGGCCCAGGGTCAGGGCCTCGGTGCCTTCGGCGCCGATCAATTGCCAGGCCACTTCCAGCAGCTGTTGCAGGCGCTCTTCCCGGGACAGGCGGCGACGAGGGGGTGAAGCCTCGGAGGGGGTGCTTGACATGCTTATATACCAAAAGTAACTTACTGTTCGTAACTTACCAAAAGTATATAGGGCCTGGTTGCCGCCCTCAATTCATTTGCAGGAGCCTTTGCCATGCATGCGCTTATCGTTGTCGCCCACCATGATCCCCGCTCGCTCAGCCACAGCCTGGCTGCCCAAGTTGCCGAGGGCCTTGGGCCGGCCCACTCGTTCGAGATCGCCGACCTGTTCGCCGAGGCATTCGACCCACGCTTCAACGTCGCCGACCACGCGGTCCACCGCCGGCAGGAACAGCCTCCGGCCGACGTGCTGGCCGAGCAGGCGCGCATCGACCGTGCCGATGCGCTGGTGCTGGTCTATCCGGTGTACTGGTGGTCGATGCCGGCGCTGCTCAAGGGCTGGATCGACCGGGTGTTCGCCAACGGTTGGGCGTTCGATTTCAACCTCGAAGCCAATCGCTTTGAGAAGAAACTCGGACACCTGCGGGTGCACCTGCTCGGCATCGGTGGGGCCGATGCCGGCACATACGGGCGCCACGGCTACGAGGTGGCGATGAAGACCCAGATCGATCACGGGATCTTCGATTACTGCGGCGCGCGGGTGCTGACCTCGCAGCTGCTGCTGGAATCGGAAAGCCAGGACCCGGCGCTGCATTTGCGCACGGCCCGGGCCATCGGTCGTGGTCTGTTCACCCGCGCCGAAACCGCCGCGGCGGTCCAGGTGGGGTGAGGGGAGGATGTACCGTGCGGCTCCGCGACGTCCCGGTCGCGGAGCGCAGGACGGCACAGGCCGTTAGTGCCCGGCGGGCTGCGCCTGTTGAGTGAGGATGGCCCTGGCCAGTTCTTCATCGCTGGCGTTGAGGCCTGGGTTTTCCTGGCGGATTTTCTGCAGCACCGACTCCAGGTAGACACCACGGATGGCACCACCGCTGGCGACGAAACTGGAGGCGTCGTCACGGGCGGGAATCACCATTTTGTCGTCCTTGAAGGTCGAGTACAGCGAGGCGGAAACCCCTGCCGAGGTGGCGACATCACCCGCATCGACACGGGCCATGGCTGAACCTGCGGGCAGACAGAGCAACAACGAAGAAACGAGTAATAGGCGGCGCATGAGGGCGTCCTCCGACAGCGTGAAGCAAAAAGGAAGTACTACACCATCTAGGATGCGCGGTACTGCCCGGGAGTTCCCTGGGCGCCGGCTGTACCCGCTGGCCGGGCGTTTTGCGTGGGGCAGGAAACGGCCCCCGGCATTGCACCGGGGGCCGTCGTCAACGGGCTGTCAGCTGACGACCCGGTAGCACGGCACATAGGCCGCGCCGCCCGGCAGTTTCATCCGGTGCTGCTGGACGAAGGATTTGAGCAGGTGATCCAGCGGTTGCATGATCGCGGTGTCGCCGTGGATTTCGTACGGGCCGTGCTTCTCGATCAGGCGGATGCCCTTGTCCTTGACGTTGCCGGCGACGATGCCGGAGAACGCGCGGCGCAGGTTGGCCGCCAGTTCGTGGGACGGCAGTGCGTGGTCCAGCTGCAGGCCGGCCATGTTGGCGTGGGTCGGGTCGAACGGGCGCTGGAAGCCTTCGTCGATTTTCAGCAGCCAGTTGAAGTGGAAGGCGTCGTTGCGTTCGCGGCGGAACTGCTTGACCTCCTTGAGCCCCTCGGTCATCTGCCGGGCGACCTCGGCCGGGTCGTCGATGATGATCTGGTACAGGCTGTGGGCCGCATCGCCCAGGGTCGCGCCGACGAAGGCATGCAACTGCTCCAGGTACGGCGCGGCGCTTTTCGGCCCGGTGAGGATCACCGGGAACGGCAGGTCGCGGTTGTCCGGGTGCATGAGGATGCCCAGCAGGTACAGGAACTCCTCGGCGGTGCCGGCGCCGCCCGGGAAAATGATGATGCCGTGGCCGACGCGGACGAAGGCTTCCAGGCGCTTCTCGATGTCCGGCAGGATCACCAGCTCGTTGACGATCGGGTTCGGCGCCTCGGCGGCGATGATGCCCGGCTCGGTGAGGCCCAGGTAACGGCTGCCGCTCATGCGCTGCTTGGCATGGGCAATGGTCGCGCCCTTCATCGGGCCCTTCATCACGCCCGGGCCGCAACCGGTGCAGACGTCCAGTTTGCGCAGGCCCAGCTCATGGCCGACCTTCTTGGTGTACTGGTATTCCTCGGTGCTGATCGAGTGGCCGCCCCAGCACACCACCATCTTCGGCTCCACGCCCGGGCGCAGGGTGCGGGCGTTGCGCAGCAGGTGGAAGACGTAGTCGGTGATGCCCTGGGAGCTTTCCAGGTCGATGCGCTGGCTGGCCAGCTCGCTTTCGGTGTAGACGATGTCGCGCAGGGCGCTGAACAGCATTTCCCGGGTGCTGGCGATCATCTCGCCATCGACGAAGGCATCGGCCGGGGCGTTCAGCAGTTCCAGGCGCACGCCACGGTCCTGCTGGTGGATGCGGACTTCGAAATCCTTGTAGGCGTCGAGGATGGTCTTGGCGTTATCGACATGGGCGCCGGTGTTGAGGATGGCCAGGGCGCACTGGCGGAACAGGGCATAGATGCTGCCGGAACCGGCTTCGCTGAGTTGTTGCACTTCACGTTGGGACAAAGTCTCCAGGCTGCCTTTGGGGCTGACCGAAGCGTTGATGACGTGTCTTGGTTGCATTCTGGATTCCTTGAAAGCGAGACCACCGGCCCATGCGGGCCCATGGCTTAAGAATAGTGAGCGGCGGTCGGGACGCCGGGAAAAACATTCTCCCGGGCTTCACGACGCAAAGGCAAACGGGGCCACCGGAACGTGCGGCCCGTGCGCCTCGCTACTTTCTCACAGCTGGTGGTCCGAAGCGAAAGCGGCGTGCATTGCCCTTGGCTATGTTCAGCCCATTCACCCATAGGGCTGGGGAGCGCAACCGGGCGCCAGCAGTGCCAGCCTCGTCACGACATTGGGAGTGCGTGAACATGGCACCTGCATCCGAGCGGTCCGCGGTCAACAAGAGCTGCTGAAGTGATTGCCTGTCATGTCACCCATGGCGCTCCGTCGATCTTGTCCGAAGCCTGAATGAATTTATCGGCCCGGCACTGCTCATAACTCTAAGTGGCGTAATCGCGCCAGGATCGTGTACGCAGTCAGGGAGCGGCATCCTCATGAGTCCAGTGTCATCCGTCGATCCAGGCCAGCCTTGTCGCCTGCTGTTGGTGGTCGAGGACGAGCCGATGATCCTGGAGTTTCTCTGCGAGATCCTGCAGGACGAGGGTTTCGCCACCCAGGCCATGCCCAGCGCGGATGCGGCGCTGCGGTTCCTGGAAAGCCATCCGGAGCAGGTGCGCCTGCTGCTGACCGATATCAATATGCCGGGCACCCTGAACGGCGCGGGCCTGGCCAACCGGGTGCGCGAGCGCTGGCCGGGCATGCCGGTGCTGGTGATGTCCGGTTACGAGACGCCGCAAAGTTCCGGAATTCGCTATCCGGTGTCGTTCATCCGCAAACCCTGGACCATCGGGCAGATCCTCGACTGTGTCGATGAAGCGTTGAACGGGACGGGGGAATAAAGAGTGGGGCGGAAGGTGAGGCGCGAAGCGGCTTTCGACCACCCAGGACCTCGGGTCCTCGGTGATCGCAAGGGAGGGTGAGCTAGCGGCTCACTCTTTGACGCTCATGAACTCTTTGGCCCAGACGATGTAGTCCTCGGGCTGGGTGTAGGTGTGGGCCAGCTCGGTAGCGCTGAGGTCCGAGGCCTGGGTGAAGATCTGCCGCTGTTCGCGCAGGCAGTCGTAGGTGGCCTTGATCGCCGCGAAATACGCCGCGTGGCCGTCGACGATGATCTTCGCGCCCAGTTGCGCCAGGCGCGCATCGTCGCGCAGCGCCGGGTTGCCGTAGGTCACCAGCATCAGGGGCACCGACAGGTGCTCGGAGATCTGTTCCAGTTGCTCGAAATCCTTGACCCCGACCATGCAGATGCCGTCGGCGCCGGCGCGCTCGTATTGCTGGGTGCGGCTGATGATTTCCTGGATCGGCAGGATCGCCGCGTTGGTCCGGGCGATGATCGCCAGTTCCGGGTCGACCCGGGCTTCCAGCGCCGCGCGGATCTTGCCCACGCCTTCGGCGACCGAGATCAGGTCGGTGGACTTGCGTCCGAACTGGGCCGGCAGCAGGGTGTCTTCGATGGTCAGGGCGGCGACGCCGGCGCGCTCCAGCTCGACCACGGTGCGCATCACATTGAGGGCGTTGCCGTAGCCGTGGTCGGCGTCGGCGATCACCGGCAGTTGGGCGACGCGGCCGATGCGGGTGGCCTGCTCGGCGAATTCGCTCAGGGTGATCAGGGCGAAGTCAGGCGCGGCCAGCACCTGCAGCGAGGCGACGGAGCCGCCGAGAATGCCCACTTCGAACCCCAGGTCGGCGGCGATCCGCGCTGACATCGGGTCGAAGACGGAGGCAGTGTGGAAGCAGGAGTCTGAAGCGATCAACTCGCGAAAACTACGGCGTAAATCTTGATGAGACAGCCTGGACATACGAACTCCCGGAAGGAGGTAAAAGAGATGCCGACGATAGCGTCGAGTCAAAAATGCAATCGGTCGTCCAGCGAGCCTGTGTAGAAGGGTCGCTGCGAAAACCTGGGCAGATGAAGACGAAGCAAGCAGGTATGAAACGGCGGGTGACGCCGCACCGGATGGAAAAAGCCAGGCGGGCGCTCTTGTTATGGCCGGGGTGAAGGCTATCACGCCGCCGCGGCGAAAATGATGACGAATTCGTATGGGCCCATGCCAGAACGGCATAGGCCATGCCGGTTGTCATGGGCGCCAGGGCGGGTCGATCATGCCGATTGAGAGGGTTCGCTCATCACTGGTATTTATGGGAGCGTCGATCGCTCGCGACGAAAACGAGCACGCGCAGCGACGGTTCCCGCACCGCGGATCACGGGCATGGCTCAATAAAATGTCAGAATTTGAGTCCAGGTCTGGACCTTTTCCCCTGATGCGCAATCATTAGGACGTGGATACCCAAAGGAGAGACGCATGTTCATTCGGTCATTGACCCTCGCAACGCTGCTCGCTGTCGTCGGCCCCGCAATGGCGGCCGACAACGAAGGCCCTCTGGCCCAGGATCAGGGCAAGGCGCGCCCATTGATCGTGATTGCACCCAGCTCCGTGGACCCGACCCTGGTGGCGCTGAAGAAGTCCCTCGACGAGCCGGCCAACCGCCAGGCCTTCAGCGAACGCAACATGGTGCTCTACACGGTGATCAACACCATCGGCCAACGCGACGGCAAGGACCTGGACCCGCAATCGACCATGGCGCTGATCCGCAGCCTGAAGCTTGGCGCCGGGGCGCAGACCAAGGTGATCCTGGTGGGCAAGGACGGCGAGAAGAAGCTCGAACATTCCGGGGCCATCGAACTCAAGGAAGTCTTCAGCACCGTCGACCAGCTGCCGGCCGCGGAGAAGGAAGCCATTGCGCCGACGTTAGCGCCGGTCTCGGAAGTCAAGGCAGCCCACGCCGGCAAAGCCGCCAAATCGGGCAAGCCTGCGGCGCCACCGAAACCGCTGGACGACTGAGCCCGGCCCACACCGTTTGCTGATCCATCCCATCGCGAGCAAGCTCGCTCCTACAGAAACGCGCATGCCCCCTGTAGGAGCGAGCTTGCTCGCGAAGCGTTCTGATTAACCTCACCCGGCCATCAGGCATCGGTCACGACACCGCCAGCATTCCTGCCTCTTTTGTTGCATCGCCATCGACCTCGGCGCTTTGCAATGTCCGGCTGACCCCGCGCACGATCATCTCGACTTCCCGCTCGTCGATGATCAGCGCTGGCAGCAGGCGGATGGTGCTGCCCCGGGTCACGTTGATCAGCAGTCCGTGATCCTGGGCCGCCCGGAGCGCCAGCTCGCGTTGTGGGGCTTTCAGCTCGATGCCGATCATCAACCCCAGGCCACGCACCTGCAGGACCTGCGGGTGATCGGCCAGCTCCGCCCGCAAGCGTTGCAGCAGGTGCTCGCCCTGGCGCCTGGCGTTGGCCAGCAGGCCTTGTTGCTCGATGATCTCCAGCACGGTGTAGGCCACCCGGCAGGCCAGCGGGTTGCCGCCGAAGGTGCTGCCATGGCTGCCGGGGGTGAACAGTTGCGCAGCCTTGCCCCGGGCCAGGCAGGCACCGATGGGGATGCCGTTGCCCAGGCCCTTGGCCAGGGTCATCACGTCCGGGACTACGCCTTCATGCTGGCAGGCGAACCACTGGCCGGTGCGGCCGATGCCGGTCTGGATCTCGTCGAGCATCAGCAGCCAGTTGCGCCGGCTGCACAGTTCGCGCACGCCCTTGAGGTAGCCGGGCGGGGCCAGGCGGATACCGCTTTCGCCCTGGATCGGCTCCATCAGCACCGCGGCGATACGCGGGCCGTGGGCCTGCGCGGCTTGCTCCAGGGCGGCCAGATCACCGAAGGGCAGCTTGAGAAAATCCCCCGGCAGCGAGTTCAGGCCCAGACGTACCGCCGGCCCGTCGCTGGCCGCCAGGGTGCCCAGGGTACGGCCGTGGAAGGCGTTCTCCATGACGATGATCAGCGGCCGCTCGATGCCTTTGTGCCAGCCGTGCAGCCGCGCCAGCTTCAACGCGGTCTCGTTGGCTTCGGCGCCGGAGTTGTTGAAGAACGCCCGGTCCATCCCGGCCAGGCGGGTCAGCCGCTGCGCCAGTTGCTGTTGCCAGTCGATGCCGTAGAGGTTGGAGGTGTGCAGCAGCAGGCCGGCCTGTTCGCTGATGACGCTGACCAGTCTGGGATGGGAATGGCCGACGCCCGTCACCGCCACGCCGGCCACCGCGTCCAGGTATTCGCGGCCGGCCTGGT
Organism: Pseudomonas sp. B3G-3; assembly: GCF_028640915.1. NCBI lineage: Bacteria > Pseudomonadati > Pseudomonadota > Gammaproteobacteria > Pseudomonadales > Pseudomonadaceae > Pseudomonas > Pseudomonas sp. B3G-3. The sequence continues at coordinate 9,797 of NZ_JAQZAB010000100.1, read as the reverse complement.
CCCAGAGGCGCGTGCCCAGGCCGCGGGTGAAGCTCAGCGGCAGCGGCTGATAGGTGTTCATCAGGCAGGTGGCGGTCATGACGGGTAGCTCCATCCAAGGGGTGTGCGGGCAGTATCGTTAGCCACCTGAGCTAGATAAACTCGTCAATTCTTTAATCATCTTCAAGTCAGGGTTGATAATGGATCTGTTCCAGGCGATGACGGTGTACGTGAAGGTGGTGGAGGCGGGGAACATGACTGCCGCTGCCCGCGAGTGCGGCCTGTCCACCACCATGGTCGGCAATCACCTGCGGGCCCTGGAGCAGCGCCTCGGGGTCAGCCTGCTCAGCCGCACCACCAGGCGCCAGCGCCTGACCGAGTTCGGCGCCGAGTATTACCAGCGTTGCCTGGCGGTGCTGGGGTTGGTGGCGGACTCCGAGCGCATGGCGGAACAGGTCCAGGGCGAGCCGTCGGGCACCCTGCGCATCACCGCGCCGCTGACCTTCGGCACCGAGCGCCTGGCGCCGGCCCTGAGCGAATTCCAGCTGCGCTGCCCGCAGGTCAAGGTGGAACTGACGCTGGCCAACCAGCGCTTCGACCTGATCGACGGTGCCTTCGACGTGGCTTTTCGCCTGGGCAACCTGGACACCTCGTCGCTGATCGCCCGGCCCCTGGAGGACTACACCCTGACCATCTGCGCGGCGCCGGACTATCTACAGCGCTGCGGCACGCCACGAGTCCCGGAGGACCTGCAGCACCACAACTGCCTGGCGTTCGCCTATCCGGCCGGTGACGAGTGGAGCTCCACCGCCACCCAATGGCCGTTGCGCGGGCCCGAGGGCGACGTGCTGATCCCGGTGTCCGGCTCGTTGTTGACCAACACCTCGTCCGGCCTGCACCGCGCGGCGCGGGGTGGCTTGGGGGTGGTGATGATGCCCGATGCCCTGGTGGAAGAAGACCTGCAACAGGGGCGGCTGGTGCCCGTGCTGCAGGACTATCAATTGCCCCGGCGGGCGATGCACCTGCTCTACGCCCAGGACCGTTACCGCCTGCCCAAGCTGCGCAGTTTCGTCGAGTTCGCCTTGGAGAAATGGGGGCGCTAAGCAAGCGCCATGTCATGAAACAAAGACCCCGTCGTGCCGACCTGGCAGCGACGGGGTCTGGAGTGAGGCTATTTACCAGTCAGCTCAACTCGACCGGTTTCAACTGCTCCCAGGATTCCACCGGCCCCGGGTTGGCCGGCTGGCTGCCACCGCCAAAACACACCGCCAGCTTGTTCAGCGCATTGATCGCGGTGGTGACCGCGCCTTCGGCCCAGCCGGCCGTCCAGGACACGTCATCGCCCGCCAGGATGAAGCGGTCGGGATTGCCCGTGTCGATGCCGCTCATGAACTGGGAAAAGATCCGCCGCTGATATTCGTACTGCCCTGGCAGGTTCATCTTGAAGGCGCCCAGGTACAGCGGCTGATCCTCCCAGTTGTGCTCCACGAACGTATTGACGGTGCTGTATTGCTCGTTGAGGTTGATCCCCGGGTAGATGTTGTCCAGCAGGTTAGTGCACAGCTCGACATGCTGCGGCAACGGCGCGGGGCGGTCGCCGAGGAACTTCAGAGCATCGTCGTTCCAGGTGTAGGACAGGAAGATCCCGCTGCCTTTGTAGTCGCCCTTGCTGGCCGAGTAGTCGACCAGGTAAGTGCCGCGAGTCAGGCGGTCGGAGAGGGTGATGCTCATCTTGCGTTGCTCGTCGCCCACCACAAGGTCGTTCCAGAACGGGCGCTGGGTGGCGGCGAAAATCTTCGCCGACTGCATGTAGTGGGTGTACATGATGGCTTCCCAGGTATCGATGGGCAGCAGGCTGTTCATGGCGGGAAGGCTTTGCGGGTTCCCCGAGTAGCGCAGTTTGTCGAGGATCCGCACATGCGGGGTGTAGATGACGCTGGGGAAGTGGCACTGCTGGGTCTTTCGGGTGCGGGTGTCGGTGATGGCGACGCGGAAGGAACCGTCCGGTTGGCGCTCGATGTGTCGCACCTCCTTGTGGAACGGGTCGTCGAACACCTCGCGCGACAGCGCTTCGACCGTGGTGTCCTCGCCCCAGTGCAGCATCACGTCCCCCAGTTCCTTCGGCGCCTTGGACCAGAGCCGTTGCGGCAGGCTCGAGGAGCCGTCGAACATCAGTTGGTGGTCGGCGTCCAGGCCGGTGTACAGCACGCGCAGCAACTCGAGGATGCTGTTGGGGTAGTCGGTGTTCCAGCCGCCGGTGCCGAAGCCGATCTGGCCGAACAGGTCGATATCGGCCTTGCTCCAGCCGGAATTTTCCAGGAGCGCGGCGTAGAAGCTGACGTCGTCGCCGCTGGTTCCCGACTGAGGTTTGACGATGGCATTCCAGAGCTGCTTGATCTTCTGTTGATCGATGGAGCCCTCGGTCATGGCCTTTTCCAGATCTTTGAAGTGGTAGTTTTCCAGGAAGTCATCGAAGAACTGGTTTTCCAGCTCGACGTATTCCTGTGGCTTTGGAAAGGCCGGGTTGCCGTCCACTTCGTAATAGACCTTCTCTCCACGGTAATCGACCACCGTACTGATCGCCGCGGCAGTCCCCGGGTTGGGAAAGTCCGCCGAGTTTTCGGTCATGCCGACTTTGCGGAAGTAGTGGAACAGCGCCTTGCCCGACACCGGGAAACGCATCGCGCCCAGTTCACAGAGCGCCTGGCTGCCCGGGTTTTCGGGGTCGCCCTGGACCTTGGAGTAGAGCCGTCCGCCGATGCGCTCGGAGGCCTCGACCACCACCGGGTGCAGGCCCATGCGCATGGCTTCATAGGCGGCGACCAGGCCGGCGACGCCAGCGCCGACGATCAACACTTTCTGCCCATAGTTCGCCGGGTCTACCTGGCAGGGGGGAAGCTTTCGATTAGCCGCGCTCTGCAAATAGTTGGCGTAGTGAAAGGGGAAGTCCGGAATCAGCGCAGTGACATCCTTGTTCATGCGCAGGGGAGAGCGGTTGGTTCTTGAAGGAATCGCAGACATGGGGTTTCTCCTTGAAAGTCATTTCCATGTGTTTCCACTTGCTCGATGGCTCTATATCCATAGTCGCCGAGGCTTCAGCCTAGAGCAGATTCCCGGGTTGTATAGGTTGGGCGGGGTTTGTGCCCGCACGAGCCGAAGGAACTAGGACTGCACCGCTGTGCACAACTCCACCAGCAGGCCGTCGGGGCAACGCACATAGGACACGGTCTGCCCCCAGGGTTTTTCGCCGGGCGCGCTGAGTTCGCTGGCGCCGGCATCCAGTGCCCGTTGGTGGGCGGCGTGCACGTCTGCGCAGACCAGGCCGATTTCCATGCCCAGCGGCCTGGCCGAGCTGTGGGCCTCGACGTGGCCGCCGTTGAAGTTCATTGCGCCCAGTTCATGGGCGGCGAAGGCGAGGGCGGTGGCGCCGGTTTCCAGTTCGCCGTAGGTGCCGGACTCATGGAGAAAACGGGTGGGCAGGCCGAAGGCGCGATTGAAGAAAGCCAGCGAGGCGCTGACATCCGGGACATAGAAAATGGTGTAGGCGAATTTCATGCTTGAGCGATCCTTGTTCATTGAAACTGGAGGGCCACGAAGGCCGGTTTATGTGTTGACTTGGCACCCGCTTGGGCGTGCGCTTGAGTAGGGGTGCCCGGTCGGTTTTGGCACTGAGCATTCAGGGTGCCGCGCAAGCGTACTACCCGATTCCAGGGACGATGATTTTCAATGGTTACAGATCGCTACCAGGCAGGTGTCGCGGCGAAAGGCTTGCTGGCGATGGCGGTCGTGAGGGCGCTATCGCGAGCAAGCTTCGCTCCTACAGAAGCGAGGAGTACGGGGCTCAACGTAACCGTTCAAGCATCTGGTAGTACCACATGCCCGCCGCCAGCATCGGGTTGCCCAGCTGGTCGCCGAAGGGTACGCGGATGTGCTGGCAGGCGGCGAAGGTGTCGTAGTCGCCCAAGTGCCCGGTGATGGCCTGGGCCATGATCTCGCCCATGATGTGGCTGGTGGCGATGCCGTGGCCGGAGTAGCCCTGGCAATACCAGACGTTGTCCGAGAGCTTGCCCAGTTGCGGGATGCGGTTGATCACGATGCCCATGGCGCAGCTCCACTGGAAGTCGATGGCCACGCCCTTGAGCGCCGGGAAGGTGCGTTCGATGCACGGGCGCAGTTCGCCGGCGATGTCCCGCGAGTCCTTGCCGCTGTAGTTGGCGCCGCCACCGAACAGCAGGCGGCCGTCGGCGGTCATGCGGTAATAGTCGAGCACGAAGCGGCAGTCGTAGACCGCCAGGTCCTGGGGGTTGAGGCGCTTGGCCAGGTCGCCCAGGGGCGCGGTGGTGACGATGCCGCCCATGGCCGGGAAGATCTTGCCCTTGAGTTGTTTCGGCTCCAGCTTGTGGTACACGTCGCCGGCCAGCAGCACCTGTCTGGCGTCGATGCGGCCCTGGGCGGTGATCACCGCCGGGCGCTCGCCGTGGACGATCTGCAGCACTTCGCTGTGCTCGAAGATCAGCGCGCCGAGGCTCTCGGCGGCGCGGGCTTCGCCGATGCACAGGTTCAGCGGATGCAGGTGCAGGTTGCGGGTGTTCTTGATCGCGCCGTGGTACAGCGGGCTGTCCAGCACCTCGCGCAGCTGTTGCTGGTCCAGCAGGCTGACCTCGTCGCCCATGCCGCGGCGCACCGCTTCTTCATAGTCGGCACGCAGGCCGGCGAGGTGGCTGGGCTTGTAGGCGGCATGCAGGTGGCCGTGCTTGAGGTCGCAGGCGATGGCGTATTTGTCCACGCGCTGGCGGATGATCCGGTGCCCGCGCCAGCGCAGTTGCCAGATGAAATCGTCGACCTCGTCGCCCAGGGTGCGGCGCATCTGCTTGCGCATGGCCTCGTCGCCGGACAGGCTGCCGGTGACCTGGCCGCCGTTGCGCCCGGTAGCGCCCCAGCCGATCTTGTGGCTTTCGACCAGGGCCACTTTCAGGCCTTTTTCCGCCAGTTCCACGGCGCTGGCGACGCCGGTGAAACCGCCGCCGATGATCACCACGTCGACGCTCACCTGGCCTTGCAGGGTCGGGTAGGCGGTTTCGTCATTCAGGGTGGCGCTGTAGTAGGAAGGGCAGCGTTCGGCTGCTGGTGTTACCGGGTTGAGTGCGGCTGTCATGGGTCGTTCTCGAATGCTGGGAGGGGGCCGGGCCGGCGCCGTGACGCCGGTCAGCGCGTCACGCCTGGGTCAGGTACCAGCGCCAGTCCTGTTCGCCGACTTCGGCCATGAACTGGCGGTATTCGGCGCGCTTGACCGCCAGGTAGACCCCGAGGAATTCGCTGCCCAGGGCATTGCGGGCCCAGCTGGAGTTCTCCAGGGCGGTCAGCGAGGTCAGCCAGTCGGTGGGCAGCAGTTCGCTGGCCTGGGCATAGCCGTTGCCTTGCACCGGGTCGCCCGGATCGAGTTGTTCGCGCAGGCCGCGATGGATCCCGGCGAGGATCGCCGCGGCCGCCAGGTAGGGGTTGGCGTCGGCGCCGCAGATGCGGTGCTCGATATGCCGGCTGTTGGCCGGGCCGCCCGGCACTCGCAGGCTCACCGTGCGGTTGTCGACGCCCCAGGTCGGTGCCAGCGGCGCGTAGCTGTTGGCCTGGAAGCGGCGATAGGAATTGGCGTTGGGGCAGAACAGCAGCAGCGAGTCGAGCAGCGACGCGAGCATGCCACCCACCGCCTGGCGCAGCAGCGGGGTGCCGGCCGGGTCTGCGGCGGCGAACAGGTTGTGGCCCTCGGCGTCGGCGAGGCTCACATGCATGTGCATGCCGGTGCCCGCCAGGTCATCGAAGGGCTTGGCCATGAAGGTCGCCTGCATCCCGTGCTGGTGGGCCACGGCCTTGACCAGGCGCTTGTAGCGCACCGCCTGGTCCATGGCCTCCAGGGCATCACCGTGCTCCAGGGTGATTTCCACCTGGCCCGGGGCGTATTCGGAAATCGCCGTACGCGCCGGAATGCCTTGCAGCTTGCAGGCGGCGTAGAGGTCGGCGAGGAAGGGTTCGATCTGCTCCAGCTCGCGCAGGCCATAGACCTGGGTGTGCCGTGGCCGGCCGCCGTCGGCGTCCAGCGCCGGTTGCGGGCGGTCGTTGCTGTCGCGCTTGGTATCCAGCAGGTAGAACTCCAGCTCGCAGGCCATCACCGGGTGATAACCCTCGGCCTTGAGCTGGTCGATGACCTTGATCAACAGGTGGCGCGGGTCGGCGATGCTGGCCGGCAGGCCTTCCTGCGGGTGCATGCTGACCTGCACCGCGGCGGTGGGGATCTGTCGCCACGGCAGGCGCACCAGGCTGCCGGCCAGCGGGTAGGCGCGGCAGTCGATATCGCCGACGTCCCAGACCAGACCGGAGTTTTCCACGTCGTCGCCCTGCAGGGTCAGGCCGAGGATGGTGCTGGGCAGCGGGCGGCCGCTTTCATAGACCGCCAGCAGTTCTTCGCGGTGCAGCAGCTTGCCGCGCGGCACGCCGTTGGCGTCGAGGATGAACAGCTCGATCATGTCGATATCGGGGTTGGCGGCCAGGAAGCTACGGGCCTCGTCAAGGGCTGCAAATTTCATGGTTCTCTCGCTTGCGCCATGACGGCGCGCAGGTTCGGTTCATGCAGCGGCGCCGGCATGGCCCGGTTGCAATGGCAGATAGCAAGGCGGCAGGGCTCGACGCGCAAAGGCGCGCGTTCAGAGCGAAAGCGAGAGATCCGGAGGGCGCGAGGAATGACGCAGGCGGGAGCGGCACAGGGCCATGGGCAGGTTGACCAGCAGTTTCATCGCAGGTCCCCGGGGTTGCCGTGGAGATCGCCGTGGGTGCATTGTGTTGTCGCCATGCCAATGCCGATACGGCTGCACGGGGCAGCAGCGCATGTCTGGCAGGGCGGGCGGCAACACAAGGCGTTCATCGGCCGGCGGATCTCGTCAAGAATTCACGGACATTTCGTGCAAGTGAGGCTCACCGTTTTACCGGGACTGGTCCTCGCTGCCAAGGGGCGCGTCACAAAATATTTAACACCGCCCCCCGGCAACGTAACGGAAAAAGTCCTCAGTAGATCCAGGGCACCAGGCGCCAGGTGTAGGCGCAGTAAGTGTCGTATTGCTTGCCGAACTCTTTGCGCAGCAAGGCTTCTTCGGCGTGGATGCGGGCGATCAGCGGGATCAGCATCAAGGCGGTCAGCAGCAGGCCGACCCCGGAGCGGAAGGCCAGGGCCCAGCCCACGCAATTAATCAGCAACCCCAGGTAACTCGGGTTGCGCAGGGTGCCGTAGATGCCGGTGGTCACCAGCTGATGGCCGGGCTGGATCGCCACCAGGCCGCTGAAGCGATTGCCCAGCACGAACACCGGCCACAGCCGCAAGATGCCGCCGGCGATAAAGAACACCACGCCGAACCAGCGCGTGTCGGTGCCGCCAAAGGTCCAGAAATCCAGGCGGTCGGTGTAGGCGGGAAGAAAGGCCAGCAACAGCCCGAGGATGCCGAAGGCGGCGAGGACCCAGCGGTTTTCCCGGTCTTCCTGTTTGCCGGGGCTCAGGTTGCCTTCGCTGAACTGGGCCACGCCGGCCATCGCCAGCAAGGACAGGGCGATGACCCACAACGCGGGGTGGGAGAAGAACGCCACCAGCCCGCCCATGCCGAGGATGGCCAGGCCAAGGTAGACGAGGCAGGCGACCAGGCTGAGCGCCGCGAGTCTGGGAGAGTTACGCATGATGGCCCCTCACGAATGCCGAGGTGTATGCATTCAGTGTAGGTCCATCGTCGAGACAGCCCAGGTCGCCCGCGGCACCGCGTCGCCTGCATCGCCGGCAAGCCTGGCTTCTACAGAAGAGGAGGTGTTCACGCATGTCTGTAGCCGCTGCCGAGTAGCGCGAGGCTGCGCTCGAGGACGAAGTCCTCGCAAAACCTGCGCATGCGGTTTGCCTGTAGGAACGTGGTGCCCGGTTTTGCGGCCCCTGCGGTGCCGATCGCAGCCTCGCGGGCTCGGCAGCGGCTACAGGGACGCCATGGTGTTCCCGGCTTCTGTAGGAGCGAGGCTTGCCCGCGAGGTGGTGTATCTGACACCCCATCTCGCCTGGATCACCTACGGATGCACAGGCGGTTTCTCCGCCAACTGGGCGACCAGGAATTCGATAAAGGCCCGGGTCTTTTGCGGCACGCGCCGGGCCGACGGGTACACCGCGTGGATGCTGATCGGCGGCGCCTGCCATTCGCACAGCACCGGCACCAGGCGGCCGGCGGCCAGGGCGTCGGCGACGATGAAGTCGGGCAGCAGGGCGATGCCCATGCCGGCCTCGGCGGCCTGGGCCAGCAGGTCGCCGTTGTTGGCGTGCAGCGGGCCGGTGACGTGGACGCGCTGGGTGTCTTTGCCGTTGCTCAATTGCAGGCTGACTCCGCTTTGCAGGTAGCCATAGTTCAGGCACTGGTGGGCGGTCAGGTCGCGGGGCGTCTGCGGAATGCCGGCGCGCTTCAGGTAGTCCGGCGAGGCCACCATGATCCGCGGCGCCGGGGCCAGCAGCTTGGCGACCATCGACGAGTCGGCCAGGCTGGCGATGCGGATGGTCACGTCGAAACCGCCGCGCACCGGGTCCACCTGCTGGTCGCTGAGCACCAGTTGCAATTCGATGTTCGGGTGCTGCTCATGGAACAGCGGCACCAGCGGCCCGAGGCGGCGCAGGCCAAAGGACATCGGCGCGTTGACCCGCAGCACCCCGCGCAATTCGCCGATGCCGTCCCGCGCCCGTTGTTCCGCTTCGTCCACGGCGGCCAGGACTTCCCGCGCCGACTCGTAGTACTCGGCGCCGGCTTCGGTCAGGTGCAGGCTGCGAGTAGTGCGGTGCAGCAGTTGCACGCCGATGGCTTCTTCCAGTGCCTGGATCTGTTTGCTGACTTTCGAGCGCGGCACGTCCATGGCCCGGGCCGCAGCGGCGAAGCCGTTGGCATCGACCGTGATGACAAACGCGCGCATGCATTCGATGCGATCCATGACTGTCCCTATTTTGGAATCAATGATTCTCGATTTTAGGGAATTGTCCCTTTTTAATCCAGCCCCTAAATTAGCCACCAAGCCGGCAGCAAAGCCTCCCCAGCGGAACCCGCGCCGAGCCCCCGAATTTTGCAACTCAACGCTTTTACCCACTTAGCTATCGACATCAAAAGGAACGCGCCATGTCTATCCGTGAACTGCTCAACCCAAGCAACTCCGCCCTGATCCTGATCGACCACCAGCCACAGATGTCCTTCGGCGTGCAGTCGATCGACCGCCAGACCCTGAAGAACAACACCGTGGGCCTGGCCAAGGCGGCGAAGATCTTCAACGTGCCGACCATCTTCACCTCGGTGGAAACCGAAAGCTTCAGCGGCTACATCTGGCCGGAACTGCTCAGCGTGTTCCCGGATCACCAGCCGATCGAGCGCACCTCGATGAACTCCTGGGAAGACAAGAAACTGGTGGAAGCGGTCAAGGCCACCGGACGCAAGAAACTGATCATGGCCGCGCTGTGGACCGAGGTCTGCCTGAACTTCCCGGCCCTGGAAGCCCTGGCCGAAGGTTATGAGGTGTACATCGTCACCGACGCTTCCGGTGGCACTACCCAGGAAGCCCATGACATGTCGGTGCAGCGCATGATCCAGGCCGGCGCGGTGCCGGTGACCTGGCAGCAAGTGCTGCTCGAATTCCAGCGCGACTGGGCGCACAAGGAAACCTACGACGCGGTGATGGACCTGGTGCGCGAGCATAGCGGCGCCTACGGCATGGGCGTGGACTATGCCTACACCATGGTGCACAAGGCGCCGCAGCGTCAGGTCAAGTAAGCC